>JAWWPC010000007.1:0-57812 GCA_033851055.1 Kribbellaceae bacterium | reverse complement strand
TGGACCATCTGGCCCATAACGGCGTTGCCTGTCCGGTGCCGGTGCGGGCGCGCGACGGCGAAGCGCTGCGCGAATTGTGCGGCCGGCCGGCGGCGATTAAATGCGTTGCGCGGTCCGGCGGGATCGGTCATTCTGATGAGGCTTGAGCAGCGACATGTGCTGCCTGGATCGAAGGAGGCGTTACGGATGTCCATCACTGCACTGCGGCCTGTCCGCAACCACCTCACTTCAGCTTTCAGGAGCACAACTGATGTCTTCCGACGTCTTCCGTACCGAGCAAGAACAACTCTCTGACCTCGACTCCCGCTTGGCTGAACTCGCCGGCGACGGGTCCGAACCGGACCCTGCCGACGCCTACGTCTTCCACTTCCAGGAAGTGGAAGAACGACTGGGTGCGGATCAACGCTGGTCCACCTGGCTGGATGTCGAGCGCGGTTCTCGCGGCCCGGAACCACGGCCCGACTGGGTAGTGACGGAACAGGCTGCGATCGATACCGAGCTCGGCATCCTCAAAACCGGCAAGGAAGCCGATGTCTTCCTGGTCGAACGGGCAGTCAGCGCGATCGGCGACAGCCCGGCCCGCAGTTCGTTGCTCGCGGCCAAGCGCTACCGCGAGGAGGAACACCGCTCGTTCCACCGCAGTACGTCGTACGTAGAAGGCCGGCGAACCCGGAACAGCCGGGACAACCGGGCCATGGCCAAGAAAACAAGTCACGGCCGCGGGGTCGCCTCCGGCCAGTGGGCCTTCTCCGAATGGAACGCGCTCTGCCGGCTCTGGACCGCCGGTGTCCCCGTTCCCTATCCGGTGCAGATCGACGGCACCGAGTTGCTGATGGAATTCATCGATGACGGCCAAGGTGGCGCGGCACCGAGATTGGCCCAGGTCCGCCCCAAGGGCGAACTGCTGCAGTCGTACTTCGAGCAACTGCGTCACGGGATGCGGGAGTTGGCCAGGGCGGGGTTGGCCCACGGGGACCTGTCGCCGTACAACGTGCTGGCTCAGGGCGACCGCATCGTGCTGATCGACCTGCCGCAGGTGGTCGACATCGTCGGCAACCCGCAGGGCATGGACTTCCTGCTCCGCGACTGCCACAACATATCCACCTGGTTCACCAACCGTGGCCTCGACGTCGACGAACAGGAACTCTTCGCCGACCTCCTGACCATGGTCTTCTGACCGGTCCGGGGCAGGGTTGCCCACTCAGCTTGGGGTGATCACCTCACAAATCTGGCCCCTATCCGAGTGGGCAACCACACCACTAGTCGGTGATGGCGTGCTGGAGGAGGGGGACCAGCGGGGTGAGACGGTCTGGGAATGCGTCGACCAGGCCGTCGACGTGGTTGCCTGCCTCGATCCGCCGGTAGGTGTGAAGGCTGGAGCGACCAGCCTGGCGGACCATGGCGGCGTACCGGTCGGAGTCCTGGGTGATGGGCAGCAAGCTGTCCAGGGTCCCCTGGAAGGTGATCAGCGGACGGCCGATCTTCCCCGTCAGGGCGATGCGTCGGACGGCTTGCTGCGCCTGCGGACGGGTGGCGTAGTTGTAGTCCGCCTCGGTGCCTCGGTAGGTGGGGTCCAGCTCGCTGGCGTAGATGCGCTGGGTCAGCTTCCAGTAGACGGTGTAGTGGTAGTCCCAGAGGAAGTCCGAGCGCGGGTCGAACCCCGCTGCGACGATCGCGTTTCGGTCAGGTCCGCCCGGAGCTTCGTAGCCGCGGATCGCGGGCGGCAGGAACGTGAGCAGGTTCGGGCCGTTGGCACTCCAGAGGGTGCCTTCGAGGTCCACGCCCCGGGTGTACAACTCGGGATGGTTCTCGAGCTGCCAGCGGACCAGGTAGCCGCCGTTGGAGATGCCGGCCGCGATCGTCTCGGACGGCGGTCGCCCGTAGCGCTGGGCGACGGTGGCGCGAGCGGCCCGGGTCAGCTCGGTCATCCGGGTGTTCCACTCGACGATGGCGTCGCCTGGGCGGACGCCGTCGGTGAAGAAGTTGGCGCCGGTGTTGCCCTTGTCAGTGGCGGCGAAGGCATATCCGTGTGCCAGCACCCAATCGGAGATCGCCTTGTCATTGGCGTACTGCGCGCGAACGCCGGGTGAGCCCGAGACGACGAGGCCGCCGTTCCAGTGCGCGGGTAACCGAAGCACGAACTGGGAGTCGTGGTTCCAACCGTGGTTGGTGTTGGTCGTGGACGTGTCCGGGAAGTAGCCGTCGATCTGAAGACCCGGTACGCCGGATTGCTGAGGTAGCGCGGCATGAGTGAGGCCGGCGTAGTCGGTGGGATTGGTATGGCCGGAGGCGACAGTGCCGGCAGTGGTGAGGTCCTGCAGACAAGCCGATTGCTGGTACGCCGCACCGGGAACATGAACGTCTTTCATCCGGGCGCAGGCGTCAGGGGAAGCGCCGGCCGGGCCAGTGGCGGTGGCGGCGAGTGCGGCGATGAGCAGGGGCGCGATAGCGAGGTGGCGGCGGCGCATGAGCGGGGTCCTCCCGGGGGTCGGCTCCGGGTCACGCTAGGAGCCGGGGAGGGACCGGGGTATCTGATCAGGACACACAAGGTCGCGTGTTGGTGTGTGGTCAGCTCACGTCCTTGGCTGCCGCGCGCCCGGCGGTGCGGCCGGTGTAGATGCAGCCGCCCAGGAAGGTTCCTTCCAGGGAGCGGTAGCCGTGGATGCCGCCGCCGCCGAAACCTGAGACCTCGCCCGCGGCATAGACCCCGGACAGCGGAGTGCCATCGGTCTTCAGTACGCGGGAGTCGAGATCGGTCTGCAGACCGCCGAGTGACTTTCGGGTGAGGATGTTCAGTTTCACCGCGATCAGCGGCCCGGCCTTCGGGTCAAGGATCTTGTGCGGCGACGCCACTCGGATCAGCTTGTCGCCGCGGTAGTTGCGAGCCCCGCGCAGGGCGGTGATCTGCAGATCCTTGGTGAAGGTGTTGTCCAGCTCGCGGTCGCGGGCGACGATCTGGCGTTCCAGGTCGGCAAGGTCGATCAGCGGCGACTCGGTCAGCTCGTTCATGCCCCTGACCAGCTCGGCCAGGTTGTCGCGGACGACGAAGTCCGCACCCTTGTCCATGAACGCCTGCACCGGCGCCGTCGCGCCGCCCCGGGCCCGGCCGAGCACGCCCCTGATGTCCTTGCCGGTCAGATCAGGATTCTGCTCCTGTCCCGACAGCGCGAATTCCTTCTCGATGATCTTCTGGGTCAGCACGAACCAGCTGTAGTCGTACCCCGTCGTCATGATGTGCTCGAGCGTCCCCAGCGTGTCGAAACCAGGAAACAGCGGCACCGGCAGACGCTTGCCCTGGGCATCGAACCAGAGCGACGACGGCCCCGGCAGGATCCGGATCCCGTGCATCGGCCAGATCGGGTCCCAGTTGCGGATGCCCTCGACGTAATGCCACATCCGGTCGCGGTTCGTGTACCGGCCGCCGGCCGCCTCGGTGATCGCCAGCATCCGGCCGTCCACGTGCGCCGGAACACCGGAGATCATGTGCTCCGGCGGCTTGCCCATCCGCGCGGGCCATTGCGCCCTGACCAGGTCGTGGTCGCCGCCGATGCCGCCGGAGGTCACGATCACCGCCTGCGCCGTGAGTTCGAAGTCCGCCACCTCGACGCGCGAGCTGGCCACACCGCGGGCGACGTCGCTCGGCTCCAGCACCTTGCCTCGTACGCCGTCGACCACGCCACCGCTGACGGTCAGCTCATCCACCCGGTGCCGGAACCGGAACTCGACCAGGCCGTTCGCCACGGCCTCGCGGACGCGTCGCTCGAAGGGCGCGATCAGTCCGGGCCCGGTGCCCCAGGTGATGTGGAACCGGGGGACCGAGTTGCCGTGACCGTCAGCGTTGTAGCCGCCGCGCTCGGCCCAGCCGACAACCGGGAAGAACCGCACACCTTGTGCGTGCAGCCAGGGCCGCTTCTCGCCGGCCGCGAAGTCGACGTACGCCTCGGCCCACTGCCGGGCCCACTTGTCCTCGTCGTCCAGCCGGTCGAAGCCGGCCGAGCCGAGCCAGTCCTGCAGGGCCAGGTCGCGGGAGTCCTTGATGCCCATCCGGCGCTGCTCGGGGGAATCGACGAACATCAGGCCGCCGAAGGACCAGAAAGCCTGCCCGCCGAGTGAAGCCTCGGGCTCCTGGTCGAGTAGCAGGACCTTCTTGCCGGCGTCAGCCAGCTCGGCGGTGGCGGCCAGTCCGGCCAGCCCAGCCCCAACGACGATGACATCCGCGTCCATGTCCCACCCCTCAGCAGGCGCAGGCCCGCGCTTATTCGGTTCGTCAATGTATATCCGACCGGGAGCCGGGATGGCTGTGACCGTAGCCGGTACGGTGGCCTGGCAAGTGTGCTGCCATGCCTCGACCAGGACGGGTACGACCGGAACCTGGTGAAGCAGCCGCTGCTTGCGCAACGCCTGGTTCGCCGGCGGCGTCGAGTGGAATACGTCGGTGCGCGGATCCAGAACCCGTCCAGCCACGACGTGCCGGCGTACTGATGGTCGAACATCGCCGTCGAGCAATCCCCGGGCACCCGGGTGCTGGTCCCAGCGGACCAGGCCTGGCGCTTCGGCTACGGATAGACCCTGGACCCGATCGGCGTACCGGAGTACGACGGGGTCGACCTGAGTTGTCCGATGCGGCATCGGCGAGCCGTCGACTTCTTCTTCGAGCTGGCGCCGGAGCAGCGGCCCTGGATCGCCGCACTGGATGCTGATGGCAACGGCCTCGTCCAGGTTGGGCTGGCGCGAACCCAGATGGAGCATCTCCGGTTGCCCGCAGCAACCAGCTGGCACTGGCTGGAGGCTTACGGGCGACTCGACGCCGATCCGCAGGTGGTTCACCCCGAGGACTGGAATGCGGCTCGCGCCGGCGTCGGCGCCGTCTCGGATCGCTGCTATCAGCAACTGAATTGAAGGAGCGCGAACAGGCCTGGCTGGCGATCGCGGACGCGGAGCCGGTGGAGACGCTGGCGGTCGGATCCGGGTGGGGTGCGCTGGAACTGGCCCGAACCGGTGAGCAGGTTTCGCGGGGGACGCCGTTCGCCGAGGAGACGAAGACGGAGCGGGAGCGCGCCTGGCTGCCTTTGCTGGCAGGGAATCTACCCGCGACCAGCCCGTTGAACCTCCCGACGGGACGCTGGTGGCGTGGCATGGACTGCTCGAAGCGGCGGAGGACAACTGGCTGGTCTGGTACCACCGCGGTGTCGCCCGGTGGGCCGCCGATGATCGCGTCGGCACTTTCCAGCTATGAACAGGCGGTAGAACTCACGTCGCCTCAGCTCGGTTGGCTATTCCTCGAGGCGATCAATTTCTCGTTGGAACTGGGCGATTTGGTCCGAGCGGCCCGGATCCACGCCGGGGCCGATACCGCGCTCCGGGCGGACGGCCGGTGCCAGCTCGCCGAGGTCCGGCTCCGGCTCGGCCAGGGCGACGCGGCCGGCGCGGAGGCCCTGCTGGAACAGGGATTCGAGCTTGCTGGTCTGCGGGAGGGTGCCAACCAGTTGGCCGAGCTCTGGTGCCTCGTGCAACAGCAACTCGGGACGGACCGGCCGGTGCCGGCGGCGTACGACTTCAGCATGTTCGGCGACGACTGAAGGGCCTTTCCAGCCGCTCGCAGCCTGTCACGACACCTTTTGAACTCAATTGTCTGCACATAGGAACGGTTCGGCCACAGCGGGCGTCTGACCGTCGTGCGGGAAGGTTCCGGACGAGCAAGATCTGATTCGACGACCGTGTCGCGTTGGGCGGCGCCTCGGGGGGTGAGAGTGCCATGTGGATGCTGGTGGTTCTGGGTGGTTTCTGCCTGGTCGTACTGGTCACGGCCTGCATCGTGGCGGACGTGGTCGCCGGGCGGGCCCGGCGCGGCGACGGCGAGGAGAAGACGATCGGAGTGGTGACCCGGGTTCGGGGACCGCTCCGGGGCCAGCTGGACAGCGGAGCGCCGGCGGAATACATCGAGGTCACCGTCGAGTACTACACCCGCCAGAGTGAGGGTCCGTTCGAGGCGCACCGCAAGCTGCCGACGAACGGCAGTGCCGCTTACGCCAAGGGGGACCGGGTGATCGTCACGTACGACGTCCGGACGCCGCGCCGGGGTCGGTTGACCGGCCGGATTCCGTCAGTGGCCTGACCAAAGGGGCCTGACCCATCAGGGCAGGTGTGATTCGAGGAGCCGGTGCAGCGCGGGCCGGCCCTCGCCGAGGACGTAGTCGGCAGCTGCCGCCGGGAGCCGGTCGGCCAGGTGGGCCAGCGCCTCGCCCATCGCGATCGCCAGCGTGACGGCCAGCCGGAACTCGGGGCTGTCGCGGGCGCCGAAGCGTTGGGCGAGTAGTTCCGCGAACTCGGCCGCGTGTTCGTCGTCGAACTCCCCGGGTGTCATCTCCAGGTCCGGGTCGCCCAGGCCGCTCAGCACCACCGCGCGGAAGCCGGGATCGGTACCGTGCATCTCGCGGAAGGTGTCCAGAGTCACGTCGACCGCCTGGCGCCAGTCCCGCACCTCGGCGAGCCGCTCGCGCACGGCGTCGGCGTACCGGCGTTGGTTGCGGCGTTCAACGGACTGCATCAGCGTCCGCTTGTCCGGGAAGTACCGGTAGATCGAGCCGACGGCGATCTCCGCCCGCCGGGCGATGCTGCTGGTTGTGGCCGCGTCGTAGCCACGCTCGACCACTTCTGTGCAGGCGGCGTCGAGGATCCGCTCTACCTGGCGGTTCGCCCGGTTCTGGGTCGGGGTCCGGCGCAGGGGATAGGCCGGGCCGGGCTCACCGGCGCCGGATGACGTGACCATGCCGTCATTCTGCCCCTCTTAGGTGGTAACACAGCGCTACTACGCACAACTGGTTGCGAGCCGTTTACCCGCACGGTGTCGCCATGCCAGATCGGGGCCATCCGCCAGGCGTCAGCTGCGTTAGGAGATCGTCCGCCAGGTCGAGTGAGGGGAAACAGCATGCAGGTAAGTCGTAAGTTGATCGCAGCGGTGGCGTCGTTCACCGTGGCCGCGGGAGGGCTGGCCGGCACCGGCTGGTCTCCCGCGCAGGTCGATCCAGTGGCCCGCCCGGCTACCGAGACGGTGGCCGACGGGCTCAAGTCGTCGGGCAGTCTGCGGATGAACCAGGTGCAGGTGATCGGCTCGCACAACTCGTACCACCGGGAGTTGAGCGCGGCAGAGAAGCAGGTTCAGCTTGCTCAGGACCCGGGCTCGGTGAACCTCTTCTACTCGCACGCCGCGCTCCCCGCCCAGCTGGAGGACCAGAACCTCCGGGCGCTCGAGCTGGACCTGTTCCCGGACCCGGCCGGCGGGCTTTACACCTACCCGCTGATCCGCAAGCTGACCGGACAGGGCCCACTCACCGACCCGGCGCTGGCCAAGCCCGGCATCAAGGTGATGCACGTCCCGGACTTCGACTACAACACCAACTGCCGCACCTTCGTGCTCTGTCTGCAGCAGGTGCAGACCTGGTCGAGCGCGCACCCGGACCACACGCCGATCGTGATCAACCTGGAGCTGAAGCAGTCCGACGCCAAGGTGGTCGCGGCCGGTGGCGTCAAGGCGCCGCCGTGGGACGCCACCCAGCTGAACGGGATCGACACGGAGATCCGCTCGGTGTTCAGCGAGGGTCAACTGCTCTCGCCCGACGATGTCCGGCGGACGGGCCTGACGCTGGAGCAGTCGGTGCTGACGAAGGGGTGGCCGACACTCGACGAGGCCCGCGGCAAGGTGCTCTTCTTCTTCGACAACGGTGGTGAGGGCCAGATCCGTGACCTCTACCGGAGCGGCCACCCGAACCTGGAAGGCCGGGCCGTCTTCACCCGTGGCCCCGAGGGTCAGCCCGACGCTGCCGTGACCGAGGTGAACGACCCGCGCGGCGCCAACAGCGCGGAGATCCAGCGGCTGGTGCGCAAGGGCTACCTGATCCGCACCCGCTCGGACGAGCCGATGACCACGGTGCTGACGAACGAGTTCAGCCGGGTCGGCGTGGCGCTGGGCAGTGGTGCCCAGCTCGTTACGACGGACTTCCCGGTGGCCGGCATGGCGGCCCGGTACGACAGTGACTTCGTCGCGAAGCTGCCCGGCGACACCGCCGTACGATGCAATCCGGTGGTGGCGCCGTCCTGGTGCCGCGGCAAGGTTCTGGAGAGGTGAGCGCATCATGTCGGAGCATGTGGTGGATGTCAGCTGGAGCCGTGGTGAGCACGAGTTCACCTATCAGACCTACAGCCGCGACCACGAGTGGCGCTTCGACAGTGGAGTGACGGTGCAAGGGTCGGCCAATCCGGCGTACCTGGGTAGTGAGTCCGCGGTCGACCCGGAGGAGGCGTTCGTGGCGGCGCTGTCGTCCTGCCACATGCTGACGTTCCTGGCGATCGCGGCGAAGAAGCGTCTGGTGGTCGACTCGTACGACGACCACGCCGTCGGGGTGATGGCCAAGAACGAGGCGGGGCGGCTGGCGATCACCCAGGTCACGCTGCGGCCGAAGATCAGCTTCGCAGGCGAGACACCGGACGCGGAGACGCTGGAGCGGATGCACCACCGCTCGCACCAGGAGTGCTTCATCGCCAACTCGGTGACCACCAGGGTGACGGTCGAGAGTTAGCGATCTGACAGGCGGCGCCTCGCAGCGGGGCGCCTCGTGCGTCATGCGACTGCCGCGCGGTGGGAGGACCGATCGGGAGCGCCGCCTGTCCGTCCGGAACGGCGCCGCGTTACTCGGCGGCGGCGTCGCTCCGGTCGTCATCGGCGGTCCCGAGGGCCTGGGCGTCGGTGCTTCGGTCATCGGGCCGCGGGTGAACCTGCTCGGACGCGATGACACTCATCAGTCGGTGGATCGTCATGCCGTGTGAGACGCTCACCGGCGGCCGATATGACGGCGGTTCCGGGAGATTTTTCTGTGAGCTATTTCTCGTCCAGGCCGTCGGCGCGGAGCGGGATCAGTTCCCGCGCCTCGTCGTACGATGCGCCGGTGAGCTCGAGCAGGTCGACGATCGTGGATCGAATCTGACCCAGCACCACCACGGCGGACAGCGACGACGGGATCGGCAGCACCGCGGTCCGGTGGCCCACCTCGCCCAGCATCCGGTGCGCGGCCGGTTCGGCGGCCGGTTCGAAGAGGGACTCCGCGATCAGCCGGGTACCCTCGGCCAAGCGCTCCAGTAGCTGCGGGTACTCGGCCGGCATCGGCTCGTCGCGCCAGATGGACACCGCGACCCGGCGGACCAGCACCCGGATGTCGCGGATGGCCCGGTCCAACGGGGTGACCAGGTCGGCGATCTGTTGCACCCGGCCACGATGCCGGCGCCGGAACGGCGACATCCGGACCACGGCCACCCCCTCGGCAGCGGCGTTGCGCAGCTCGTCCAGCAGCGACTCGCTGGCGCGGGCCCGGCGGAGTGCGTCGGTGAGGGCCCCACTGTCGTGCCGGCGCAGGCCGTCGGCCGTCTCGAGCAGGATCGACGCCAATTCGTTCAGCACCCCGGCCGCCTGCTCGCGGGGGCGCCGGATCGCTCTGGCCGGAGCGATGGTCGCGGTGGCCAGCGCCACTGCACCACCCAGGGCGGCGTCGAGCCAGCGGCTGAAGCCGGCCTGGGGGTCGGGTAGCAGCGTGGTCACCAACGCCGCCTGGACCCCGGCCTGGGTGGTCATCAGGGTGCCCGCACCGAGCAGTGCGGCGATGGTCATCGCGAGTGCCACCACGATCACGACCTGGGCCACTCCGGTGCCGAACACTTGCACGAACAGGTCACCGACGCCCACCCCGATGGCGACGCCGGCCATCAGCTCGGCGACCCGGCGCAGCCGCTGCCCGAAGCTGAAGCCGAGGCAGATCATCGCCGCCACCGGCGCGAAGAACGGCATCGGGTGGCCCACCACGTACCGGGCCAGTGCCCAGGCGACGCCGGACGCCAGGGCGCATTGGGCGATGAAGAACCCTCGGTCCCGAAGCCGGTCGATGCGGCGCCGGAGGGCGGCGCGGGACCGGCGCACAGCGTCCGGCGCAACGTCGTCGCGCAGCTCGCGCAGCTGCTCGATGGTCAGTCTGACCGGACCCATCACCCCATCATGGTGGACCGGCTTGCGGACCACGATGGTGTCTGCCTTGATTCACCCCGTCCAGGCGTCCAGGGTGGTGTCATGACCGAGAACAACAGCGAGGACTACGGCACCTACAGCGTCGATGACGACAACCAGCTGCAGGCGGAGGACACCCTGAACGACCGTGGGGTGGACGACGTCCTCGACGAGGGCTACTCGCCGCCGGAGCGGTGGTCGGCCGGTGAAGGGTTCGGTACCACCGCCGACGAGGCGCTGGAGGGCGAGACGCTGGACCAGCGGCTGGCGCAGGAGGAGCCCGAGCCCGACCCGTACGCCGAGGAGGGCGAGAACGTCGGCGGACCCGAGGTCGGGGGCGAGCGGTCCGGCCGGCTGGTCGCGCCGGACGAGGGCGCGCACGAGGACAGCGAGAAGGATCTCGTTGCCGAGGACATCGGTATCGACGGCGCCGGCGCCAGCGCCGAGGAGGCAGCCGTCCACGTGGTCGACGATGAGGAGGCCTTCGACGACGAGGAGTTCGAGGACTGATCAACGGCTGCGGGGCTGTTGACCCCTAAGCTCTCCTGGTGACGCCCGCCGACGACGTTGTCCCTTCCCCGGTCATCGAGAACCTCCCGCGCTGCTGTCTGGGTGGTGGCGTGCGGTGATGGGCCGTTCGCATGCCCTTTCTGGATGGTGTGCCGGCCTGGCTGTAGCGCCGCTGGTGGGGCTGAACTCCTTGGCCGAGGTGGTGCCGTTCGCGGCCGCGACCGCCGGCTATGCCCTGCTGCCGGATCTGGATCACCCGGGCGCCAGTGCGTCTCGGTTGCTCGGCCCGATCACTGGGCTCGTTTCCCGGGCGACGAGGCTGAGCTCGGCCGTTCTGTATGCGGCCACGAAGGGACCGCGCGACGAGGACAGTTCCGGCCAGCACCGGCACGCAAGCCATACGCTCGCAGCGGCGCTGCTGCTCGGTGTGCTGGCCACCGCCGCCGGAAGGGGCGGTGGGCGGTGGGCGGTACTGGCGGTGGCGATGTTCGGGCTGGTGCTGGCTGCGGATGTGCTCGGCGACTGGCTCCTGGTTGTGGTTCTCGGTGCTGGGCTGTGGTCAGTGGCAGGCACTTGGCTGCCTAGCACCACCGTGCTGCCTGGCACCACCGTGCTACCTGGCGTCACCGCGGCTGCCGCCGTGCAGCACGGGCTCGACGAGATCGGCGGCTGGATCGGCGTCGCGGTAACGGTGGGCATGTTCGCGCACTGCCTGGGCGACAGCCTCACCCGCTCCGGTTGCCCCTGGCTGTGGCCGCTCCCGATCCGAGGCGAGACCTGGTTCGAAATCCGGCCACCTCGAGGTTTGCGCTTCCGCACCGACAGTTGGGTTGAGCGGTTGATGATCGCACCCGCCCTGGTAGTAGCTGCGGTGCTGCTGCTACCTGGAGCCGTCCCGATCGCCCGGAACGTGGTCAATGCCGTCTGGTCCTCCACCACCGAGGCAGCTACACCCTGACTGCCCGTGGGCCGGCTTACTGCTGTGGCCCCCGCGGAGAGACCGAGACCTCGCAGCCGCGGGACGGGACCAGGGTCACGTTCCGCGGCTGTGCCGACTCCGGCTGCGGCCGGGTCGGCACGACGTCGTACCGGCTGAGGGCGGCACGGAGGATCTCGGTCGCCTCCATCAGCGAGAAGCCTGCCCCGATGCAGCGCCGGGCGCCGCCGCCGAACGGGATCCAGGTCCCGGGCGCGGGAGGGTTCTCGCCGAGGAACCGCTCGGGGCGGAAGTCGCCGGCCCCCGGATGATGTGCCTCGTCGCTCTGCACCAGACCGATTGCCGGCATCAGCGTGGTGCCGCGCGGCAGCCGGTAGCCCGCGATGTCGACAGCCTCGGTGAGCCGCCGTCCCACCTGGTAGATCACCGGGCGCAACCGCATCGACTCCTTGGCGACCGCCTCCAGGTAGTCGTCGTTGCTGCTGTCAGCGGCTTGCTGTGCCGCCCGGAGCTGCTCGGGGCGCCGGGCGAGCTCGTGGAAGGCCCAGGCCAGGGCTGTCGCCGTCGTCTCGTGACCTGCCAGCAGCAGCGTGACCAGTTGGTCCCGCAGCTCTGCGTCCGACCAGCTGCCGGCGGCCAGCAGCTGGGACAGTACGTCGTTACGTTCGGCGAGGTCCGGAGCGAGCCGCCTGGCCGCCATCTCGTCGTACAGGATCGTGTCGACTTCGCGCTGGACTTCAAGGCGGGTGCGCCACGGTCGCAGCCGCAGCAGCCTGGGGTAGAAGCCGCCGACCATGATGATCGGCCGCACATTGACGACCTTGTCGACCAGCGGGCGCAGCCGGGACAGCCGATCGTGGTCGGTGACGCCGAACACGACCTGCAGGATCACCTCGAGGGTCAGCGCGCGCATCCGCTCGTGCAGGCGGAAGGGCTTCCCCACCGGCCAGTCCGCCACCTCTGCCTCGGCCAGCCTGGCCACCAGGCCGGCGTACCCGCGGAGTGCCTGGCCGTTGAAGGCGGGCATCAGTTGCCGGCGCATCGCGAGGTGCGGGTTATCGTCCAGCAGCAACAGGGAGTGCTCGCCCATGATGGGCAGCAGTGCCGTGTTGCCTTCGCCGGCATGCATCACCGAGGGCGGGCCACCGAAGACCTCGCGAATGTGCTCGGGTCGGCTGAGGACGACCACCACCCGGCTGCGCGGCACCAGCCGGATGGTGAAGACGTCGCCGTACCGGGCTCGCATCCTGGGGAAGAACGACTTGCGGTGGCTGGCGAACAGCACGGTCTGGATCAGCGTCGGGAGGCGCGGTCCGGGTGGCAGCGTTCGGGCGGTACGCCGGTCGAGCGTTCCTGCTCCGAGCAGCGGTGTCGGCGCTGTCATGTGGTGTGCCACCTCCCAGGATCGGTGACTCCAACCTACGTCAGGTCCGCTAACGCCCGGCGGCTTTCAGGTGGCGCGGAACGGAAGAGGGGCCGCCAGGACTCGACGGCCCCTCTTCCGTCGGTGTCAGGCCCGCTTGAGGCGCAGGGTGACGATCTGGAACGGGCGGAGCTCGAAGCTCACCCCGCCATCCTTCACCTCACGATCGGCCAGGCGACGCTCCAGCAGGTCGACCTCCGTCACCGAAGCGACGTCGAAGCCCGCCGTCAGGGTGGCGCGGGAACGGCCGCCGGTCGACTCGTAGAGCCGGACCACCACGTCGCCGGACCGGTCGTCGGCCAGCTTGACCGCCTCGACCACCACGTTGCCGTTGTCGACGGCAACGATCGGCTCGGCGCTCGCCGAGCCGGTGACGACCCGCTCCGGCAGATTGATCCGGTAGCCCTCCTCGATCGCCTCACCGATACCGGCGCCGACCACCAGCGCGTGGTTCACCACGTGCACGCCCTGGTCGGTCTGCGGGTCGGGGTAGCGCGGCGCGCGGATCAGAGACGTTCGGATCGTGGTGGTGGTGCCACCGTCCTCGCGGGAGGTCCGGTTGATGTCGTGCCCGTACGTCGAATCGTTGACCACGGCAACTCCATAGCCGGCCTCGCCGACGTGGACCCAGCGGTGCGCGGCGATCTCGAACTTGGCCGCGTCCCACGACGTGTTCTGGTGGGTCGGCCGGAAGATGTGCCCGAACTGGGTCTCCGAAGCGGACCGGTCGGCGTGGATGTCCACCGGGAAGGCCGCCTTGAGGAACTTCTCCGACTCGTGCCAGTCGACCGACGTCTCGATGTCGAGCCGCTTGGTGCCCGGCCGCAGCCGCAGCGTCTGGGTGATGCTGGACCGGTTGAAGGACCGCGTCACCACCACCGTGGCGACACCGTCGACCGTGCTGAAGTCCACCGTGTCGACCTCGGTGACGTCGCGGACGTTGTTCTTGTAGAACGAGTCCACGTCCCAGGCGTCCCAGTGGTTCGGGGTGTCCACGTGCAACTGCAGCAGGTTGGCCGCGCTGCCCGGGGCAACCACCTCACGGTCGGCGGCCACGTCGTACACGGAGGTGACCAGTCCGCGGTCGTCCACGGTGACGCGGATCAGGCCGTTGTCCAGGACGCCGTCGTCGATCGTTGCCGCAGGCTCCGAAGTGTCCGCGGAACCGGCGCCCAGGGCAACGACTCCGCCGCGCGCGTGCGGCGCCGCGTTGAAGACGACCTGCTCCGAGCCCTCCCCGGCCAGTGCGGCGATGGACCTGGCGATGATCGCCTCGAGCTCCTCAGCCACCTTCGCGTACGTCGCCTCGGCCTCGCGGTGCACCCAGGAGATCGAGCTGCCCGGCAGGATGTCGTGGAACTGGTTCAGCAGCACCGTCTTCCAGATCCGGTCCAGGTCCTCGTACGGGTAGCTGTCCAGCTTGCCCGCCACCACCGCGGCGGTCGCCCAGAGCTCGGCCTCGCGGAGCAGGTGCTCGCTGCGCCGGTTGCCCTGCTTGGTCTTGGCCTGCGAGGTGTACGTCGCCCGGTGGATCTCCAGGTAGAGCTCACCCGACCAGACCGGCGCGTTCGGGTACTCCTGCTCGGCGGCGCTGAAGAAGTCTGTCGGGGACTCGATCGTCACCCGCGGCGAGGACTCCAGGTTCGCCACCCGGCGGGCGGTCGCGATGAACTCGCGGGTGGGGCCGCCACCGCCGTCGCCGTACCCGAACGGCACCAGCGAGCGGGTCGCGGCGCCGTTCTCGGCGAAGTTGCGCTGCGCGTGCGCGAGTTCCCGGCCGCCCAGGTTGGAGTTGTAGGTGTCGATCGGCGGGAAGTGGGTGAACACCCGGGTGCCGTCGAGGCCCTCCCACCAGAACGTGTGGTGCGGGAACTTGTTCTCCCTGTTCCAGGAGATCTTCTGGGTCAGGAACCACTTCGAGCCGGACAGCTTCACCAGCTGCGGCAATGCCGCGGTGTAGCCGAACGAGTCGGGCAGCCAGACTTCCTGGGTGTCGATGCCGTACTCGTCCAGGAAGAACCGCTTGCCGTGCACGAACTGCCGGGCCAGGGCCTCGCCACCGGGCAGGTTGGTGTCGGACTCGACCCACATGCCGCCCACCGGGACGATGGTGCCGTCGGCAACGGCCTTCTTCAGGCGCTCCCAGACCTCCGGGTAGTTCTCCTTCACCCAGGCGTGCTGCTGGGCCTGCGAGAAGGCGAAAACAAGCTCCGGGTACTCCTGAGCCAGCGTGGCCACGTTGGACACGGTGCGGGCCACCTTGCGGCGGGTCTCGCGCAGCGGCCAGAGCCAGGCCGAGTCGATGTGCGCGTGCCCGACGGCGGACAACTGGTGCGCGCTGGCGTGCGCCGGCCGGCTCAACGCGTCGGCGAGCTCGGCGCGGGCGGCAGCCGCGGTGCCGGTGATGTCCTCGTAGTCCAGTGCGTCAAGTGCATTGCTGAGCGCCCGCAGGATCTCCCGGCGACGCGGCTCCTGCGGGGACAGCTCGTTCTGCAGGCTGTCGAGGGCCTCCAGGTCGAGGATCAGGTCCCAGACCTCGGCGTTGAAGATCGCCAGGTCGGCCCGGGTCAGCTGGTAGATCGGCTTGCCGCCCGGCTCCGGCTTGCTGCCGACGTCGGTCGGGGCGAACGCGTTCGCCCCGAGCACCTCGGGGTTGGCCGCGGCCTCGACGTAGAACTCGATCCGGTCGCCGGCCGAGGCCGCCGTACCGTCCGGGCCGAGGATCGACAACGGAGCGTAGGTCTGCCGCGGGTGCAGCCCCTTTAGCGGTACGCCGGAGGTGGTGTGCACCAGGCCTTCGGCGGAGAAGCCCGGGCCGCCGCTGAAGCCGAGGTCGATGACCGCCTCGATCTCCTGCCCGGCCCACTCGGCCGGCACCTGGCCGCTGAAATGGAACCACGCGGTGCCCCAGGCGGGACCCCACGGCAGACCGATTTCGGCCGGTTCATAGCTGGCGGCCAGCGCCTCGGCGGGCGCCACCGGCTCACCGGGCGCGTGCCACACCTCGATGTCCAGCGGTACGGCGGCGCCGTAGATCGCGGGGCGGATCCGCTCCCGCAGGGCGCGCTTCAGCCGCTCCTCGATGAGTGATCGGTCGTCGTGCACGAAATCATCCTCCGATGACGGTCTTCCCGGCCCCAGCGGCCGACTGCCTGACAACGCTGTCACATACACCCGGGAACCGTCCAGACGCTGTCTTGTGACAGTGCAGCGTCGCACGGTGGCCTATCGGGTCCGTGCCGGATGTTGAAGCAACTTCCGGCACGGACCTCTTGGCCTCTACGGTGTCCTTCATGGATCGCCCCCGCCTGCTGAACCGCCGTACCGTGCTCGGAATGGCGGCCGCGGCCGCAGCGGCAGCGGTGACCCCCGGGTGCTCCCGGGGACGCTCCGACGAGCCGGCGCCGGCCGCACCCGCCAAGCTGGCGACCGGTAACCCCGGCGGCGTCTACCAAATCTACGGCGACGGCGTGGCGAAGCTGGTCACGGAGGCCACCGGGGTTCAGATGTCCACCGTCGGGTCGGAGGGATCGGTCATGAACCTGCGGATGCTGGCCCGGGGTACTGCAGACCTGGGCTTCAGCCTGGCCGACTCGGCCCTCGATGCCTATGAGGGCCAGGGTGTTTTCAAGAGCGGGGCCCTACGGCTCTGGGCGCTCGCCCGGACCTATGACAACTATGTCCACGTGGTGGTGCCGATCAGTTCCACGGTCGACAAGTTGGAGAACCTCGAGAACCTGGTTGTGAGTTTGGGGCCGAAGGATTCGGGCACGGCCGTGGTGGCGGCCCGGTTGCTGGAACTTTCCGGGACCAAGGTCCAGGCGCGTTACCTCGATCTCACCGACGCCACCGAGCGGTTGGAGCAGGGTCGTATCGACGCGATGATCTGGAGCGGCGGTCTGCCGACCAAGCCGATCCTGGATCTGCAGAAGTCGATCGGGTTCAAGATTCTGGACATCGGCAAGGAGGCCGAGGAGTTGGCCGCCAAGCGGTTCGGCGGCTATGAGCAGTCGTCCATCCCGCCGTCGGTGTACGGGCTTGCGAACACGGTGCCGACGCTGGCCGTGCCCAACTACCTGCTGGCCCGGCGGGGCCTCTCGGATTCCTGGGCCTGGTGGACCGTGAACACCATGTTCCGGCGTCAGGCCGACCTGGAGGCGATCCACCCCGAGGCGGGTTCGCTGGACGCCCGCTCAGCGATCGCGACGATGCCGATCCCGCTGCACCCCGCCGCCGAGCGCTGGTACCAGGCGAACCACGTCTAGCAATGGCCCGGACACCAGTGTCCTGCACCGGAAGTCCGCACGCTATCTCCGGTGCCAGACACACCACTAGGTGTAGTCGTCGATCAGAGGGACGCGGACCTCGATCAGCAGGCCGCCGCCGATCGGGGGCCGGGCGATGACGCGGCCGCCGACCCGGGCAGCCTCCGAGCGGACGATGGCCAGCCCCAGTCCGGTGCCGGGCATCTCGCGGTGATGGGCACTGCGCCAGAACCGCTCGCCGACCTTCTTCAGATCTCGGGTGCCGAGTCCCAGGCCATGGTCACGGACCTGGAGGATCACCTCGCCGGCGTCCCGCAGTACCGAGACCTCGACCGGCGGCGCGCCGTACTTGGACGCGTTGTCGAGCAGCACGTCGAGGATGTCGTCCACCTCGATCTCCGGCGCGACGCCGCCCGGCACCATCTCGCCGATGACGAGTTCCATGTCGTCTGCCGCGTAGACGGCCTTCCAGCCGACCAGTCGCTCCTTCACGGCCTGGGCAAGATCCAGCGGGGCGTCGCTGCCTTCCTGGTCGCCCGGCCGGTCCGCACCGGCCAGTCTGGACAGTCGCTGGACGATCCGGCCGAGTCGGTCGATGTCGCTCAGGGCGAACCGGGCGGTCGGCGACAGCCGGGACAGTCCTTCGATGTGGATCCGGGCCGAGGTGAGCGGGGTCCGCAGTTGGTGCGAGGCGTCGGCGACGAACTCGCGCTCGCGCTGCCGGGCCTGGTGCAGGCTGAGCGCCATCGAGTTGAAGCTGTCGCCCAGCCGGCGCAGCTCGGGCGCACGGCCATCGGTGGACACCCTGGTGTCCAGCGCGCCCCGGGTGACCTGGTGGGTGGCGGTGTCGAGGTCGTTGAGCGGCCTCAGCACCCAGCGGGTGACCGGCCGGACGATACCCACCACCACCGCCGCGATACTAACCAGCAGACCGGCGAGCAACACCAGCAAGGCCCGGCTGGCAGCGTTGCGGGAACGATCGGTCGGGACCCGCAACACGGCGGCACCGAGCACCCGGCCGTTGTTCACCACCGGGCGGGCCACCACCATCTCGCCGGTCCGCCAGGGCCAGAGCCCGGATGGCTCGTTCGGCAGCCGGCCGTTCAGCGTGCGGTCCAGTGCGGCCTTCAGGTCCGGCTCGGTGACGACGACACCGGACCGCGAGGTGGCCACCACCCGGCGGTCGATGTCGACGACGAACACCGGGGTGTTGTACAGCTCCTGATAGCGGACGGCCATCTCGCGCAGCGAGGCGATGTCACCGGACTGCAGGGGGCCTTCCGACATCCCGGCGAACCAGTCCGCGTCGTTGCTCCGGGACAGGTACAGCGTCCGGGCCGCGCCGGTCACGACGTAGTTGGCCAGCGGTACGCCGGCCAGCAGGGCGAGCAGTACCACCATCGGGACGAGGGACTGCAACAGGCGACGACGCAACGGTCAGTCCGAACCGAGGCGGTAGCCGACGCCGCGGATGGTTTGCACCAGTTCGGGCCGGCCGAGCTTGGCCCGCAGGCTGGCGACGTGAACGTCCATCGTTCGCGAGGACGCCTCGAAGACCGACTGCCATGCGTACAGCGCGACCTGTTCTCTAGGGACCACCCGGCCGTGGTGTGCGGCCAGCACAGCTAGCACGTCGAACTCCTTGCGGGTCAGGCTGATGGGCTTGTCCGCGACCTGTACCGACCGGGCCTCGATGTCCACGGTCAGGTCGCCGACGGTCACCCGGGGGCGGGGTTGCAACAGGCCGGTCCGGCGCAGCACGGCGTCGATCCGGGCCAGTAGTTCGGAGATGGCGAACGGCTTGACCACGTAATCGTCCGCACCGCTGCGCAAGCCGCGGACCCTGTCGGCTGCCTCGCCCCGGGCGGTCACCGCGATCACCGGTACGTCGGAGACCGTGCGGATCTGCCGGCACACGTTGATGCCGTCTCCGTCGGGCAGTCCGAGGTCGAGCAACACGAGGTCGCCCGGGTCGGCCGCGAGCGCGTCGGCCGCGGTCCGCACGTGAGTCACCATCAGCCCGTACCGCCGCAACGCAGGTATCAGAGCATTGGCGATATCGAGATCGTCTTCGACCAACAGAATTCTCACCGCGCCGCTCATGCCGCGATCGTAGGGCAGGAGGCGCTCATCTGTGTCAGATCTTGGTAAAGAGGTAATCACACGACTCCATGGCGTGGTCGCCGATACTAACCTTCGACGACAGGAGGGAGTCGGTTGATGACTGTCGGTATCGGTTCGGGGGACGCGACAACGTCGCTGTCCGGATCCGACCTGGCCGAGTATGAGCAGGAAAAGCCCGCTCGGCGGCTTCGCCCTGCCCTCGACCTGGGGATCTCTGCTTGGTGTGCCGTGATCAGCATCGGCGTCCTGGTCCAGGTCTTCTTCCCACTCTCAGCTGGCACTCAGTTCTATTTAGTGATCTTTCTCGCAGCGGTTCTCCCGATCACCTTGTTGTGCTACCGGGGCTGGCGGGTGCCACTTTTCCTCAATCCCTTCAAGGCCCGCGAGCGCGAGGGTGACAACCCGGGCATCGTCGACTGGGCCCTCGCCGGGGTGGCGCTCGTGGCCGGCCTCTACCCGTTGCTGAACTTCGACGCCTTCCTGGAACGACGGCAGGCGCCCACCGATCTCGACGTACTGGCCGGGGCTGTCCTGCTGGTCCTGTTGCTCGAAGCGTGCCGTCGTACGACGGGGTGGGTGCTGCCGCTGGTGAGCCTGCTGTTCATCGCGTATGCGTACTACGGCGGCTACCTGCCCTACACCTGGTCCCTGGCGCACCAGGGCTTCAATTTCTCCGCGATCATCGCGCAGTTCACCATGGGCACGGCCGGGTTCTACGGGACGCCCCTGAGTGTCGCGGCGAGCTACATCGTGCTGTTCACCATCTACGGCGCCGTGCTCGACTATTCGGGGGCCGGCAAGTTCTTCATCGATCTATCCTTCGCAGCCTTCAAACGCAGCCGTACGGCGCCTGGGCGAACGGTGACGCTGGCCGGCTTTCTGCTCGGCAGCGTGTCCGGATCGGGTACGGCGACGGCGGTCAGCCTGGGCACGGTGTCCTGGCCGATCCTGCGCCGCGCGGGTTACCCGGCGGAGCCGGCCGGCGGCATGCTCGCCGCGGCCGGGATCGGGGCCATCCTGTCGCCGCCCACCTTGGGCGCGGCGGCGTTCATCATCGCGGAGTTCCTGCAGGTCAGCTACCTGACGGTCCTCGGCTACGCGGTGATTCCGACGATCCTGTACTACCTCGGCATCCTGCTGGCGATCGAGATGGACGCCCGGCGGCACGGCACCGAATCGGCCGAGCCATCAACCAAGTCGGCCCGCAAACTCCTCCTGCGGTTCAGTTACCACTT
Source organism: Kribbellaceae bacterium (assembly GCA_033851055.1). Taxonomy (GTDB): domain Bacteria; phylum Actinomycetota; class Actinomycetes; order Propionibacteriales; family Kribbellaceae; genus Kribbella. The sequence goes on along the minus strand of JAWWPC010000007.1, from coordinate 37,270 downwards.
CCTCTCGCTGTTCGTGATCATCGGCTTCATGGCGGTGGACGTGCCGCCGTTCAAGGCCGTGGTCTACGCGGTGCTGATCCAGTTGGCGCTGTCCTTCCTGGATCGCGAGCACCGGCTGACGATCAAGCCGTTGTTCGCGGCGCTTGCCCAGGGCACCCGATCGGTGCTGCCGGTGGCCGCGACCTGTGCGGTGGCCGGCATCATCGTGGCGGTCACCACCCAGACCGGGCTCGGGCTGAACCTGGCCGAGATCATCGTAGGTGCGGCGAAGGCGCTGACGGACAACCAGACCGCAGTGCTCATCTGCACGGTGATCCTGTCGGCGTTCGCCGTGCTGGTCCTGGGCCTGGCGGTACCGGTGACGGCCTCGTTCATCATCGCCGCGGTGATCATCGCGCCGGCGTTGGTGCAGCTCGGGGTGACCCAGCCCGAGGCGTACATGTTCATCTTTTATTACGCTGTGCTGTCCGAGGTGTCGCCGCCGACGGCCCTGGCTGCGGTGGCGACTGCCGCGATCACGGGCGGCAAGACGATGGCGACGATGATGCAGGCCTGGAAGTACACGCTGCCGGCCTTCCTGGTCCCGTTCGCGTTCGTGCTGACCGACAACGGCTCGCACTTGCTCGGGCAGGGCAGCTTGCTCGGGATGGGCTGGACCCTCGGTGTCTCAATGCTCGCTGTCGCGGCGCTGGCCGTGGTCACCGGCGGCTGGATCGTGATCAGCACCGGCTGGCTCGAGCGTCTGCTCTGCATCCCGGCGGCGCTGTTGCTGCTCTACCTCGCACCGGTCACCATCTCGGTCGGGATCGGCCTGCTGCTGGTCGCTGTCGTCATCAACCTGGTCCGGCGGCGGCGCCTGGCCGGCCCTACGGAAGGACCCGTCACTTCATGAGAACCCGTCGCCTCTGTGCTGTCACGGTCGTGCTGGCCGCGGCCGTGTCGCTGGTCGCCTGTGGAGGACAACGTCCAGCCAACTCCGGTGATAAGGCGAGCGGTGGCCGGTTGACCATCGCGACCGGCAACACCACCGGCGTCTACTACCAGCTCGGCGGCGCGCTGGCCTCGCTGATCTCGTCGAAGGTCGAGGGCTACCGGGCGACCGCCAGCGAGACCGGTGCCTCGGTGCAGAACGTGCAGGGCCTGACGGCCGGCAACTACGACATCGCATTCTCACTCGGTGACACCGCCGCGGACGCGGTGAAGGGGCAGCACAGCTTCAAGACGCCGCAAGACGTCGTCGCGCTGACCCGGCTCTACCCGAACTACACCCAGGTCGCCGTACGGGCGTCGTCGGGGATCACGAAGTTCGCCGATCTGAAGGGCAAGCGGGTCTCCACCGGCTCGCCGAACTCGGGTACCGAGGTGATCGCCCGGCGACTGCTGGAGGCGGCCGGCCTCGACCCGAGTCGCGACGTCACCGCTCAGCGGCTTGGCCTGCCGGAGTCGGTCGACCAGATGAAGAGTGGCTCGATCGACGCGCTGGTCTGGTCCGGTGGCGTCCCGACCGCCGGCATCACCGATCTGTTGACCAGCCTGGGCAAGGGCGTCAGGCTCATCCCGATCGCGGAGCTGTTGCCTGCGTTGCAGAAGACCTACGGCAACATTTACTACCAGGGCGCCATTCCGGCGGCGGCGTACAAGCAACCGGCTGACGTGGCAACGATCCTGGTGCCGAACGTGCTGCTGGTCCGCAAGGACATGCCGGACGACCTTGCGCAGAAGCTGACCAAGGTGATCTACGAGAACAAGGACGCGCTGGTCCAAGTGAACGTGGCGGCCAAGGACATCACCCTCGAGAACGCTGCCAAGACCGATCCGGTGCCCCTGCACCCCGGGTCGAAGAAGGCGATCGACGAACTCGGTTAGGCCCCGGGTACCGGGTCAGGTGTAGGCCTGCCCCCACGAACAGTCCTCCCCCGCACTCCAGGCGCAGCGGGGGAGGACGCAGGTCCCACCTCCGCACCCCAGGCGCAGCGGAGGCGGGAAGAAGCCCATCCCCATAACAAGGCGCAGTGGGGAGGGCGTTAGGCCAAGCCCGCGCCACCGGAGGCATCCGGTGGCGCGGGCTTCGGCGCGTTTCCCGTCGCGTCCGGGGTCTGGCTGCCAAGCAGGTAATGCGACAGCGTCGAGTCGCGCTTCGGATGTAAGCGGTACCTGGTCGGTATGACGCGGCCCTCGGCGCTGTCCCAGGCGTTGTCCGCGAGCCGCCACAAGCGGTGCGCCAGCCGGCCGGCCGGACCGGTGTGCGGCGAGTACGGGTGCGCCCGGGTCGGTGCCACCTCCTCGGCGGTCAGCAGATCCTCCGTCAGGGCTGAGATATCCGGGTCGTCGAGCAGTTCGCCGAGCATCCGGGTGCAGTTCGCCTCGAGCTTCTCGTGCTCGTCGAGCAGCCGGTCGATCTCCCGCCAGACGTCGTCGTGGCTTAGATACCGGGCGCGGCTGTCGCCGTAGATGCGAGCCTTCAGGAACCGCAGTGAGAGCTCCAACTGGCGGGCGTTCTCGACGTACGCCGTTACCAGGGAGTGGCCGTCGGTGAGCTTGCGGATCTGGGGTAGCAGGACATCCTCGGCGGCGGCGAGATGCTGTGCCGTGATGGCGTAGAACCAGTCTGTCTCGTGCCTTCGATCCGGGTTGACCGCGGCCGACTCATGGGCCGGGACGCCGAGTTCGCGGATCCTTATGTGTTCGTAGGTCACGGCCCGTTCGAGTGTCGAAACGGTCATGACGACCACCTCCTGGAAGGGTTGGAGGGTCACCTCCCAGGGTGCGCCCGGGGCGCCGGACCGCGCAACTGGCGGCACGCTCTGCTATCGGACGGTCAGCGCTCCCGGCCCGGATGGATCCGGCTGGTAGGCCGGGAGCGGTGACCGAGCGTCGTCAGTTGTCCGAGCTCTTCTTCCACAGGTTGATGCCGGCCTCGACCGCGTCGGCGTCGATCGCGTCCAGCTCGTCCTGGCTGAAGGAGATGTTCTTCACCGTGGCCAGGTTGTCCTCCAGCTGGGCGACGCTGGAGGCGCCGATCAGAGCGCTGGTGACCCGGTGGTCGCGCAGCGTCCAGGCGAGCGCGAGCTGGGCGACGGACTGGCCGCGCTGCTTCGCGATCTCGGCCAGCGCCCGCACGTGCTTGAGCGTCTCGTCGGTCAGCATGTCGGTGCTCAGCGACTTGCCCTGCGCCGCCCGCGAGTCCTCCGGTACGCCGTCCAGGTACCGGTTGGTGAGCAGGCCCTGCGCGAGCGGCGAGAACGCGATCACGCCGACGCCGAGTTCACCGACAGCGTCGAGCAGGTCTTCCTCGATCCACCGGTTCAGCATCGAGTACGACGGCTGGTGGATCAGCAGCGGCGTGCCGAGCTCCCCGAGGATCCGGGCCGCCTCCCTGGTCCGGTCGGCCGAGTACGACGAGATGCCGGCGTACAGGGCCTTACCGGAACGGACGGCGGCGTCGAGCGCGCCCATCGTCTCCTCCAGCGGCGTGTCCGGGTCGAACCGGTGCGAGTAGAAGATGTCGACGTAGTCGAGGCCCATCCGGTCCAGCGACTGGTCGAGCGAGGCGAGCAGGTACTTGCGGGAGCCACCACCTTGACCGTACGGCCCGGGCCACATGTCGTAGCCGGCCTTGGTCGAGATGATCAACTCGTCGCGGTACGGCTTGAAGTCGCGGGCGAAGTGGGTGCCGAAGTTGGTCTCCGCCGAGCCGTACGGCGGGCCGTAGTTGTTCGCCAGGTCGAAATGGGTCACGCCGAGGTCGAAGGCGCGGCGCAGGATGTCGCGCTGGGTGGCGAACGGCTTGTCGTCACCGAAGTTGTGCCACAGCCCGAGCGAGATCGCCGGGAGCTGGAGCCCGCTGCGACCGCAGCGGCGGTAGGTCATCTGGTCGTCGTACCGGTCCTGGGCGGCTACGTAGTCATTCACGCGTCCGAGTGTCCCATTTGTCGTGACAAGTCCGACGCCCGGGATTGCCGTCTCGACACCTGGATCAGCCTGTGGGTCAGCCCAGTCCGGACCTGGGTGGGGGTGGGGACGCGGCGAAGAACCTCAGTATGCCGAGCAGCCGGCTGGCCGGTGGCGCGGTCCAGTGCCGCTCACCCGGCCGCGGGGCCTTGGCGATGCCGCTCAAGCCCCAGCTGAGGTGGAACCAGAGCACACTCGCCTCCAGTACGTCGGCCTCGCGCGCGCCGTATCCCTCCAACACGGCGGCGACGTCGGCCAGGCGCAACTTCGCGAACTCCATGCCAGGTGTGCCCCAGGCAGCGTCTCCCCAGTCGATCAGAGCCCGAAAGTCACCGGTGGTGGCATCCACCAGCAGGTTCTGCGGCGCTACGTCCCCGTGCAAGAGGACATCAGGTTGATCCCGAGGAATGCGGGCGGCGAGACGGTCGAACCAGCCGATGAGCCAGCGCGCCGTGCCAGGGTCGAGGTAGCCGGCATGTGCCAGTTCGTCGACCCTCGGTCGTGGATCGCCGCCACCATCGTCAACGGCAACGTTCGGCAACTGGTGCGGTCGCACCGCGTGCAGCATCGCGAGTTGACGCCCCAGCTCGGGCCACGTTCTCTCGCTGCTGCCGGCGTCTGTCAGGTCGAGACCGCGCACCCGCTCGACGACCATGTACGGCGAGTCGATCAAGGCGCAGGATTCATCGAATTCCACGATCGCCGGCGTCTGCACTCCGGCGGCCCGCGCCACCGGTATCACCTCCGCCTCCTTGCGCAGATCGTGGACGAAGGCGGGCTCACGCGGGATCCGGAGAAAGAGGTCGTCGCCGAGCAAGAACGCGCGGTTGGCCACACCACCGGGCACCGGCCGGATCTCTGTTGCAGGCACGCCGTACTGGTGGGCCAACGCGGCGAGCGCGTCGTCCGTCAGTGGGCCGGGGCTGAGCGATGGCATAGGCCGGCATTCTGACATTCCGGCAGATCTTTTCCTCCTGGGAGTTGTTCGGGTGCAGCGCTCGCCGTCGTCGGAGAGCGCTGACGCAGGCGGGATACTGGCTATCGTGCGAGTCGACTTCGATCCCGGGACGGTCAGTAGCAAGGAGCTCTACGCCGTCTTGAACGCGGTGGTGGTGCCCCGGCCGATCGCCTGGGTGTCGACGCTCGCGGCGGATGGTGCGCTGAACCTGGCGCCGCACTCGTTCTTCACGGTGGCGTGCGTGCGGCCGCCGATGGTGCAGTTCACCTCGGTCGGGCGCAAGGACAGCCTGACCAACGTGGAAGCGACCAGGGAGTTCGTGGTCAACTTCGCGGCTGAGCCGTTGTTCGAGCAGGTGAACGCGACCGGTACGAACTTCCCACCCGAGGTGGACGAGTTCGCGGCGGTCGGCCTGACCATCGAACCCAGTAGGACGGTGGCCGTACCGCGGGTGGCGGAGTCCCCGGTGGCGATCGAGTGCGGCCTGCACACGACGCTGGAGTTGGGTGACTCGACGGTGGTGATCGGCCGGGTCCGGCACATCGCGATCGACGAGTCGGTGCTGCACGGTAACCACCCCGAGATCACCCGGTTGCGTCCGCTGGCGCGCCTCGGCAAGGACGAATGGAGCACGCTGGGCGAGGTTCGCTCCATCACCCGGATCCGCTATGCCGACTGGCCCGGGCACTTCGAATCTCCTGGCACGTAAAGATTTCCGGTCAGCCGCTGAGACGGCTCGTATCCTTTCCATCTTCCGGCCAGCCGATCGGTCGACCATGGCATGCCGCTCGTCACCGGCGAGGATCCGCACTCCTGGCGCTCCCACCAAGCCGTCGAACCAGACACACCACTAGGAGTCTGCTTGGGTCGGTGGATGGATGAGATGCCTCCGCCGACCCAAGCGACATGTCTTTTGGAGCAACATGGAGACTCGACTCATTCAAGAACTACGAATCTTGTTGCCGTCGATCGACGACGCTGACCTCGTTGAGGCGGGAGCTGCCGACGCGGAGGGACTCCGCTATCGCCGGGTCGGGCCTGCGGACTGGTCCCGACTCCCGCTCGAGCACATTTCCGTGCTCGGCTGCCAGTTCTCGGGTACTTCGCTTCGGGAGTCGGTGTGGGAGGACGTCTTGGTCAGTGGCGTCCTGTTCGAGCAGGTCGACTTGTCGTCAGCGCGGCTGGAGAGAGCGAAGCTGGACCGAACCCACTTCGTCGGCTGCCAGCTCTCCGGCCTCTATCTTGCCGAGTCGAGCATTCACGATCACGGTAGGTCAGCTTGCAGACCTCACGACTGCCATGGCGGCTGATCTGGACCTCCAGATCAGTCCACCCGGCACCCCCTCATCCTGATGATGGTCCGCGGAGGCCGATCTTGTGGGCGAGGGCGATCATGCGGGCGGAGAGGCGGATCTGGAACTGGTCGTCAGCCTGGTTGGTCGCGGCGTGCCAGCCGTCCTCAGTGACCAGGTAGACCCAGGGGCTGAGCGGGCCGGGCTCGTGGGAGTACGAGCGGTCCGTCAGGGTGAGCATCATGCTCAGTGCCGGGATGACGGACTCGTCGGTGATCACGTGCACCAGCAGCAGATCCCGCACCGGCATCGCCACCAGCACGCCGTACTTCGGGTTCTCGATGTGCAGAGATTCCCGCAGCACTGCGTCCAACACCAGCGCGCGGGAGGCGGTGAAGGTGGTCCCGCTCAACAGGGCCACCCGGGCTCCGTCTTGCTCGGCGTACTCGAGCTTGTCGGTCAGGCGTCGTAGGTTGACCAGGCCGTGCTCCCGGGCCTCCGTCCAGGTCATCCCGAAATCCTCAGGGCGAAGGTGCATCGCCACCACGCCGTCCTGGTAGGTCGCCGGCACGGCCAGGAGTCCGGGTACGAACTCCGGGACCGATTCGCACCACTCGGCCGGCAGCGCTCCGGTCGGCACCAGGCGTAGGTAGAGCTCATGCGCGGGATCCGCGGGCGGTGGTGGCGGCCCGTGTTTGAGGCTGTTCGCCAGCTGGTCGAAGTGTGCCGCGACCAGCTGGGGCCAGCGGTGTTGCCGATGCGCGGACACGATCCGGGCCAGGTTGGTCAGCCCCGCGACCAGGCCGGAGTCCAGCACCAGTGCGCCGGCTCCGTCGTAGTTGACCTCGATACCTCGCTCGGCAGCGGCCTCCAGGGACAGTCGCAACAGCTGGATCGCCTCGCCCCGGGACAATGGCGACAGCACCGGGTCCGGCAAGGATGATTCGTTGCTCACGGCCCGCTCGGTGGAGCCGTCGTTGTGGATGATCATGATGCCCACCTCCTCGACAGAGAAAGTACGAGCGAACCGGCCGTCGGCGACCAGGATTTCCGGCCTTGTGGACAACCGGCCGGTTATCCTGCGTCAGCCGCAGCAGATCCGGCGCGGACAAGCCCTGAGGAGCAAGCCCATGTCCGACACCCCGTCGCCACGTCCGGCCTCGGCTACCCGGTTGTCGCTGCGCGAGGCGATCCTCGCGTCCGGGTTGACAGCGGAGTGAGCCTGGTCGGCAAAGCACGGCGGCATCCGTCCGCTGTGCTTTTGGTGGTGCAGTTACTGGGTGTGCTGCTCTACCCGGCGATGGAGGGCTCACGGACCGGCCGGGTTGCGTTCGAGATCCTCGGGATCGTCGTACTGGTGCTGGCGGTGTTCTCGGTGCGCTCGACACCAGGCCTGACCTGGGTCAGCATCGGTCTGGGGATCCCCGCGGTCGCGCTGTCGGTGCTTGACGCGGTCAACCCGAACAGCGAGGCCGTGCCGTACTCCGCCATGCTGCATGCGGCCTTCTACTTCTATGCGGCCTACAGCCTGCTGCGGTACATGTTGTCCGACCATGACGTCAGCACGGACGAGCTGTACGCCACCGGCGCCACCTTTACCTTGGTGGCCTGGGGATTCGCGTACCTCTTCGTGTTCGTCCAGGCGCTGTCGTCGAACAGCTTCACCGCCGCGGTCAATCCGACGGCCGACCGGACGTGGATGGAGTTGCTGTTCCTGAGCTTCACCACGCTGTCCAGTACGGGCCTCAGCGACATCGTGCCCATCTCGTCGTACGGGCGGTCGGTGGTGATGCTCGAGCAGCTAGCAGGCCTCGGGTACGTCGCTATGGTTGTGTCCCGTCTCGTGGGCCTCACAGTGGCCAAGCGGTCTAACTAGTACGGATCGGGTTACTGTCGGTCGCCGGCATGACCGTCTGTGCGGTCGCTGTGCAACTGATCCGATTCCGATCGTCCGATCCTGCCGTGATCTCAGCGCGGCGGCGCCGATCTGGTTACGCTGCGACCATGGCGGAACCACGGTGGCTGGACGAGAAGGAGCAGCGGGCTTGGCGCGCCTTCATCGCGGCCCAGCGAGTGGTCAACAGCCGGATCGAGCAGCAGATGCAGCGAGACGCCGGCATACCGCACACCTACTACGAGATCCTGGTCCGGCTGGCCGACTCCCAGTACGGACGGCTGCGGATGAGCGAGCTGGCGGTGGCCACCCTCGGGTCGCGCAGCCGGTTGTCGCACGCGGTGTCCCGGCTGGAGCAGTGCGGCTGGGTCCGCCGCGAGGGGATCGAGACCGACCGCCGCGGGCAGGTCGCCATCATCACCGAGCAGGGCCGGCAGAAGCTGACGGACACCGCGCCAGGGCATGTCGAGACTGTGCGGCAGGCCGTCTTCGACGCGCTGTCGCCCGAACAGATCGCGCAGCTGCACGACATCTGCGGCACGCTGGTCCGGCATTCCGGCGGCACGTACGACGACAACAGGTGGGAAGGCCGCTGACGGACGACCCGGCGGTGTGCCCAGAATGGCCGTGATGAACATTTCCAGAAGCCGGATCGCGCCGTCCCTGGTCATCGCCGCGTCGCTCGTTATGGCCGCGTGCAACGACACTGGAACGGCCGGTCCGTCCACCGATCCGACCACGATCCTGTCGTCGTCAACCCCGGTGAGCAGCGCAGCCTCATCCCAACCCCCGGCAACAACGCCGACGCAGTCGACACCGGTCAGCCCGAGCAGCACGCCGACCGGGAACTGTGTCGATCAGGTGCTGGCTTCCATGGCGCTCCGTGAGCAGGCTGCCCAGCTGATCATGACCGGCATCCGCGCCAGCGGTATGACGTCGTCAGAGGAAGCCATAGTGCACGCGCAGAACCCCGGCGGCGTTCTGCTCGTGGGTACCAGCAGCAGCGCTGACCACACCCGTACGGCGATGGCGAAGGCCACCCTCGCTGGCACGACGCACGGCATCCGGCCTTTCGTGGCGGCGGACCAGGAAGGTGGTCAGATCCAGCGGCTCAACGGCAGTGGGTTCGACCGAATCCCGGCCGCCACTGTGCAAGGCGGCTGGTCCAGCTCGAGGCTGACCGGTCAGGCCACCGACTGGGGCAGTCAGCTGAAGAAGGCCGGGGTGAACATCGACCTGGCGCCCGTCGCCGACGTCGTACCGGCTGAAGAGCGTGACGACAACGCTCCGATCGGCGCGCTGGATCGCGAGTATGGCAGTACGCCCGGCCCGGTCGGGAAGCACGTGGCGGCGTTCATCCACGGCATGGATGCGGCCGGCGTGATGACCTCGGTGAAGCACTTCCCGGGCCTCGGCCGGGTGCGCGGCAACACTGACTTCTCGTCCGGTGTGGTCGACACCGTCACGGTTCGCGGCGACGCGCTGCTGGCACCGTTCACGGCGGGCATCCAGGCCGGGGCGGACATGGTGATGATCTCCACCGCTACCTACAAGAAGATCGACCCGGATCACCGGGCCGTGTTCTCACCCACGGTGATCCAGGGCATGCTGCGCGGGGACCTGAAGTACGGCGGCGTGGTGATCACGGACGACGTCGGCGCCGCGGCCCAGGTCGCCTCGGTTCCGGCGGGGCAGCGGGCCACCCGGTTCGTGGCCGCCGGCGGCGACATCGTCATCACCGCGAAGGCCTCACTGACGGCGACGATGGTTGATGCGCTGGTGGAAAAGGCCCAGCAGGACAAGGCGTTCGAGGCACGGCTGAAGAGCAGCGTCCGGCGGGTCCTCGCCCTGAAACAGCGTCGTGGGTTGGTGAGTTGCGGTTGAGTACGCCGGACGACGAGCAGGAGCCGGACTACCGGTTCACACTGGCCAACGAGCGGACCTACCTGGCCTATCTGCGGACGGCACTCGCCTGCTACGCGGGCGGGCTGTCCGCCGTACAGTTCCTGGATATCAACGGCGAACGGTGGCCGGCCCAGGTAATCGGCGTGGTCCTGGTCACGGCCGGGATCATCACCACCGCCGGCGCGTTCCGCCGTTGGGAGTTGAACCTGGCGGCGATGCGCCGTGGTGCACGGCTGCCGGTAAGCTGGCTGCCCTTGATGCTGGCGGCAACGATCGGCCTGGTCGGTCTGGGCGGGCTGCTGTTCAGCCTGTTGCGATGAATCCACCTGACCCCGGTCTGCAGCCTGAGCGGACCCTGCTGGCCTGGCGGCGGACGTCGCTCGGCCTGGTGGTCAATGGGGTCCTGTTGCTCGCAACGGGACACGGTACGTCGAACGTGCGGCTCGGGCTCGGCATCGTGGTCATTGTGCTGGCTCTGTCCTGCTGGGCCGCTGTGAGCGTGGTCTACCGCCGACTGGTCCATATCGGCATCCCGCCGGCGGTGCTGGGCTCGGATCGGGTACGACGGCTGGCGGCCGGTCTGGTCCTCGTCGTGGGTCTGTTCGACCTCTACGCAGTGGTCACCCGCTGAAGTTATCAGATCACAATGCGGGGCGCCCAGGCGTGGAGTGGATCGTCTCGGGGTACTTTGACCAAGCGGATGCGCCGTCAACGGTCCGTTGCCTCTAGCATGTCCTCGGCTTGTCCCTCGTTCACCCGGAGTTCGAAGTGCCGTTACGTCTGCGTCCGAACGACCCGACGTTCTACGACCTTTTCGCCGAATCTGCCGACCACCTAGTCAGCGGAGCCCGGATCCTCGCCGAGCTGCTCGGAACCTCCGCAGGTTCTGGCCTGGCGGCGAGCCACGGGATCGCCAAGCTGATGAAGGACGCCGAGCACGCGGCCGACGAGACCACCCACTCGATCATCAAGCGGGTCAACTCGACTTTTGTCACCCCGTTCGACCGGGAGGACATCTACCGGCTGGCTTCCGATCTGGACGACGTGATGGACTTCATGGAGGAGGCTGTCGACTCCGTCCACCTTTTCGCGCTGGACAAACTGCCGGAAGAGGTCGCCGAGCAGATCGAGGTCCTGCAGCGGGCGGCGTCGCTGACCGCCGAGGCGATGCCGCGGTTGCGCACCATGAAGGACCTGGCCGAGTACTGGATCGAGATCAACCGGCTGGAGAACACCGGTGACCAGGTCTACCGGCGGCTGATCGCCAAGCTCTTCAGCGGTGAATACGATGCGCTCACAGTGATGAAGTACAAGGCCGTGGTCGACTCGCTGGAGGCGGCCATCGACGCGTTCGAGCACGTGGCGAACACGGTCGAGCAGATCGCCATCAAGGAGAGCTGAGCGTGGAGTTCGCGCTCGTCATCGCGGTCATCGTCATCGCCCTGGCCTTCGACTACACGAACGGCTTCCACGACGCCGCCAACGCGATCGCGACCTCGATCTCGACCCGCGCCCTGACCCCGCGAGTCGCGCTTGCGATGGCGGCGGTGATGAACTTCCTCGGCGCCTTCCTGGGGACCGAGGTGGCCGAGACCGTCGGCAAGGGCATCATCAGCGCGCCCTCCGGCACGCATGGCCTGGTGATCGTGATCTCGGCGCTGATCGGTGCCATCACCTGGAACCTGATCACCTGGTACTTCGGGCTTCCGTCATCGTCCTCGCACGCGTTGATCGGCGGCCTGGTGGGTGCCGGCCTGGCCTCCGCCAGCGTGGTGCTGTGGTCCGGCATCGTGGACAAGGTCGTCATCCCGATGGTGCTGTCGCCGGCGATCGGTTTCGTCGGGGCGTTCCTGCTGATGACGGCGATCCTGTGGATCTTCCGTCGCAGCAACCCGGGCAAGGTGACGCGCGGCTTCCGGCTGGCTCAGGTCCTGTCCGCGGCCGCGATGGCGCTCGGTCACGGTCTGCAGGACGCCCAGAAGACGATGGGCGTGATCTTCCTCGCGCTGCTGTCCACCGGTCACGTCCAGCCGGGCCAGGGCATCCCAGCCTGGGTGAAGATCTCCGCCGCCACCGCCATCTCGCTCGGTACCTATTCGGGTGGCTGGCGGATCATGCGCACCCTCGGCCGCCGGATCATCCACCTCGACCCGGCCCGCGGCTTCGCCTCGGAGACTGTGGCCGCCACCGTGCTGTACGTGATGGCGATCGGCCTGCACGCGCCGGTCTCGACCACTCACACGATCACCTCGGCAGTGATGGGCGCAGGCGCCACCAAGCGACTGTCGGCAGTTCGCTGGGGCGTCGCCCGGGGCATCGTCACCGCATGGGTGCTGACCATCCCGGCGGCCGGCCTGGTGGCGGCCCTGTTCTACTACCTGGCCCACCTCATCCTCGAATAGTTCACCCCGGCCGGGTGTCGAACTCGGGGAACCTCGGTGTCGCGATCGTCGCCGTCCTTGCCGCGGCCGCCGGCCTGTCGATGTACGCCGCCTCCCGGCGCAGGCCGGTCACGGCGGAGAACGTCAACGACTACCCCACCGAGTCGGTCACGCCCGCCTGAGGAAGAGGAGTCCGCAGATGATCATCGACTGGAGTGCACTCGGTCAGGTGGCTGTGGTCAGCCTCGTGTTCGGCGTCGGCCTCGTCGTACTCTTCGCGGTGGGAATGACCGCGCTGTCCCGCCGGGCGGTCGCCAGCGAGAAGAACAACTCGGCGCCAGTCGACACGGCTGTCGCCGGGGTCTGCTTCGCCGCCTGTGTCGCGGCCGTTGTGTATGGCCTCTACCTGCTCATTCCGCAGTTCCACTGACGCTCGGCGCCTGGGTGCGTCAGCGGTTCCATCCTGACGGCCTTGATCCCGGACAGGACGCCTTCACTTTTTCGGGCGACTGGCGCGGCGGCGCAGTTCGTCCTGGTCGAGCTTCTCGGCCTCCGCCGGGGTGGGCGCGCCACCACCGTACGCCGCCGGCAGCCACCAGGCCCCGGCGGGCTGTTCCGGGTAAGCGCGGATGGCCTGGTCGACCATGCCGGTCATCGTGGTGCGCAACTGGGCGGTGGCCTTGGCCGGGTCGTCGTCCGGGTTGACCGCGAGTGGCTCGCCGACGGTGATGGAGACGGTCTGATGGCGGGAGAAGTCGCGCGGGTGGTCCTTGGTCATCATCCGCTGGGTGCCCCACAGAACCATCGGGATCACCGGTACCCCGGCCTCAGCCGCCATCCTGACCGCGCCGGACTTGAACTCCTTCAGTTCGAAGGAGCGGCTGATGGTCGCCTCCGGGAACACGCCGACGATCTCGCCCTCGCCCAGGTAGCGGATCGCCTCGCGATAGGACCCGGATCCGGCGCCGCGGTCCACCGGGATGTGGTGCATGCCCCGCATCAGCGGCCCGGACCAGCGGTTGCGGAATAAGACCTCCTTGGCCATGAACCGGACCAGTCGCTTGCTCGGCTGCGTGCCGAACCCGCCGATGACGAAGTCGACGTAGCTGATGTGGTTCACCGCAAGTACGGCGCCCCCGGTGCGTGGCACGTTCTCGATGCCGGACATCTGGATTGTCAGGTCGAGCAGCTTGAAGGCCGTCTTGGCGAAGCCGATGACCGGCGGATACAGGATGTCGCGCATGACCTGACGCTACCGGGTCAGGTCGGCCGCCATACCGGTCGGCCGTGAGAAGCGCCGGGTTAGTGTTGCTCCGACAAGTTGATATCGCGGGAGCTCGCACCGAAGCGGGCTGAGAGGGCGGCTGGACTGCGCACCCCTGACTCCGATCCGGAGCAGGCTGGGCGAACCGGCGCCGCCGACCGCCGAACCTGTCCGGGTAATTCCGGCGTAGGGAGCAGCATCGTGACAACAATCGACAACACCGCCGGCTTCGAGGTCCGTCCGACCGTCACCACCGGCCCGATCTCGGGATCGGAGAAGATCTACCGCTCCTCGGGTGACCTGCGGGTCCCGGTGCGGCGGGTCAACCTCACCAATGGTGAACACTTCGACCTGTACGACACCTCTGGCCCGTATACCGACACGGCCGCGCGGATCGACGTACAGGCTGGTCTTCCGGCCTTGCGGCGGGGCTGGATCGCCAGCCGTGCGCCGCTGACCCAACTGGCGCACGCGCGGGCCGGCACCATCACCGAGGAGATGCGGTACGTCGCCGTCCGGGAAGGCGTCGAGCCCGAGTTCGTCCGGACCGAGGTGGCCCGGGGCCGGGCGGTGATCCCGGTCAACCGGCGGCATCCGGAGTCCGAGCCGATGATCATCGGCAAGAAGTTCCTGGTGAAGGTGAACGCCAACATCGGCAACTCGGCCGTGACGAGTTCGGTCGAGGAGGAAGTGGAGAAGCTGGTCTGGGCCACGCGGTGGGGCGCGGATACGGTGATGGACCTGTCCACCGGCAAGAAGATCCACGAAACCCGCGAGTGGATCTTGCGGAACTCGCCGGTTCCGATCGGGACGGTCCCGCTGTACCAGGCACTGGAGAAGGTGAACGGCGATCCGGCCGCGCTGTCCTGGGAGGTCTACCGCGACACGGTGATCGAGCAGTGCGAGCAGGGCGTGGACTACATGACCGTGCACGCCGGGGTGCTGCTGCGGTACGTGCCGCTGACCGCTGCCCGGATCACCGGCATCGTGTCGCGCGGTGGCTCGATCATGGCGGCGTGGTGCCTCGCGCATCATCAGGAGTCCTTCCTGTACACGCATTTCGCCGAGCTCTGCGAGATCCTCCGCTCGTACGACGTGACGTTCTCGCTCGGCGACGGTCTTCGCCCGGGCTGCATCGCGGACGCGAACGACGCGGCGCAGTTCGCCGAACTCCGGACCTTGGGGGAGCTGACCAAGATCGCTTGGGAGCACCACGTCCAGGTGATGATCGAGGGGCCTGGGCATGTGCCGATGAACAAGATCGCGGAGAACGTACGGCTGGAGGAGGAACTCTGCGGCGAGGCGCCGTTCTACACCTTGGGGCCGTTGGCAACGGATGTGGCGCCGGCCTATGACCACATCACCAGTGCCATCGGTGCCGCCCAGATCGGCTGGCTCGGCACCGCGATGCTCTGCTACGTGACGCCGAAGGAGCACCTCGGCCTACCGGATCGCGATGACGTCAAGACCGGCGTGATCACCTACAAGATCGCGGCACACGCGGCGGACCTGGCCAAAGGCCACCCGGGCGCGCAGGACTGGGATGATGCGCTGTCGCGGGCCCGGTTCGAGTTCCGCTGGCAGGATCAGTTCAACCTGTCGCTGGATCCGGACACGGCTCGCTCGTTCCACGACGAGACGTTGCCGGCCGAACCGGCCAAGACGGCCCACTTCTGCTCGATGTGCGGGCCGAAGTTCTGCTCGATGCGGATCACCGCCGACATCCGCAAGTACGCCGCGGAGAAGGGACTGACCTCTACGGAGGCGATCGAGGCAGGCATGCAGGAGATGTCCGACACCTTCAAGGCCAACGACTCCTTGGTCTACCTGCCGATAGCCGACTGAGGCACCTCACCGGGACCTCGGACACGAAGCCAGGCCTCGGACAGACATCAGGGTGTCTGTCCGAGGCCCCGAGATGGTCGACTTTCCTGACACCGCGTGAATGAGCCGGTGAGTCGGATGCGGAAACCGCTGTTTTCAGCGGAGAATTGGGGGAATCGACCGGCCCGAGAGACGTTACTCTTCGTGATCGGATGGATCGCTTCAGGTTTCTTCCTTCACTCTACGTAAATAAGACTGTAGCCTTAATCGTGTTGGGAAGGAGGTGGACTGTCGTGGTCTTCGTTCTGACAGTCGATCAGCGGGCCAGCCGGACAACAGCGGATCTGGTGCCCGGTCTGCTGACCTCGTTGAACCGGCGGCCGCGGCGTACCGGCTTGCTGCGCAAGTTCGAGCGAACGGCCGGCGATGAGGTGCAGGGCGTGCTGTCCGACGCTCGCACGACCATCGACATCATCATTGAGCTGCTCCGCGCTGACCAATGGAACATCGGTCTGGGTATCGGCGAGGTGAACGAGCCGCTGCCGAGGAGTACGCGAGCCGGCAGCGGTGCCGCGTTCCTGCATGCCAGGGAGGCGGTCAACCAGTCCAAGTCGAGTCCCTACCACGTGAACGTGATCGGCGCGGATCCCCATGCTGCCGAGCAGGTGGAGACTGTTCTGTGGTTGGTTGCGTCCGTGCTGCGGCGAAGGAGCGAGCGAGGATGGGCAGTGGTTGACCTGTTGGCCGAAGGGCTTAGCCGGCGGGAGATCGGCGTGAAGCTGGGCATCAGCCCGTCTGCTGTCACCCAGCGAGCGCAGGCGGCCGGCTTCGTCGAGGAGAAGCGCGGTCGGGCGCTCGCGGTCGAGCTCCTTGAGCAGAGCATGGCCGCGTGACGGCGCTGGTCCTGGCGTTGATCGGCGCCAGCTTGATTCTCTCCGTACTGGCCTGGCTGCCTTCAGCGGGCTCAACGCTGGCGATAGTACTCAGTGCGGTGATGCTGGCAGCTCTGGTCACCGTCGGCGTTCTGGTACTCGCCAGCGACGGAGTGAGCGGCTGGAGGGATGCCTGGTGGAACCTCATGCTGCTGACCGCCGGCGCGCTGGCGGTGTCTGGTGGCGGTCCACTGACGACGTCTGTGTTGGCGCTGGTCGACCGCGGCCACCCCCGTGCGCAGTCAACCGTGCAGGCTGGCGAGGTGCTGCGGGGCGGGGCATTGATCGGTGCGCTGGAGCGCGGCGCCATCTTTGCTGCTCTAGTGGCCGGCTGGCCCGAGGCGCTTGCGATCGTGCTGGCCATCAAGGGCCTGGCGCGGTATCCCGAGCTGAAGAGTCCGGACCAGCCCACAGCGGTGACGCCGCAGGCTGTGGCCGAGCGGTTCATCATCGGTACCTTCATCAGCGTCCTCTGGTCGGCGACCTGCGCCGGCCTGTTGCGGTCCTGACTGTCAGAGCTTGATGACGTAGGTGTCGCAGACCTTGTCGTGCCAGGTCTGGTGCTTGTCGTCCCACAGCGGCCAGAGCGAGTCGAGGAAACAGGCGCCGTCGAAGATGTTGCGCAGAATGTCGCGCAGCAGCGCCTTGCCGGGCCCGATCGGCTGGTAGGTCTGGACGTCGACGAGCTTGATGTGCAGGGCGCTCTTGCCGACGCTCTGGCCGGTCTTGCCCTGCCGGATCACCCGGTTCCAGATCCACAGACCGAGAGTGATCAACCCGCCGAGCAGGAGCAAGATCACGGCGTATGGCTGCGGACCGTAATCGGGGTAGGTGTTGTCAGCCCTGGAGATGACGTTTACCAGGAAGATCGTGTACCCGGCGATCCACGGCACACCGATGACCAGGCCATCCAGCAGGGCAGCACCGACTCGTGATCCCCAGCTGGCGAGCTCCGCGCCGCCGGCGGGACCGTAGCCATAGCCATATGGATAAGGGTTCTGACTATGGCCCTGCGGGCCGTAACCGGGTTGGCCGTATTGAGGCTGCCCGTACGACGGCTGCCCGTACGCCGGCTGCCCGTACGCCGGCTGCCCGTACGACGGTTGTCCGTACGGGGCTTGCCCGTACGGCGGCTGGCCGTAGGGTCCGGGGCGATCGTCCTGGGGGCCGCTGCCAGGAGGTGGTGTCGGAGTAGTCACGTTGGTCCATTTCCCGATACTTGCTGTAGGCAACAAAATGGACGGATGCCGTGACCTGGGGCAGGCCACGGCATCCGGCAGGTCAGAGCTTGATGACGTAGGTGTTGTTGATCTTGTCGGCGAAGGTCTGCTTCTTCTCATCCCACAGCGGCCAGAGGTACCCGAGGTAGCAGGACAGGCCGTCCACGACATGGGTGATCTGGCGCAGGAACGCCTTACCCGGCCCGAGCGGCTGGCCAGAGATCCCGTCGACGAGCTTGAGGCCGACTGCCTTCTTGCCGACGGTCTGACCGGTGTTGCCCTGCTGGATCACGTAGTTCCAGATCCACAGGCCGAGGGCGATCAAGTAGAAGACGGCCAGGACCACGAAGCTGGTCTGGGCGAGCATCCTGCCGATAGCGAAGGGGATCGCGATGATGATGACGTCGATGAGGTAGGCGCCGACACGGATCGGCCACTCGGCGAGGTTGCCGGGCACACCGCCGCCGTAGCCGTACTGCGGCTGACCGTACTGCTGTGGGTAGGGCTGCTGGCCATAGGGCCCGGGCTGGCCCGGTTGACCGTACTGGCCCGGCTGTTGCCCGTAGCCGGCTTGTTGTCCGTAGCCAGGCTGTTGTCCGTAGCCGGGGGGCTGTCCGTAGCCGGGCTGTTGTCCGTAGCCGGGCTGCTGCGGCTGCTGGCCGTACTGCCAGGGCTGCTGGCCATAGCCGGGTTGGTCAGCCTGCTGCCCGTACTGGCCAGGCTGCTGCCCGTACTGGCCGGGCTGACCCGACTGGTTCGGGTCTTGGGGGCCGTAACCCGGCGGTGGCGTCGGAGTGCTCACGACAATCCCTTCTGCGACATGGTAAGGAGTGGTTGCAGGCTAAAGCTCCGACGACTCAGCGAGGCAAGGGATCCCGTGAACTTGCCTGTTCCTGGGGCTACCTTGGTGCAGTGACGCTTTCGCCCCACGCTGTGGTCCTTCGTCCGAGCGGCCCCGTCGAGCCCATCGACCGCCGGGTGCTAGGACTCGCTGCCGTCGGGGTCGGTGGGTTCGGGCTCGCCGCAATTTACCAGTTGTCGGGCGGCCGGATCGGCATCCCCTGTGTTCTGCATGCGACGACAGGACTGAACTGTCCGCTGTGCGGGTCGACCCGGATGGCCGCGGCGCTGCTGCGTGGCGATCTCGACGCCGCGTGGCACTTCAACGCGCCTGTTCTGGTGCTCGGTCCGCTGATCGGCGTCGCCGTCGGCTACCAGTTGCTTGCTTGGTCGCTGGAAAGGATCAGGCTGGTCAAGCTTCCGCGACTCCGGATGAGTCCCCGGGCCGTTGACTGGTCGGTGAAGCTGGTTCTCACCGGCATGCTGGTGTACGGCGTGCTGCGCAATCTCAATTGAGGGCTGGGTGGTGCAACCGATCTGTGTGGTTACACCACCCGACGATGGCCGACTACGTAGACTGGCTGATGGTCAAGATGAGGTAGAGAACGTTGAGCACCAGGACGACGACGCCGCCGATCCAGGCGACCTTGGCCAGCGTGCCCTTCTGGCCTTGCTCGCGGAACTTGCTTTGGGCAATCAAGCCCAGCACGATCGCGGCCGGGGAGCAGAGGAACCAGCAGACGATGCCGATGATCGAAAGAACCATCGGTGTGCTCGACTGCGGCTGCGGGTTCGCCCCATAGCCATAGGGAGAAGGGCCGTAACCACCCGGCTGACCGGGGTAGGGCGGCTGTTGCGCGTATTGGCCGGGCTGACCGTACTGGCCCGGTTGCCCGGGCTGACCGTACTGGCCGGGCTGCCCGGGCTGGCCGGGCTGGCCGTACTGGCCCGGTTGCCCGGGCTGACCGTACTGGCCCGGTTGCCCGTACTGACCGGGCTGGCCCGGGTAAGCGCCAGGCTGCCCGTCCTGCGGCTGCTGCCCGTACTGACCGGGCTGCTGCTCGCCGTGGCCCGGCTCGCCCGGAGTCTCTCTGGGCTGGTTCGGGTCGTTCGGGTCGTCGCCAGGAGGCGTCGGAGTGCTCACCGCGGTCCCTTCTGAGAAGCTTGAGGATCACCGAAGGCTATCTTTTCCACAGTTCAGCGGTCACGCGTCACGCGCAAGGGTGCAAAACACTAAGGTGTTGCCGTGACTCTGCCGCCCCTGCCCGAGCCTCCCTCCGACCGCCGTCCGGGGGATCCGTTCCCGACAACGCCGCCAAACGAGCCGACGATCCCCCTTCCGGTGCAGTACCAGCCGCCGGTTGCTGGGCCGTACCAGCCTGCTCAGCCGGCGCCGATGCAGGCGTTCCCTGCGGGGCAGGTGTTGGTCACCATCGGCGATATCTCGGTCGAGCAGTTCCGGATCGTCACTCCGGCCGGCGTGATGCCGACCAGGGGCACGAACTGGTCCGCGATGGACATGTCACGAACCGAGGAGCGGATACCGGGGTACGCCATTGTGCTGGCGATCATCTTCGCCCTCGCCTGCTTGCTCGGGCTGCTGTTCCTGCTGATCAAAGAGCGCCGAACGATCGGGTTCGTCCAGGTGACTGTGCAGAGCGGCGGTCGGACGCACAACACCCACGTCTCGGTGAACTCGCCCAGCCAGGTTGCAGACACCCTCGCACGGGTGAATTTCGCCCGTACTCTCTGCATCTGAAAGTTTCAGACGCAGAGAGCAGCAACAGCGGCGATCAGCCGAAGCGGCCGGTGATGTAGTCCTCGGTGGCCTTCTCGCTCGGGTTGGAGAAGATCTGCTTAGTCGGGCCCATCTCGATCAGCCGGCCCGGCTTGCCGGTCGCGGACAGGTTGAAGAACGCCGTCTGGTCGGAGACCCGGGCTGCCTGCTGCATGTTGTGCGTCACGATGACGACGGTGAACTTGTCCTTGAGCTTCTCGATCAGGTCCTCGATGGCGAGGGTGGAGATCGGGTCCAGCGCGGAGCACGGCTCGTCCATCAAGATCACCTCGGGCTCGACCGCGATGGCCCGGGCGATGCAGAGTCGTTGCTGCTGACCACCGGACAGACCGGCGCCCGGCTTGTCGAGGCGGTCCTTCACCTCGTTCCACAGGTTCGCGCCATGCAGGGAGCGCTCGACCACCTCGGTCAGCTTCTTGCGGTCCTTCACCCCGTTCAACTTCAGCCCGGACGCGACGTTGTCGAAGATCGACATGGTCGGGAACGGGTTCGGCCGCTGGAACACCATGCCGACCACGCGGCGCACCGCGACGGGGTCGATGCCCGGCGCGTAAAGGTCCTGGTCGTCGAGCACGACCTTGCCCTCCACCCGGGCGCCGGGGATCACCTCGTGCATCCGGTTCAGGGTGCGCAGGTAGGTGGACTTGCCGCAGCCGGACGGACCGATGAACGCCGTGACCGAGCGGGGCTCGATCGACATCGACACGTCCTCCACGGCCTTGAAGTCGCCGTAATAGACGTTGAGGCCGCTGACCTCGATGCGCTTCGCCATATCGACTCAGAACCTCTCGTGACTATTTGGACTTGATGGTGCTGAACCGCGCGATCAGGCGAGCCAGCAGGTTGAGCAGGAGGACCAGCAGGATCAGCGTCAGTGCCGCGGCCCAGACCCGGTCCGCGGCCGGCTGCAGGGCCAGCTCGGTGCGGTCCTGGTTGATCATCGTCGGTAGCGCGCCCATGAATCCATTGAACGGGTTGAGGTTGATGTTCTTGGAGTAGCCGACCAGGATCAGCAGCGGCGCCGTCTCACCCATCACACGGGCCAGACCGAGCATCACGCCGGTGACGATGCCGCCGAAAGCGGTCGGGACGACGATCTTGAGGATCGTCTTCCACTTCGGTACGCCGAGCGCGTACGACGCCTCGCGCAGCTCGTCCGGCACCAGCTTCAGCATTTCCTCGGTGGAGCGCAGTACGACCGGCAACATCAACAGCACCAGGGACAGCGAGACGGCGAACCCGACCCGGTTGAAGCCGAGCACGGTGATCCAGACGGCATACACGAACAGCGCCGCGACGATCGAGGGAACACCGGTGAGGATGTCGATCATGAAGCTGACCACCTTGGCGGCCTTGGTTCCCTTGCCGTACTCGACCAAGTAGACCGCGCCCAGAATGGCGATCGGGACCGCGATCAGCGCGCAGATCAGGGCCATGATCAGCGTACCCATGATCGCGTGGTACGCGCCGCCACCGACCCGGCGTACGGTGACGCCGCGCTGGGACTGGCCCCACCAGTTCGGGTCCAGCAGCAGGTGATAGCCCTTGCTGACCACGGTCCACATGATCCACACCAGCGGGACCAGGGCGACCAGGAAGCATAGGATGATCAGCACGGTGGCCAGCGTGTTCTTGAACGCCCGGGCGCCGGACTTGCCGGTCAGGTCGAGCGCCTTGCCGTCGTACGCCGGCCGGTTCGCGGCGAGGGTGGTCACGGAGTCGCTCCTTCGATCTGCGAAGTCTCGTCCTTGTTCCCGATCCGGCGGATCTTGCGCGTGCGCTTACCGCCTGGGCCGCTGCGGGCGACGATGACGCGGGCGGCCGAGTTGACCAGGAAGGTCACCACGAACAGCACCAGGCCGGCCGCGATGTAGGCGCCGGTCTTGTCCGGGGAGTCGAACTCGGCGGCGTTGTTGGCGATCTTCGAGGCGAAGGTCTCGCCGCCGGCGAAGATCGACGAGGTCCAGGGGTCGTTCCCGTTCGGCACCGACAAGATGATCAGCACCGCCACGGTCTCACCGAGCGCGCGGCCGAGGCCGAGCATCGAGGCGCTGACCACGCCGGACCGGCCGTACGGCAGCACCGCCATCCGGATCATCTCCCACCGGGTCGCGCCGAGAGCCAGCGCGCCTTCGCGCTGCGCGATCGGCGTCTGCACGAAGATCTCGCGGCTGATCGCGGTGACCACCGGCAGGATCATGATCGCCAGTACGACGGACGCGGTGAACACGACGCCGAGGTCCGCCGTGGCCGGCTTCGCGAACAACGGGATCCAGCCGAGCGCGCTGCCGAGGCCGTTGATCACCGGGCCCAGGATCGGTGCGAAGAAGAGGATGCCCCACAGGCCGTAGATGATCGAGGGGACCGCCGCCAGCAGGTCGATCGCGTGCGAGACCGGGCTGGCCAGCCGCTTAGGGGCGTAGTACGTGGTGAACAACGCGACGCCGACCGCGATCGGCACCGCGATCACCATCGCGATGATCGAGCTGATCAGCGTCGTATAGAAGAGCGCCGCGATGCCGAACTTCGGGGTGTCCCCGCCCGGCTCCCAGATCCGGGAGAACAGGAAGCTGCTCTGGTCCTTGGCCAGCGCCGGGATCGCCAGCGCGAGCAGGAAGACGCCGACGAAGGCGACGATCAGGACCACGAGCCCGCCGGATCCGCGGGCCAGGCCGGCGAACAACCTGTCGCCGAGATGTCCGACCGGGCCGAGGTCGAGCTTATGCCCCGGGGTGCGGCCGGCCGGCCGGTCGGGCGGTGCCGTGCCGTCTGTACTACTCATAGGTGCTGCTCCAAGCGCCTGGTCGTTGGCGGGCTAGCTCTTCGGCCTGCGAGGGCATACTAAGGGCCCCATTTTCGTGCGGTTTTACGAGGTGAAGCCCCGGCCGTCCGATGAGGGGAACGGCCGGGGCTCGCATCACGACGTACTGCGGACAAGCTCGAGGTCAGCTGATCGCCTGGATTGCGGCGTCGACCTGGGTGCGCGTCGCCTCCGGGAGCGGTGCGTAGTTCAGCGCGGTCAGGGCGCCCTGACCCTCGGTGCTGGCGAAGTAGGTCAGGAAGCTCTTCTCCAGCGCGGTCTTGTCGGCCGCCAGGCCCTTGCTGCAGACGACCTCGTAGGTGACCAGGATGATCGGGTAGGCACCCGGAGCCTTGGTTGCGTAGTCCAGCTTGAGCGCCAGGTCGCTCCCGGTGCCGGCCGGCTTGGCCGCGGCCAGCGCCTTGCCGGCGGAGTCGGTGGACAGCTCGACCGGGCCGGCGCCCGTGTCGATCTGGGCGATGCCCAGCTTGTTGTCGACCGCGTAGGACCACTCGACGTAGGTGATCGAGTTCTTGGTGCTCTTCACGGCCTCGGCGACACCGGCCGACTTCTCCTTGCCGGCGCCCGTGCCGGTCCACTTCTTGGCAGGCGTGCCCTTCCACGCGCCGCCGCCGGCGGCGGCCAGGTACTTGGTGAAGTTCTCGGTGGTGCCGGAGTCGTCCGAGCGGAAGAAGGTCGCGATCGGGGTCGAGGGCAGCTTGGCGCCCGGGTTCAGCTTGGCGATCTCCGGCGCGTTCCAGGTCTTGATGGTGCCCTGGAAGATCTTCGCGGCGGTCGGGCCGTCCAGGATCAGCTTGGTCAGCCCGTCCACGTTGTACGAGATGGCGACCGGGCCGATCACCATCGGCAGGTTCAGGGCGGGGTTGCCGGCGCAGCGCTTCGCCGCGGCGGCCGCCTCGGTCACGCTACCGTCGGTGGACGCGGTCTTCAGCGACGAGTCCGAACCGGCGAAGTCGACCTGGCCCGCGTTGAACTGCTTGATGCCCGCACCGGAACCGGTCGGGTTGTAGTTCACCGTAACGTCGGCGCACTTCTCGTTGTACTTGCTGATGATTTCCTCGATGGCGTTCTTCTGCGCCGTGGAGCCCTCGGCGTTCAGAGTGCCTGAGGGGCAGTCGGCTCCGGCGGAGGGCGAGGTGGAGTTCGACGCGCTCGAGGAACTCGACGGCTGCGGATCACTGCCACAGGCGCTGAGAGCGAGGACGCCGAAGGATGCCACGGCGACGGTGCCGACGCGGAGCAGGCGATTGACGGACACGAGAGTGTTGCCCTTCTGCGGGATCAGACTTCTTGAACTTCCACTGACGGTAGGGAGACCAGGTGACCGGGTGGTCCGTCGCGGATGAACGAGTGGTGAACGGTTCCCGTAGTAATCACGACGCCTGGCGTGCCGCCAGGAGGCCATCAGGTGAACTGCGTTAGGCCGAGTGACCGGCCGTGATTTCCAGCAGCCGTTGGTAACGGTCCGATACCAACGTACGCCCGGCTGAGTGGCCCCGGTGAGGCGAACCCACCGTTACCGCCGGCTGCAGGTTGTTGCCGACGGGTCAGCTGGAGAAGTCCTCCGGGGCGACGCCGTCGAGGAACCGGCGGAAGCGTTCCAGCTCGGCCTGTTCTTCTTCGGGAGTCGCCACGCCTGCCTCCCGAAGGACCTGCTCGGTGCAGCGGATCGGCGTACCGAGTCTGACGGCGAGGGCGACCGAGTCGCTCGGCCTGGCGGAGACGCGGACGCCGTTGCCGAGCACGAGCTCGGCGTAGAACACGGCATCGCGCAGTTCGACGATCTCGACCGCCTCGACGGTGACGCCGAATGCTTGGATCAGGTCACGCATCAGGTCGTGCGTGAGCGGCCGGGACGGACGCAGCCCTTGCTCCTCGTAAGCGATCGCGGTGGCCTCGACCGAACCGATCGAGATCGGCAGGTAGCGGTAGCCCTCGGTCTCGCGCAGCATCATCACCGGTGCCCGGTCGGGGGACTCCATCCGGATCCCGATCAGAGTGAGTTCTCGCATCGTGGTCATGCTGCGCCCGAACCTCTCCGTGAGCCGGCGCCCGTTGGTGCGCCAGGTTGCCTCGGTCAGAACATACCTGCCGACAGCGACGAATCCCGGCTGCCCTGGCCGCCTGCAGTACGTGACCAGCTGTGACGCGAACGACAGGTCTGCTTCGAGTATCCGCCCGTTTGCGCTCAGGAGGCGGCGGAACCGGAGAGGCGAGCGTCAGGGCGGGCCGAAGCGCTCGCGCGCGATGCGGCCAGTGGGGAGCCGGTGGGCCACCACAAAGGCGCCGAGCTCGAACTTGCCGACTTTGAGCCCGAGTTCCCGGGACAGCGCCGGAAGAACCGGCCGGTGCGAGCAGACCACCGTGACCTTGCCGGGCTTCCATGCCTCCGCCACCATCCCTTTCAGCCCCGACGGGTCCTTCTCGTAGCCACGCTCGGAGATCTCCGGGTGCAACTCGATCGGCAACCCCATCGCGGCGGCGTACGGCGCGACCGTGGCGGTGCACCGCCCGGCGTCGCTGCTCAGCACCCGGTCGACGCCCAGGGCAGCCAGTACGCCGATCAGCCGCTCGGCCGTGGCGGCACCCTTGTCGGTCAGTGGCCGGGCGGTGTCCTCACCTGTCCAGGCCTTGCGCTTGACCGCCTCTGCGTGCCGGAGCAGGACCAACGTGGACGTGACCGGGACCTTGTCTTCCAGCGCGTCGAGGATGTCGACGTCGCGGGGGTAGCTCAGTCTTTGCCGGGCGCTGTCCACCGGCAGCCAGTCGAGCTTGTCCACCTCGTCGTTCGGCTCGAAAGGGCGGGCGGCACCGGCAAGGCGCGCCGCCCAATAGTGCACCAGCTTCGGAACCGTGCCGCCGTTCTTGCGCACGTCGTACCGCTGGACGCCGAGCGCCGGGCCGAGGACGACCCGCTGACCGGTCTCCTCCTCGATCTCCCGCCAGGCCGCCAACAGCACATGTTCGTCCGCGTTCAGCTTGCCCTTCGGCAGGGACCAGTCGTCGTACCGCGGGCGGTGCACCAGCAAGACCTGCCGGCCGCCGCGGCTCTCACGCCATACGACACCGCCGGCGGCGATCACAGTCGCCCCGTTACTCATCAGGAAAACCTTAGCGGCTAGGCAATGGGCTCGGCCGGTCGGCGACGGCCGCGGGTGGCGATCAGGCGTTCTTGCAGGTCCACCAGCGGTTTGCCGCCCGGCCCGGTCAGCCGGGCCTGCCAGGTGTCGTCGGGCTGCAGCCACCACGAGCCGGTACCTTCGTCGAAACCGAGGTCGAACAGGTCGCCCAGCTCGGTCACGTGGTCCTGTTCCCTGATTTGGACCAGTACCTCGACCCGGCGGTCCAGGTTGCGGTGCATCAGATCAGCCGAACCGATCCAGACCTCAGGCTCGCCGCCGTTCTCGAACCAGAACACCCGGCTGTGCTCGAGGAACCGGCCCAGGATGCTGCGGACCCGGATGTTCTCGGACAGGCCCGGTACGCCGGGTCGGATGGTGCAGATGCCGCGGATCCACAGGTCGACTGGTACGCCGGCCCGCGAAGCGCGGTAGAGCGCGTCCGACAGGGCCTCGTCGACCAGGCTGTTCACCTTGATGCGGACCCTGGCCGGGCGGCCGGCCAGGTGATGCTGGACCTCCCGCTCGATCCGCTCGAGCAGTCCCCGGCGTACCGTCTGAGGGGCGACCAGGAGGCGGCGGTAGCCGCTGCGGCGGGCGAAGCCGGACAGGTGGTTGAACAGGTGCGCGACGTCCTCGGTGACGGTCCGGTCCGAGGTGAGCAGACCGAGGTCCTCGTACAGCCTGGCGGTCTTCGGGTGGTAGTTACCGGTGCCGATGTGGGCGTAACGACGCAGCCCGTCCGGCTCCTCGCGGACCACCAGAGACAGCTTGCAGTGCGTCTTCAGCCCGATCACGCCGTACACGACATGACAGCCCGCGTGCTCCAGTTGGCGCGCCCACTTGATGTTCGCCTGCTCGTCGAAGCGGGCCTGGATCTCGACCAGCACCAGTACCTGCTTGCCCGACTCGGCGGCGTCTATCAGGGCATCCACGATCGGGGAGTCACCCGAGGTGCGGTAGAGCGTCTGCTTGATCGCCAGCACGTGTGGATCGGCCGCGGCCTGCTCGATGAACCGCTGCACTGAGGTGGAGAAGGAGTCGTACGGGTGGTGCACCAGTACGTCGCGCTGCTTGAGCGCGTAGAACATGTCCGCCGGATTCGAGGTCTCCACCTCGGCCAGGTGCGGGTGGGTGGACGGCACGAACCCGGGGTACTTCAGCTCGGCCCGGTCCAGCGCGGCGATCGCGAACAGGCCGCGCAGATCCAGCGGCCCGGGCAGCTCGAACACCTCGGCGTGGGTGACGCCCAGCTCCGACAGCAGCAGCGCCCGGACCTTCGGGTCGATCGACTCCTCGACCTCGAGCCGGACCGGCGGCCCGAACCTGCGCCGTAGCAGCTCCTTCTCCAGCGCCGCGAGCAGGTTCTCCGCGTCGTCCTCCTCGACCTCGAGGTCCTCGTTCCGGGTGACCCGGAAGGTGTGGTGCTGGATCACCTCCATACCGGGGAACAGCTGGTCCAGGTGGGTCGCGATGACGTCCTCGAGCGGCACGAACTTGCCCTCGGCAACAGTGACGAAGCGGGGCAGAAGTGGTGGCACCTTGACCCGGGCGAAATGCTCGCCGCCGGTGTCCGGGTTGCGGACCACCACAGCCAGGTTCAGCGACAGGCCAGAGATATAGGGAAACGGGTGCGACGGGTCTACCGCCAGCGGCGTCAGGACTGGGAAGACCCGCTCCTTGAAGAACCGGGTCATGTCCTCCTGCTCGCCGATGCTCAGCTCGTCCCAGCGGAGGATGTCGATGCCCTCCTCGACCAGCGCGGGCAGCACCACCTTGCGCCAGGTCTCGGCTTGCCTGTCCATCAGCTCGCGGCTGCGGCTCAGGCTCCGGTCGAGGACCTCCCGCGGCAACAGCCCGCTGGCGGCCCGGACGGCGACGCCAGCCGCGATCCGTCGCTTGAGTCCGGCGATCCGGACCATGAAGAACTCATCCAGATTGCTGGCGAAGATGGCCAGGAACTTGGCCCGCTCGAGCAGCGGGACCCGGTCGTTCTCGGCGAGCTCGAGCACCCGTTGGTTGAACGCCAGCCAGCTCAGCTCACGGTCCGAGAACCGGTCCTCGGGGAGATCACCGGCCTCCGTGATGTCGTACGGCGGCTCGACGTCGTACTCACGGTTATGCGACGCCAACAAGTCTCCAGCCACCTCAATAGCATTGCATCCCGAGGTAAATGGCCGGTAGCAGACGCGGCGAGCCGGGGCCTCTTGCTAGCGTCCCCCCTTGTGAATCGACGAGTGGACACGCTGCTGCGGACCGCACTGGACCAGGTGCAGGGCAGCGCCCTGAAGCCGGTGACTGCGCTGCCCCCGGCCCTCCGGCGCAGGCTGGCCGGTGCCCCGATCCAGATCGACGGCAGCGTCCTGGACCCCGATCTGCAGCTGCTCCTCCGGCTGGAGGGAATTCTGCCGGGCACGATGAAGCAGTCGGTCCCGTCCGCCCGGGCGAACCTGCTCACCTTGTCCAAGCTGGTCGCCGGCCAGCCCCGCGAACTTCAGCGGGTGACCGAGCTCACGGTCAGGGGCGCGGACGGGCAAGTCGGCGCCCGTCTGTACGTACCGCGCTCGGCCCCGATGTCAGCTGGCGGCCTGCTGGTCTACTTCCACGGCGGCGGCTGGGTCGTCGGTGACCTGGACAGCCACGACTCCTACTGCCGCGACCTGGCCGAGGAGGCTGGCATCCGGGTCCTGTCGGTGGATTACCGGCTGGCGCCTGAGGCGGAGGCGCCGACGGCCGCAGAGGACGCGATCGCCGCCTTCAACTGGGCCGTCGAGCACGCCGAGGACCTGGGCGCGGACCCGTCGCGGATCGGCGTCGGTGGCGACAGCGCAGGCGGCAACCTGGCCGCAGTGGTCGCCCAGCAGTCCGTACGCCGCGACCTGCCGGCGCCGGCGCTCCAGGTCCTGATCTACCCAGCGGTGGACCTCGTCGGACGCCGCCCGAGCCGCGACCTGTTCGCGGAGGGCTTCTTCCTGACCGAGGAGGACATCAACTGGTATCGGGATCACTACGCCCCCGACCTGGCGATTCGCTCCGACCCGCTGGTCTCGCCGCTCCTCACCGAGGACCTCAGCGGCCTGGCCCCGGCGTACGTGGTGACAGCGGGCTTCGACCCACTCCGCGACGAGGGTAACGAATACGCAGCGAAGCTAGCGGCTGCGGGCGTACCGGTCGAGCACGTCTGCGAGAGAGGCATGCTGCACGGCTTCGCCAACATCCTGGCCCTGTCCGGCGAAACCCGAGCCGCCCGCCTCCGAATCTCCACAGCCATCCGCACCGCCCTCAACCCAGGCTGACCCCCGGGTACCCCGTCCCGCCGCGCACCCGTGCTGCCGTGCTGCGGTGCTGCCGTGCGACGGTGCTGTCCAGGCTGCTGGGCTCAGTGAGCGTACGCCCACGCATACGCAAGTGCCTCAGTAACTGCTTCCCGAGGTTCTGGGCCCCACTTATGTATGCGTGGCTGTTCGGGCCGATCGAGACGGACCGGTGAGATAGGCGAGGAGCCGGAATCAGCGGGCGGGATCAACTAGAACGGGCACGGCTTCGCGGATTAGAAGCGCGGTGGCCGGGCCGGTGATAGGGACGGTGCCGTCGACGTATTGCCAGCCGCTGTCGGCGACGTTGAAGCGAGCGGCGTAGTTCGTGGTCACCGAGACGCTGACGGATCCGCGCTTCATGTACTTGTGGGTGATTTCCTTCGACGGGTAAGGCTTCCCCGGCGAGGTGGTTGTCAGCGTTGCGCCGTCACCGAAGTTCCAGGTGTAGCTCATCGGTGTCGCCTCAACCACAACCGGAAACCCGAGCAGCGCGACCGTAACCGTGGAGATCTTGCTCTGGTCGGTATGGACGATGGTGTCGAGGTTCACCAACGTTCGCCCGGCCGGCTGAACTTTGACCCGCAGTTGCGCGAACAGCACGTCCTTGGATTGAGTCAGGATCTGTTCCCATGTCACATCCGACGGCCGAGGCGGCTGCACAACGACGGTCGTGGGCTTCGGATCCGGCGTCGTCGGCACGAACGGCTGGCACCGAGTCGGTCCCGGAATGGACCCATCCGGCCGTGTCAGGCCACAGATCCCAATATTGATCCTGAAATCGGTCCGTTTCGGAGGTTTGGTCTGGGCTCCTCGGTCCTTCGTCCGTTCGTCCGCGGTGGCTGCCTTCTTCGGTTGCGGGTGGTGCTCCGCGCGTTTGGATTCCCCCAAACGGCTCTGGACCTTGGTTCGCGATGTCACCTGAACGCCGTCCTTCGTCGGACGTGCATTCGTCTCCGGTGGGCCGGTTGGTGTCGGCCTCGGGGTGACGGTGACTTGTGAGGCGCTGTGTCGACCAGTTGGAGTCAGTGCGATCGCGTGACCTGGCGCCATTATCGGGCGGCTTCCTGCGACTATAAGCGCCAGTACAACTAGGGAGCGTCTGGACTTCATCATTGTTCTACGAGCTTCATCTCGAACATCACCCAGTTGCCGCTCTTTGGGGACAGGGCAAGCTCGCGGTTGTATTTCGTTGATTTGCTGGTAATCGGACTCGCAGTTGGCGTCTCCCGGCTGACATATGTACCGACTTTGAGGATTGCGGACCCACCGAGGCGACCGCTTTGACCTCGAACCAACTCGGAGACTTCTGTGATGTGCTCGTGGTAGTCGCCGGTCAACAGGCCGTTCGCGGCATTGGATTTCTTCACGAAGTCCGCATAGACCTTGCAGTTCTCGCAACCCGAGTCGCTGGCGCTGAGCAACGCAGTGCCGTCGCCAGTGTCAGAGGCGTAATTCATCAGGGCGCTGTAGTAATGCACGAAGGCTTCGGCGGCTGCGAGGGTGAGGCCTTCGGCTGCGGTCGGGCGCTCGGGCGGACCGGTCGGTTGAGTCGTTGCGGGCGTCGCGGTTGTACTGGCCGTCGGGGCGGTGGGGGCCGAGCTGGGTTGTGGAGAGGGATGGCTGGCTGCGGGGTTCGGGGTGCAGCCGGTCATCAGCACAGCGCCGAGGCAGGCCAGTGCGAGGATGGCTGGCCTGTTGCGGTAAGTCACGGTCGTCACCTCTCCGTAGTCGACCTAGATCGTAGTCGTCGACAGGACCGCTCGGGCATGCTCGGCGATGGCTGTGGATAACCGTGGCTTGGGTGCCGCCCGGCTGGGGGACGGGGCGCAGGCAACTCCTGGCTACCTATGAGACGACGCTCGTCCCGGCCCATGACGCGGAGTCATCAACTGGCATCTGTGGCACGACTCACAAGCCGACCCACCGCCCGCCCCGATCTGCCTTGCACCACCACCTGCCCGCGAGGCAGCAGCTCAAATCTCCTGGCAGCCTCGAGGCAACGCAGGTCACCAGCCAGACTCGAACGAGCTCAGATACCGCCGAAAGCTCAGCCGACAGGAGCGAACTGGACGTCGAGAGCCGCAGTTGTGAAGCCGAGCTTCTCGTAGAGCGCCCGGGCCGCCTTGTTAGTGCCGTCGACGTACAGGACGACCGAGTCGAGACCCCGTTCCTCCTGCAGGTGTTGCAGTCCGGCGATCGTCAGAGCCTTGCCGAGCCCGGTTCCCTGATGTGACGGCGCCACCCCGACCACGTAGACCTCGCCGTGCGGGCCGTCGCCTTCGTCCTCGTGGGTCTTCGTCCAGTGGAAGCCGACCAGCTCGCCGGACGCCTGGTCGACGGCTAGGAAGAAGCCGGCCGGGTCGAACCAAGGCTGGCTGATCCGGTCGTTCAGATCTGACCTGTCCCAACTGCCCTGCTCAGGATGATCGGCGAAGGCCAAGGCGTTCAGTGCGAGCCAGGCGCTTTCGTCCTGCCCTGGGACGAAGGTGCGCAGTTCGATCCCCGCAGGCCAGACCGGTGCCGTCAGCGGGGAACGAGGTCGGCGCAGGAAGTAGAGCTCGCGGCTGACCTGGAGGCCCATCCGCGCAGCAAGCTCGTCCGCCCCGGGTAGACGGCCGTGGGCCCAGACGCGGAGCTTGGCGCCGCCGTGGTCCTGCAGGATGCGGAGCAATGCGCTGCCGGTCCCGTGCCGGCGGACCGCGGGGGAGACGACCAGCTCGGCCGACCCGTCCGGACCGAGGTAGGCGTACCCGATGAGACCGCTGCCACCCCGTACGCCGGATGCCTCGGCCAGCCCGGGCTCACCGGCGTACGCGAGGACGTGGACGTCGCCCGGGTGCTCGCCGTCCAGGTGCAGCAGGGTGTGCTCGGATAACGGGCGTACGCCGTCACTCTCTGCGGCTGAGCTCGCAATTTCAGTGACGGCCGCAGCAGTGGCCGGAGGCAACGGTGAGGGTACGGCTTCGAGAGTCACACGCCCACCGTAGGAGAAACTACAGGGAGTTCCTCGCTGATGCCTTGGTGAGATCACTGGCGTCCGGTAATTTGCCCGGGATCGCGTGCAAAGACGAGCGCGGTCACCGGACACGATGACGGAGAAGAAATGGCCTTTACAGGACGAGACAAGACGTGGCTCAGGGGACCGCGGGCCATCGGCCTGCTGGCCGCCGGCGCCACCGTGGTGCTCGGCTTGGCCACGGGGGGAACCGTGACCCAGGCTGCGACGGCGAAACCGAAGCCGACGCACACCCAGATCCAACTGCTCGCGATCAATGACTTCCACGGGAACCTGGCACCGAACCTGGCGACCAGCTCGAGCGGCAATGTGAACGGCATCCCGGCCGGCGGCGCCGAGTACCTCGCGACGCACCTTAAGCAGATGCGGGCGGCCGCTGCGGCCAAGGGGGAGCAGTCTGTCACGGTTGCCGCGGGTGACCTGATCGGCGCCTCGCCGCTGCTTTCGGCGGCGTTCCACGACGAGCCGACCATCGAGGCGCTGAACGGGATGGGCCTCGAGGCCGCCTCGGTCGGCAACCACGAGTTCGACGAGGGCTGGCACGAGCTGCTTCGGATGCAGTCCGGCGGCTGCCTGCCTGACGGTGACGGGCAGAACAACCAGAACTCCTGCCCCGACACCGCGCACCCGTTCCCGGGCGCGAAGTTCAAGTACCTCTCGGCGAACGTCTACTTCCAGAACACCAACACCACGTTGTTCGCGCCGTACACGATCAAGAACTTCAAGGACGGCAAGAAGGTCGCGTTCATCGGCATGACGCTGGAGAACACGCCGAACATCGTCACCAAGTCCGGCGTCGACGGTCTCACCTTCACCGACGAGGTCGAGACCGCCAACAAGCTCGTGCCGGTGCTGAAGAAGAAGGGCGTCGAGTCGATCGTCGTGCTGCTGCACGAGGGCGGCTTCCCGGCCGACCCGAAGGCGTACAACAGCTGCCCGGGCATCTCGGGCCCGATCGTCGACATCAACGCCGGACTGGATCCGGAGATCGACGCGATCATCTCCGGTCACACCCACCAGAACTACAACTGCACACTGCCCGACAAGGCCGGCCAGCCGCGTCTCGTCACCAGCGCGTCGTCGGTAGGCAAGATGGTCACCGACGTGCGGCTGAGCATCGACAACGCCACCGGTGATGTCGACCGGCTGAACACCCTGGCGAACAACCAGATCGTCACCCGTGACGTGCCCAAGGATGCCCGGACAAGCACCCTGATCACCAAGTACCAGAGGCTGATCGCGCCGATCGAGACCAAGGTGATCGGGCACCTCACCACGCCGTCGGTGTCGCGCACGGCGGACGACTCGCTCGAGTCCCCGCTGGGGAACCTGATCGCCGACGCCCAACTGGCCGACCCGTCGGCGGTGACGAACGGGAAGACCCCGGTGGTGGCGTTCATGAATCCGGGCGGCATCCGTGAAAACCTCCTTTCGAACGGCGGTGAGGTCACCTTCGGGCAGGCATTCACCGTCCAGCCGTTCAACAACTACCTGGTGTCGATGGACATGACCGGTACCCAGATCAAGGCGCTCCTCGAGCAGCAGTTCTCCGACTCGAACGGTCCGGAGGCCCCGAAGTTCAAGGTGCTGCAGGTCGCGGGTATCACCTACACCTGGAACCCGGCCGCCGCGGCCGGCTCGAAGGTGGTGGTCGGGTCGATCAAGGTCGCGGGTCAGCCGCTGGTCGACGCTACGACGTACCGGATCGTCACGAACAACTTCCTCTCCGACGGCGGTGACGGTTTCGCCGCCTTCACCACGGCGAAGGACAAGTTCTTCGGCGGCCTGGACATCGACGCCTTCGCCAAGTACCTGACCGCACACGACCCCTACACCCCAGGCCCGACCGACCGCATCAGCCTCGGTTCCTGAGCCGTACGCCGGTCCGCCGGACGCGCGCCGGGTTGCTCCGCAAACGGAGTGGCCCGGCGCGTCCTCAGCTGAGCAGGAACTTGAGCACTACGAAGGTCAAGGCGACTCCGGTGGACAGCGCGGCCCGGCCGGAGCCGATGCCGCGGCGCAGGGCGGCCGCGGAGACCGCCACGGTCAGCAATACGAGCATGAACAGCAAGGTGATCCCGGCGGCGCGCACGCCGATGTGGCCCCACGAGACCAGGACCAGTCCGACGATCATCCCGAAGGTAAGGCCGAGCCAGGTCGCGGTCAGCACCGGGCCGTCGGGGGTGCTGCTGCTCGTGCTGCGGTGCGAGGTGTGGGGGGTGCTGCGGTGCGAGGCGTGGGCAGCGCGGCGGTCTGGGGTCGGAGCAACGTGCGCCATCGGTCACCTCCCAAGAAAGCCCGAACACGCACGGTAGCAGGAAAATCCCGCCCAGGTCCAAGCCAATTCAGGCGTTCACGTCGGCGGTCTCGCGCTGGGTGCTCGGCGGGATGACGAACCGGTAGCCGACGTTGCGCACGGTGCCGAT
Source organism: Kribbellaceae bacterium (assembly GCA_033851055.1). Taxonomy (GTDB): domain Bacteria; phylum Actinomycetota; class Actinomycetes; order Propionibacteriales; family Kribbellaceae; genus Kribbella. Next base: position 2,312 of record JAWWPC010000007.1, on the reverse strand, counting down.
CAGGGCCTCGTGCTCGGGGCCGAGCTTGGCCCGCAGCCGTCGCACGTGCACGTCGACCGTGCGGGTGCCACCGAAGTAGTCGTAGCCCCAGACCTCCTGCAGGAGCTGCTCCCGGGTGAAAACCCGGCCCGGATGCTGCGCGAGGAACTTGAACAGCTCGAACTCCTTGTAGGTGAGATCAAGCGCCCGCCCACCCAGCTTGGCCGTGTACGACGCCTCGTCGATCACGACGTCGCCGCTACGGATCAGGGACGTGTTGGGATCCTCGTTGCGGGCAGCGGCGAGCCGGCCGATCACCAGTCGCAGCCGGGCCTCGATCTCCGCCGGGCCCGCGGTGTCGAGCAGGACGTCGTCGGCGCCCCAGTCCGCGTTCACCGCCGTCAGTCCGCCCTCGGTGACCACCAGGATCAGCGGGACGTCGATGCCGGTGGTGCGGATCAGCCGGGCCACCCCGCGGACCGTGACCAGATCACGCCGGGCATCCAGCAGCACCGCGTCGGCATCAGGCGCGTCGACGAGTGCGGCGACTTCGGCGGGCAGGATACGGATCTGGTGGGGCAGTAGGGCAAGTGAAGGCAGCACCTCGGTAGAGGCCTGCAGCGCGTTCGTCAGCAGAAGCAACGTGCTCACGCTGTCTCCTTGTGCTGGTCGTCGGACTCCGTTGTGGGGCGCCCGGTCCTGATGCACGTCAGGCCCTGGGCGTCATTGCCCTGGGCCCGAGACACACTGGTTGGAACAGCAAGCTGACATAATACTCACCTCACCTATATCCCGACCAGTCAGGTGTCCCATGGCGGCAGTCACCATCAGATACTTCGCGGCGGCCCGGTCGGCCGCAGGCGAATCCGTCGCGAGCGCCCACGCGGATTCGGTCCGGGAACTGGTGGGCAAAGTCTCGGCCGACCGGCCGGAACTGAGCCGGGTGCTCGGCATCTGCTCTTTCCTGCTGGATGGCGAGCGAGTGGAGGGCGACGCGCCGCTCACCGACGGTGCGGTCGTCGACGCCCTGCCTCCCTTCGCCGGCGGCTGACCACGCGCTGCACCGCGGCGGTTCTGCACCGGAGCAAAGCGCGCGGATCATCCGCAGATAGTGCGCTGCACCTGCAGATAGTGCGCTGCACCCGCTGCAGGACACAGGGCTCAGTCGGTGGGACGCGGGGTTCAGTCGGTGGGTCGCAGGGTTCAGTCGGCCGGACGGCCACGTAGTCGCTTGGTCTCGCTGCGTCGCTTCTTGTCGTTCAGCCGCCGCCGGACCGCGCCCTTGCTGGGCCGCGTCGGCCGTCGCTGCCGCGGCGGGGCGGCGATGGCGTCCCGCAGCACTGCCGCGAGCCGGGTCCGCGCCGCCTCCCGGTTGCGCCACTGAGAGCGGTGCTCGGACGCGGCGACCGTCAGTACGCCGTCAACGAGGCGCGACCCGAGTCGTTCCAGCGCCCTGGCCTTCAGGGTGTCGCTGAGCGCACTGGTCGCGGCGACGTCGAAGCTGAGCTCCACCCGGCTGTCGGTGGTATTGACCGACTGCCCGCCAGGCCCGCTGGACCGGGAGAACCGCCAATTCAGCTCCGCTTCGGGCACGACGACGCCGCTACGCACGACCAGCCCGGTGTCCATGGGTCCATTCAATCCGACGGGCGGCCCGGCTGCCTGCCAATTCACCTGCACAGACAGCCGGGCCGGGCATCAGCCGTGCTCGGTCCTCAACCGTGCTCGGTCCTCAACCGTGCTCCGGCCTTCAATCGCGGTCGGAAGATTCGTACCAAATTCGTACACCTAGAAAGGACATTCGATCTTGGGTGTACGAATTTCAGCCGGCCCGGAGAGTTAGGCGCGGCCAAGGGCGCGGTAGTCCCAGCCGGCAGCTCGCCAGTTCACCGGGTCAAGCGCGTGCCGGCCGTCGACGATGGCCCGGATCTGGACGATATCGCCGAGCCAGTACGGGTCGATCTCCCGGAACTGGTCCCACTCGGTCAGCAGGGCCACGACGCCGGCACCGGCAGCCGCCTCGGCAACGCTCTCCGCGTAGTGCAGATCCGGGTAGGTCCGACGGGCGTTGTCCATCGCCTGTGGGTCGTAGACGCGCACCACCGCACCCTCGGCCTGAAGCAGCCGGGCGACGTCCAGTGCGGGCGCGTCCCGGATGTCGTCCGAGTCCGGCTTGAACGCCGCCCCGAGCGCGCACACCGTCACGTCGCGTCGACTTCCCGCAGGAACGAGACAGCCTGGCCGACCCCGAGCTCCTCCGCCCGGTGGATGAACGCCCGGATGTCCTTGGGTAGGCAGCCACCGCCGAAGCCGAGGCCCGGCCGGAGGAACCG
>JAWWPC010000184.1:0-3182 GCA_033851055.1 Kribbellaceae bacterium | reverse complement strand
GCCGGGCGTCGGTCTCCTCCGCGCCGAGCTGCGACGCCCATTGGAACGGCGTGTGCGGCTTCGGCACGAACCCGCCGATCGACACCGTGCAACGGATGTCACGGCGCCCGGACACCTCACGGCCGGTGGCGATCACCTTCTTCGCCAGTTCGGCGATCTCCAGCACGTCCTCGTCGGTCTCGGTCGGCAGACCGCACATGAAGTACAGCTTCACCTGCCGCCAGCCATGGCTGTACGCCGCGGCGACCGTGCGGATCAGGTCCTCCTCGCTGACCATCTTGTTGATCACCTTGCGCAGCCGGGCCGATCCACCCTCGGGGGCGAAGGTGAGGCCGGAGCGGCGGCCATTGCGGGAGAACTCGTTCGCCAGCGTGATGTTGAACGCGTCCACCCGGGTTGACGGCAGCGACAGCGAGATGTTGCTGCCCTCGTACCGGTCCCCCAGGCCCTTCGCGACCTCGGCGATCTCGCTGTGATCGGCGCTGGACAGCGACAGCAGGCCGACCTCCTCGAACCCGGACTGCTTGATGCCGTTCTCGACCATGTCGCCGATGGTGGTGATGCTGCGCTCCCGCACCGGGCGGGTAATCATCCCGGCCTGACAGAACCGGCAGCCACGGGTGCAACCACGGAAGATCTCGACCGAGTAGCGCTCGTGCACTGTTTCGGCGAGCGGCACCAGCGGCTTCTTCGGATACGGCCAGGCATCCAGGTCCATCACGGTGTGCTTCGCGGTCCGCCACGGTACGCCGGGCCGGTTCGGCGCGACCCGCTTGATCCGCCCGTCCGGCAGGTACTCGACGGTGAAGAACTTGGGCACGTAGACCCCACCCGACGCGGCCAGGCGCATCAGCACCTCGTCACGACCGCCCGGGCTGCCCTCGTCCTTCCACTCCCGGATCACGTCCGAGATGGCCAGCACGATCTCCTCGCCGTCGCCTAGCACCGCGGCATCGATGAAGTCGGCGATCGGCTCCGGGTTGAACGCCGCATGCCCACCGGCCAGCACGATCGGGTCCTCGTCGCCCCGGTCGACGGCGTACAGGGGGATGCCGGCCAGGTCCAGCGCGGTCAGCATGTTGGTGTAGCCGAGCTCGGTCGAGAACGACAGCCCGAACACGTCGAACGCTCGCACCGGCCGGTGGCTGTCCAGCGTGAACTGCGGGATAGGGCCAAGCGCATCACCTGTGCGCATGATCTCTTCCATGTCCGGCCAGACGGAGTACGTGCGCTCGGCGAGGGTGTGCTCGCGCTCGTTCAGCACCTCGTACAGGATCTGGACACCCTGGTTCGGCAGGCCGACCTCGTACGCGTCGGGGTACATCAGCGCCCAGCGGACGGTGACCGAGTCCCAAGGCTTGCTGACCGAGTTGAGCTCACCGCCAACGTACTGGATCGGCTTCTGCACGCCCGGCAGCAGCGGTTCCAGGCGCGGGAACAGGGATTCAACAGTCATCAGTGGTGTGTACTTCCAGATCGGGTGCAGAGTGTCTACCAGACTAACTGCGCCCCAGCCGCGGGCCACCACCGAACCGGCTCCCGCGGCAGCGCTGCGGGAGCCGGAGCCCGGGGCTCAGTCCGGATCGGCTTCTGGGCTGGTTTGCCATCTGGGCCGACCCGGCGCACGCGCCTTGCCGGCGTCGGTGATTTCTCTCGCGTGCGGCGAGGTGACCACCGCCCCATTTGGCTCCTGTGGTTCGCCGGTGCGCCGGTTGATCGGGTAGGGCAACGGCTGCAGCGGGTGACGGCGGATCTGGATGGTCTGATAGATGACCAGGGCGACGAGCAGGACGAACAGCGCCATCGAGCCCCAGAACGTGCCCCAGCCGAGGCCGTCCTCATCACGTGGTTTGATCAAATAGTCACCTCCGGCCGCGCCCAACGGGCGGGTCAGGACGAACGCAATCCAGAACAACAGCATGCTGTTGATGTTCGTCAGGTAGTGCGCGGCCAGGATCGCCAGCATGACCCCCGCGATGACGAAGAAGGCGCCGCGGAATCCCAGACCGGTGTTGTGGGCCAGCCAGTCACCGCTGGCGGTGCCCAAAGTGTTCGAGATCAAGATTGCGATCCAGTAGAGGATTTCCCCCTTGCGGCTGGCGATCTTCTCCACGTTGTAGGTCTCCCCGGTGCGCCACCACACCACGAAGATGATTGCCAGCAGGCTGGTGAGGATGAGCGCTCCCCATGCGTAGCCAACCCCATTAGGGGCACTGCCGTGACCAGGTCCGCGATCCAGGAAGTCTGAGATCTCGGTACCGACCATGCTGGTACCCAGGACCACCGCCCAGAAGATGGCCGGATGGAACCGCTTGGCTCTGATCTGGAGCGTAAGGACGACCACAAAGTACGCGAGAAAGATCAACGCGGTATCGACATAGCCGAGTTTGAGGGTGATCCCGAACAAGTCTCCGGCGGTCTCACCCAGCGTGACGGCGATGATCTTCAGAATCCAGAACAACAACACCAATTCCGGGAGCTTTCGCATCACGAAACGTGCCGAATGTTCTGCAACGTTTACGTCGGCCCGCCCAGGTACAGAAGACATGGGTCTCCAATCGAGGTTGATACCGCACGATTTGCGCGGGCACGAAACCCCTCCGCATAATCTTGGGCGCGCTTTACTTGACGCCGTTCAGCGTCAATTCAAAGTGCGCCACACAGAGTCGTCGTCTGACCGGCTCGGCATGCCCGCTCGATCGCCGGGGTGTGACCGCGACACCGAGGCTTACCTGCGACGGTACCGGGCACGGGCCAGCGCGCCCACCGCACGTATCGCATACCGGTCCTCAGGTCGTATCGCATGCTGGTCCTCAGGTTCGACCCATCGTGGTCGATCCGGTCGGCATCGTGATCGCCGACCCCTTTTCGACATGCACCCTTCGCCTGCGCGGCACACAGCCAGCGGCATCTGATGCTCAGCTAAGCATTTGAAAGTCCGGTGATTATTCGGGCTCTTTCTTAATACGCGCGCAATGCAATAGGAAGTCCAGTGAGACATTTGCGACCATTTCGCGAGGGCCATATTCGGCCGACGACATACCTCGGTCGCGGTGTGTAACGCTGCGCCCCGGGACATACCGCCGGCATCAGCGAGGCGCGGGCGCCTTCCAGATGCTGCGGCCGAAGGTTGCCGCGTAGACCGTGGCGCCGTCACCGCTCACCTTCACGTCCAGAACCGA
>JAWWPC010000178.1:0-24366 GCA_033851055.1 Kribbellaceae bacterium | reverse complement strand
CCTACTGCTGTACTTTGCTGCTGTACGGCACGCAGAAGGCCCTCCCCGATGACTCGGAAAGGGCCTCTGACCTGGGTGGAGCTGAGGGGATTCGAACCCCTGGCCTCCTCGTTGCGAACGAGGCGCGCTACCAACTGCGCCACAGCCCCAGGTCGTGCTTCATTGCCTTGCGACGCAGAACTTTAACACGCCCCCGCACACACTCAGAAACCGGCCCCGGACCACCACCCAGGCCCGAGATCAGTCGCCGACCGCCCTGCGGACCTCCATCTCCTCGGGCTCCTGAGCATCCTGATCCGGCTCCGGTACGACGGGTGCCGCCTCAGGCTCCGGGTCCGCCGTACGGGCTGAGGAGAAGACCTCCGGCCCGGACAGGCTGATCGTACGGACCGTGCGATCCGGCGCCTTCTCCTTCATCACGTACGTCGGCAGGGTGACCGGCACCGGGTCCCAGAGACCTTCCGCAGGCGGCGCAGCGGGAGGCTCAGAAACGGTCTCAGGCGCAATGGGCAGATTGAGCTCGACGGTCATCTCGGCGTCGGCCGGAGCAGTCGCAGGTCCGTGGTCGTGCACGGCCTCGGCGCGCGCCCTGCGCTCAGCCTGCAGCTCTGCACGAAGACGAGCGTCGCGGCGGAGTTGGACCCGGGTCATCGCGATGAAGGTGACGATCAGCACCGCCGGGATCGCGAGCGACCACCAGGGCAGCATCGCGAAGCTTGACAACGCTGTCACAGTCAGCAGGGAAAGGGTCAGGATCGACAGCACCCGCCGGCGGCGCATTGCGGCCACCCGGCGGGCTCGGTTCGGTGCATACCGCCGCGGCGGCGCAGGCACCCCAGGCCCTGGCACCTCAGGCGCGCCCGCCCCGGGCGCATCGTTCCCTGGACCACCATCGGCACGCGAGGTATGTGGATGCTTGACCACGTAGCGGGCGCGAGCCTGCCCGTCGTTCTGGCGGGACAGCACGCGCGCGTCCGAGGACGAGTACTTCTCCGCCGAACGGCGCCGGCTCACCTCGTCGTTGCGCTTCAGCATCATCGGGACGAGGTAGGCAGCCCAAGCGGCGACGATCGCCACATAGATCAACCCTGTTGTCCCCATGCGACGACGCTAAGACCAGGAGCGGGTCACTTCGGGTACGTGCGTCGGTGTGTCGCAAGAAGACTCGTGTGACTGATGTGAATAGCACGCAGCGTGATCAGCCCAATCGTGCTAGTAGACCGGGCCCGACTTCCTCTACGTTCAAGGCAAAGATGCGATGGTCGCGCCAGTCCCCGTCGATATGCAAGAAGCGCGGCCGTTCGCCTTCGTAGCGGAAGCCGAGCTTCTCCACCACCCGCAGACTTGCCTTGTTCTCCGGGCGGATCGCCACCTCGATGCGGTGCAGCCCGAGGTTGAACCAACAGTGGTCCGCCGCTAGCGCAACGGCCACCGGCACGATCCCGCGACCGGCGTACTGCTCGTCCACCCAGTAGCCCAGGTTCGCCCAGCGCGCTGATCCGTAGGTGATGCCGGACACGGTCAACTGCCCGACCAGCGGCCATTTGGATCGAGCAACACCTGCGGCAGCACCGCCGTAAGTGATGACGAAAGGGAGCATCCGGCCGTACCTAGCCTGGCGGTTCCAGTCGCGTGCCATCGCGCGGAACGTGCGCGCCCCGTCGTCGACGCCGGGTGGCTGGGTGGCGTCCCAAGGGCGAAGCCAGCTCACGTTGCGCTGGCGGGCCGAGCTCCACTCAGTGCTGTCAGAGGCTCGCAGCGACCGAAGTGCGACCTGCCCGTGTTGAAGCTCCACAGGCCACGATCCGATTGCCATCAGCCCTGGTCCGTCCGATGATGATCGCCACCGCCGACCTGGTCGACGGCATGGGCGAGCAACGCTTCGAGCACCGCCAGGCCGTCCTTCACCCCGCCACGCGAACCGGGCAGGTTGACGATCAAGGTCTTGCCGGCGACGCCCGCGAGTCCCCGCGACAGCGATGCGGTCGGGATCCCGTGCGCCACGCCGTAGGCGCGGATCGCCTCGGCGATGCCCGGGATCTCCTTGTCCAGCACGCTTGCGGTTCGTTCCGGCGTCGCGTCCGTCGGTGAGATCCCGGTCCCGCCAGTGGTCAGCACCACGTCGTACGACGCTGTGATCGCGGCTCGGAGGGCATCCTCGACGGGGGCACCGTCGGGTACTACCTGGGGGCCGTCGACCTGGAATCCCCAGCCGGTCAGGCGTTCCGCGATGAGCGGTCCGGTGGTGTCCTCGTAGACGCCGGCCGCGGCGCGGTTGGAGATGCTGACCACCAGGGCTTTCAAGGACGCTCCCAGTGGCCGGTCTTGCCGCCGTCCTTCGTCTCCACCCGTACGTCGGTGATGACCGCGGCCGGGTCGAGCGCTTTCACCATGTCGATGACGGCCAGTCCCGCGACCGAGACGGCGGTGAGCGCCTCCATCTCGACGCCGGTCCGGTCGCTGGTCTTCACGGTGGCGACGATCAGCACCGCGTCGTCAGCGACCTCGAGGTCGAGCGTCACGCCGGTGATGGCGATCGGGTGGCAGAGCGGGATCAGGTCCGGCGTGCGCTTCGCGCCCATGATGCCGGCGATCCGGGCGACGGCGAGCGCGTCACCTTTCGGTACGCCGCCGCCACGGAGCGCGGCAACCACCTCGGCGCTGACCAGAACCTTGCCGGTGGCAACGGCTCGGCGGGCACTGGTGTCCTTGGCCGACACGTCGACCATCCGGGCCGCACCGGAGGCGTCGACATGGGTCAGACCACCTGTCAACCCAGCCGTGTGCTCGTCGGTCATCCGGTCTCCTCGTCCAGCAGCCAGAGCTCCACCTGCTCGCCGGCCCGGACCGATGTGACGTCCTCGGGCACCACGATCAGGGCGTTCGAGCGGCTCAGCCCGCCGAGCAGGTGTGAGCCGTGGCCGCCGACTGTACTGGCCATCCAGCCCTCGTCGCTGGAAGTGGCCGCGGCGCGGACGAACTGCCGCCGGCCGGGCGGCGAGGAGAAGCCGTCCAGCAGTACGCCGGTAACCGGCTGGCGGGAGTACGGCATCGCACCCATCATCTTGCGCAGCACGGGCCGGACGAACACCTCGAACGACACGTACGCCGACACCGGATTACCAGGCAGCGTGAAGATCGGGACCTCGTCCTCACCCATCACGCCGAAGCCCTGCGGCTTGCCAGGCTGCATGGCGACCTCGGGGAAGTCGATGGTGCCGAGCTTGGTGAGCTCCTCCTTGACCACGTCGTACGCGCCCTTGCTGACGCCGCCCGAGGTGATCACCAGGTCGGCGCGAACCAGTTGGTCCGACAGCGTGTCCATGATCTTCTTCGGGTCGTCGTCGACGCTGCCGACGCGGTAGACGACCGCACCGGCCTGCCGGGCGGCCGCCGCGAGTGTGTAGCTGTTGGAGTCGTAGATCTGCCCGTCGCTCAGCCGGGTCCCGGGTTCGCGCAGTTCGGAACCGGTGGACACGACGACCACTCGCGGGCGCGGCCGGACCGACACCCGAGCGCGACCGACCGCGGCCAGCACTGCGATCTGGCGCGGCCCGAGCACGACGTCCCGGTCAAGCACCGTGGTCCCGGCGCTGAGGTCCTCCGCGGCCCTCCGCACCGAGTTACCCAAGCCCGGTTGCCGCGTGATCCGGACGGAGGCCGTACCGCCGTCGGTCCACTCGACCGGTACGACGCTGTCGGCGCCGCGGGGCATCGGCGCGCCAGTCATGATCCGCACGGCCGTTCCCGGCGTCACGACGATCGGCTCGCTCCGGCCGGCGGCGATCTCGCCTGTTACGGGCAGCGTGACCGGCTCCTCCTCGCTGGCACCGGCCAGGTCCGCGGCCCGGACGGCGTACCCGTCCATCGCCGAGTTGTCGAAGCTCGGCAGATCCACCGACGACACGATGTCCTCGCACAGCACCAGCCCGAGCGCGTCCATTAGCGGCTGCTCGAACGGCGGCAGCGGTTTGACCCTGCCGAGTACCACTTCCAGATGTCCGTCGACGCTGCGTCTCACACAGGTGACTCTAATCGCTCGGGGTGAGCTCCCCAGACCATCCTCACGTCTGGCTGTCGTTCCTCGTTCCCGGCCCCGTCCGTACGGCGGACATCGGCGAAGCCGTGGTGTTGGTAGAAGGCTTGCGCCCGGGTATTGCTCTGGAACGTCCACAGCGCCAACCCACCCGGCCGGAGGTCTTTCGCCAGCTCCACCAGCGTCGACCCGACACCGAGGCCGGCCGCCACCGGGTCGACGTACAGCTGGTCGAGGTCGTCGCCATCAAGGGTGAGCACGGCAACGATCCGGCCATCGTCCAGTGCGACCCAGGTCTGCCCATCCGGCAGCAGCACATCGGCGAACCACTTGCGGACCCCCTCCTCGGTGTGGATCGAGGCGGGTACCTGCGAATCCGGCGCGTGCCGGGACCGCCACCAGACCGCAGCGGCCTCTTCGGTGTCGTACGGCTCCAGCGGACGGATCAGCAGGTCATCCACGAAGCTCTGTCCCGTCGGCGATCTGCAATCGCTCGCCGGGCGGCGCCTCCACCTCGACGTCGCCCACCACGACCACGTCCTTGCCGAAGGCAACATCGCCGCGCACTTCCAGCCGGTCCGCCCGGACCAGCGACGGCGAGCCCGCGGCGAACCGGGCTTCGAAGTCGGCCAGGATCTTGAAGTACTCCGGGTCCAGGTCGACGTACGGCTCGTCGCCCTCGTGTGTGGTGGTCAGGTCCCCGGCCTCGTCGAGCTCGTACACGTCCGAGCGGAGCACCAGCAGGTCGTTCGTGGTCTTCACCGGCTTGAACCGGCTCCGGTCCACAATCACCGCCTGCGACCCCTCGAAGGTCTCGATCGCGGTGCCCATCCCGGTCTCCAGCTGGATCACCTTGGGCGAGTCCTGGTCGGCCGGGTCGAGGGTCTTGCGGTTCACGATGATCGGCAACCCCAGGACGCCGTCGTGACTGGCCATCAGGTCGGCCAGTTGGTCCAGGTCGATCCACAGGTTGTTCGTGTTGAAGGTCTTGTGCCGGGTGATGTTCTGGAAGAAGGCGGTGTCGTCCGGGTGTACCTGGGCGCTGTCGCGCAGGATCAGCCGGCCGTCGGACTTCCGCACCGCGACGTGGCCGCCCTTGCGGTCCGACCGCGTCCGGCGGCAGACCTCCATCCCGAACGGCACGTCGTGCTCGGCCATCCAGGCGGCGATCCGACCATCGGGGGTGGCGCCGAGGTTGTCCGCGTTGGAGATGAACGCATGCCGGAAACCATGTTCCCGCAGCGCGTCGAGGGTTCCGGATGCAACCAGCGCGGTGAACAGGTCCCCGTGACCCGGCGGGCACCAGGCAAGCTCAGGATCAGGCGGCCACTCGGCCGGGGTGAGATCGTCGGCCAGCAGCTTGGGCTCCATGTTCTGCTTGAAGTCCAGCGGAATGCCGTCCACCGGCAGGTCGGCGTACCTGCCGAGGATGGCGAGCGACTCCTCCTTGGTGCGGAAGGAATTCATCAGCACCAGTGGCAACGGGACGCCGTAGGTCTTCCGGGTGCTCAGGATCTGCCGGGCGATGATGTCGAGGAAGGTCAGCCCTTCCTTCACCGGCAGTGCCGACTTCGGCCCGGTGACGCCCATCGACGTACCGAGGCCGCCGTTCAGCTTGATCACCACGGTCTCGGCGAGGGCGGCTCGCATCGACTCGTCGTCCGCGTCAAGGTGCTCCAGGTGGGGCAGATCGCCCACCGGCTCGATGGCGGACTCCCGGATGGTGCCCTGCTGACCCGACTCGAGCAACCGGTAGTAGTGCGAGAAGACCGAGATCGCAACCTCGGCGGCCCCCGCCGCGCGCATCTTCTCCTGGGCCTGCTGAAGACCTGCCTCACTCATGCAACAACATTAGGCGACCGTCACAATGAGCTGCGCACTGGTCGATTGCGGACGCGCAGCACTCACCAAGCCGCCGCATTCTGGCCGCCCCACGCCTTAGGCTGCCCACCGGGGGCGGCGCGGGCGGGGTTGGTGAGTGAGGGCGGTCCGTAGGATCAGGTCGTGGTCTCCCCCGAGCCAGCCGCAGCCGCAGCCGCAGCGAAGGCTGCCTTGCGGCGGCAACTCCTGGCCGCGCGACAGGCTGCACAGCCGCCTGCTCCAGGGCTACTCACGGTGGCGCAGTCGCTACCAGAGGTGGCTGGGACGATCGCGCTGTACGTGTCGATGGCGCCTGAGCCTGATACCGGACCGCTGATCGACTGGCTCGTTGCCTCTGGCATGGAGGTGCTCCTGCCCGTGCTGCACGACGACAACGCCCTCGGCTGGGGTCTGGCCGGAGCTGGGCTCGTGCGGGGCCGGCTCGGGCTGAACCAGCCGCCGGTGGATCTTGGGGTGGACGCGATCGCCCGTGCCGACCTGGTGATCTGCCCGGCGCTGGCGGTCGACCGCAACGGCGTACGGCTGGGGCGTGGCGGCGGGTCGTTTGACCGGGCGCTGGCACGCGTGCCCGCCGGTACCCCGATCTGGGCCGCGGTCTACGACACGGAAGTGCTCGACACCCTGCCGAACGACCCGCACGACCATCCGGTCCATGCCGCGCTGACTCCCACCCGCCTCATCCGGCTGAGCGGATTTGTCGGGTCCGAGTCGTAAAGTGCGCCGCGTGACGACGGACAAGAGCTGGACGGCGAGACTCGACCACCTGGACGAGCAGATGACCGGATACGTCGAGCGTGGCGAGGTGCCCGGACTGGTCACGATGCTGAGCGGCCCCAGGGAGGTCCGGGTGAACGTGCTCGGCAAAATGGCGGTCGATGGCGAGCCAATGCAGCGGGACACGTTGTTCCGAGTCGCGTCGTTCACCAAGCCGATCGCGGCCGTAGCGGCGATGATCCTCGTGGATGAGGAGTGCCTGGAGCTGGACCGGCCGCTGGACGACCTGCTGCCCGAGCTGGCTGAGCGGCGCGTTCTGACCCGGGTGGACGGGCCGCTCGACGAGACGGTGCCGGCCGAGCGCGTGATCACGCTGCGGGATCTGTTGACCTTCCGGCTGGGACTGGGCGAGCCGATGGCCGCGCCGGACAGCCAGCCGATACAGCGGGCTGAGGCCGACCTGGAGCTGAAGACGTTCGGACCTCCGAAGCCGCGGACGCCACTGGAGCCGGACGAGTGGATGCGCAGGCTGGGCACGCTGCCGTTGCAGCATCAGCCGGGCAAGCGCTGGAAGTACGCGACCGGCTCGCACCTGCTCGGCGTACTGGTGGCGCGGGCAGCCGGGCAGCCGCTGGAGGTGTTTCTCCGGGAGCGTCTGTTTGAGCCGCTGGGGATGAAGGACACCGGCTTCACTGTGCCTGCCTCGCAACTACACCGGTTGGCGACCAGTTATGTGACATCGGAGACTGGTGAGCTGGAGATCTACGACGGCGTGACCGACAGCCAGTGGTGTCAGGCGCCGACGTTTCCCGATGCCGCGGGCGGGCTGATCTCGACCGCGGACGACTTCGCCGCCTTCGCCCGGATGCTGCTCGACGGGGGTGCCGGCATCGTGTCGCCAGAGTCGATCGAGCAGATGACGACCGACCAGCTCACGCTGGAGCAGCGAGAGGCGGCGGCCGACTTCCTCGGACCCGACACCGGTTGGGGCTTCGGGGTCTCGGTCGGAGCCGACCGCTACGGCTGGGCCGGCGGTCTCGGCACGTCCTGGTACTCACTCCCCGCTCAAAGGACTGCGGCGATCCTGCTGACCCAGCGTGCCCTCTGGACGCCGGCTCCCGGATTGCTGGAGACCTTCAACTCAAGCTATTTGCCAGACACACCACGAGTGTCGCGTGATGCTGGTTCCTGCATCACGCGACACTAGCGGTCGGAATTGGTGAACGTCAGGGTGTGCTGGCGGCTGGCCTCGACGGCTCCCCTGGTGAAGGCCCACGGCAGCGTCTTCCCGCGCACAAACAGGTCGGTCTGATCGGTGTAGTTCGAGCTGAACGCGTGCCCGGACACCCCGGTCAGGTTGATCCATCGCGACTTGTCGAAGTCCGACAGGTCGACCACCATCCGCATCGACGGGGTGGCGGTGACCTGGTAGCCCTTGGCGGCGTCCCAACCGGTCGCGTCGACGGTGGACGAGCCGCCGCCGAGTTCGTACGGGCCGCGGTTGAAGAGCTTGTCGATCGCGCCGATGCCGGTCTTGCCCAGCGTCTGGTTGGTCAGGGTCAGCTTGTGCAGCCGGCCCCATTGCCAGTTCTCCGGCTCGCGCGCCATCTTTTTGGTGATCTCGTCGCGGGCGTCGACCAGCGCCGCCCGGAGGATGTCGTCGCGGGTCTCCCGCTGCGGCGTGTGTATGTCGTCCCACCAGACGTTGTTCGGCTGGGCGAGCAGGTTGCGCATCACCTCGAACCAGCGGGAGCCGCCGTCCGGCCAGGTCGACTGCGGCATCTGGTCCTGGAAGGTGAGTGCCAGCAGGTTGCGCCAGACGATGTTGAAGTACGCCGCCGGCGCCGAGTTCGCAGGCTGGGTGAAGTCCCAGCCGCGCAGCGTGTCCTGCCCCTGCTTGTCGAAGCTGTCGTTGATGCCGATCTTGAGCAGGTACGGCGTGAGCTTCTCGGCGTTCAGGTTCTTCGTGTCCAGCTGGATGGACGCCATCGAGTTCACGTCCAGCTTGCCCACCTTGTCCACCGCGTGGATCCGGTCAAGGATCTCCCGCGAGCGGTAGCCGTAGTCCCAGGTGTCGGTCAGGTGGTACTGGTACGTCTTCGGTACGACCGCCTGGTTCGCCGTCACGATGATGCCGTCGGCCGGGTCGAGCTCGGTCGGCATCGCATCGAACGGGATGTAGCCGGCCCACTCGTACCGCGGATCCCAGCCCGGTACCGGCCAGTCGCCACTGCCGAGCTTTCGGATCGGAACCCGCCCGGGCGCCTGGTAGCCGATGTGGCCGTCGCGGTCGGCGTACACGAGGTTCTGCGACGGCACCTCGAACAGCTTCGCGGCGGCCCGGAAGGCGGTCCAGCTCTGCGCCCGGTCGATGGCGAAGAGCGCGTCCGCGGTCCGGCCCGGAGTGAGCGCGGTCCAGCGCATCGCGACGCCGTACGGCTCGGGAGCCTTGCCCTTCGCGGTCAGCTTGCCGACCTCGCGCTGGTCGGCGCCGACGTCCGAGATCAGCGGGCCGTGCCGGGTCTCCCGGACGGTGATCTTCTCCTCGGCGCTCTGGCCGGCGACCTTGAACACCTCGGTGCGGGTCTTCATCGGCTCGACCTTGGCGCCGTAGACCGCGCCGTTGCCGCGCAGCTTCTCCAGGTAGAGGTCGGTGACGTCCGGGTTGAGGTTGGTGAAACCCCAGGAAATGGCGCTGTTGTGCCCGATCACCACGCCGGGCAGGCCGGCGAAGCTGAAACCGGACACCTCGAACGGGCATTGCGGGCTGAACTTGTTGCAGTGCAACCCGACCTGGCTCCAGATACCCGGCATGGTCGCGCCCAGGTGCGGGTCGTTCGCGAGCAGCGGCTTGCCGGAGGTGGTGTGCTCCCCGGAAACGACCCAGGAGTTAGAGCCGATGCCGTCGCCACTGCCGAGCAACTGGGGCAGCCCGGCAACGACCTTCTGGACGGTGTCCAGCGACTTGATCAGGGCCGGATCCAGCGCGCCGCGGCGCGCCTGAGTATCCACCGAGACGGCGGTGAACTTGCCGCTGGTCACTGCCCCGGCCGACAGGATCGGCTGGTTCCGGTCGTACGGGTACTGCGGATAGAGGGTGTTGATCTGCTTGGCCGGAACCGTCGCGGCCAGCTTGGTGCGGTCGATCTCCTCGCTCATGTTGCCGCCCAGGTCCCACGCCATCGCCTTCAGCCAGGTGAGCGAGTCGGCCGCGGTCCACGGCTCGGGCCGATACTCCGTGCCCTTCAGCGACAGGACGGCGTACTCGAGCGACAGACCGGAGCCCGCGTGATCGTTCAGGTACGCGTTCACGCCGCGCGCGTAGTCGTCGAGGTACTGCCGGGTGGCCGGCGACAGCAGGCCCAGCTCCTTCTCGGCGACCCGGCGCCAGCCCATCGTGCGGACGAACTTGTCCGTCTGCAGCGCGTCCTTGCCGACGAGCTCGGAGAGCCGCCCGGAGGTGACGTGCCGGCGGAAGTCCATCTCGAAGAACCGGTCCTGCGCGTTCACGTAGCCCTGCGCCGCGAACAGATCGCTTGGCCGGTCGGCGTAGATCTGTGGGATCCCGTTGGCGTCCCGGACCACCTCCACGTCGGCGTCGAGGCCCGGCAGCTGGACCGTCCCGTCGTACGTCGGAATGGAGTGACGGACCACGAAGACCCCGGTACCGGCGACCACCAGGAGCAGCGTGGCGAGCGCGATACCGCTGATGACGATGACTCGTAACAGGCGGCGCACGGACCCAACCGTAGAGAATGCGGCCGCGCACCCCAAACCAACCCTCACATCCGCGGCTGCTGCGCCGTTGAACTGACATGAACACCGACCTCGAGTTCGTCCCCGTCCCGCCGGCCGACCTGGACCGGATCCGCTCCAGCGGCATCGACGACTACGGCCACCCGTTCACGGTCCGGACGACCGGGGCCGGGGCGCCGCTGCGCTGCTGCCTGACCTTGTCCACCGACGGCGAGCAGGTCGCGCTCATCGCCTACCGCCCGTCGCCACTTGGCGGCCCGTACGCCGAGGTGGGCCCGGTCTTCGTGCACGCCGAGGCTTGCCGGGGTTTTGCCGGTGACGTCTTCCCGGCGGACTTCCGCGAGCGCCGCGTAGTGCTGCGCCCGTACGACGCCGACGGGCTGATGCTGGACGGCATCGTCGCCGAGCGTGGTACCAGCGAGGACGAGCTGAAGCGGCTCTTCAACGACCCGGAGGTCGCGCTGGTGCACGTACGCAACCTGATCGCCGGCTGCTGGAACTTCTCGGTACGCCGCAAGCCGTGACTGGTTGTCAGCCGAGAGGGCTGGCGTCGTTCGCGAGCGGCGTCAGCTCGAATACCTCGACGGAGCCGGAGGCGTAGCGCCCGGGCAGCAGTCGCCGGAGCTCGGCCGAGGGGCGGGACACGTTCGTGTCGAACACCAGCCAGCGGACGCCGTATTTGGTCCGGAAGCTCTCCAGCTCGGCCCGGTTCGGGGTCCGGAAGATCGCGTCGTTGGCTCTCAGCAACGGCTGGTCCCAGAACGAGCCGTTGGCTCGGCTGTGGGCCGTGTGGATGTAGGCCCAGCCTTCGACCAGGACCCGGCGCTCGGCGTACGCGGACAGCCAGAAGTTGCGGGTGTCGCACGTCTTGGCGGCGTACACGGGGGTGCAGTGCGAGTTGGTGGCCAGCCGGTCGGTGGCTTTGGAGTGGTTCCGGATGTACCGTGCGGCGGCCGCACCGCCAGCCGGTATCTGCCGTCTCGTAGGGCTACAGTCCGGCATGTCCGGCCCCGAGGCGCACACCTTCTCGCCAAGGGTGGTTACCACAGTGGTGGGTACGGTTCGCGAGCTCGCGCCGAGTACCAGGAGAACTCCTAGGCCAACTGCCAGGCTGTTCACCTGCCAGCGACCGGGCGCTTGACGTAGCAGCAAGGCCAATGCAGCGCCGACCAGCAGCACGGCAAGCCATGGCCAGAGCACCTGGATTGCAATCGAGATGACACCCTGCTGAGGGATCGGCTTATTCGGCGTCAGCTCGCTGAGGATCTTGGCCAGTAGCATGCCCGCCCCGAGGGCAACCACCATTCGTGGCAGCAGAACTCGCAGCCGGACGTTGTCAAGCAGCAGCGTCAGGCCCCAGGCAGAGGCGACTATGGACACCGGGAAGGCCGCACGGACGAAGTAGAGCTGGCTGAAGCCGGAGTGACGCAGCAGCACGCCTGCAGCCAGCCCAGCCACCAGGAAGCCGACCAAGAACACCGCAGCCGGATCCTTCCAGCGACGGTCCCGCAGGAATCCGAGCATGCCGACGCCTGCGACTGCCCAGCCCCCCAGCACCATGGCGCTCGCCGTACCGACCATGATCAGCGAGGCTCCACGGCTGGAGTAGTGGCTGCTGAAGCCGACCTTGAGTTCGAGAGCCTCGATGGCCTGCCCCGGCGACAGAGTGAGACCTGCCGGACCCGCGCTGTAGAGGACCACCTGGGCGACGCCGAGGACGAGTACGCCGACTGCTGCGACACCCAAGACGACACCGTCGACCCGTCGTTGCACCACTAGCTGGACGACGATCACGAGAGCCAGTGCTGCTACCAGCATGGGCAGGAAGGAGGCTTTAGTTCCGGCCACGGCGGCCAGTCCAACCGCCAGCAGCACCCAATTCCCCCACATCCGTGCTCCCTCACCACGCACCAGGCACAGGAGCAGCCAGATCGCCGGCAGGGCGATGATCACCGAGAACGCGTGTGTGAGGCTGTACATGAGGACGGCACTGGTGAACGCGGCCTGGTTGGTGGCAGCGCCACCGCCCCAGCCGTAGACGTCGAAGCTGCTGACCAGCAGGAGCAGCCAGGCGGCAACCGGTCCGGCCCAGGACCGCCGGGCCAGCCGGGTCGCCAGCGCGGCTACCGAGAGGATCGGGACCAGCGCAGCCGTCACCGGGAACATCCGGCGCAGCAACACATCCATCTCGATCCCGGTCTGCCAACTGGTCGCGGCGAGCTCGGCGTGCAGGAACCAGTGGTAGTTCAGCACCTCCCCTGCGACGTACGGGATCTGGCCGGGCATGTGGTGCTTGAGCTCGCCGGCCAGGGCCAAGTGGTACGACATGTCGCCGTACTGGAACGCGGCGTCGGGGAAGTTCAGCGGCTCGAGCGCCAGCCCGTAGCGGGTGATCACCCACATCCCCAACGCCGCGGCTCCAGCGACGGTCCAGCCCCACCACACGGGCAATGGCGCCCGCTTGCTCTGCCAGTTCGCCCTCAGCCTCGGTACGACGACGAAGGCGACAATCGTGACCACTGGCACCACCAGCGGCAGGATTGGCAGCCCGATGGCCCGGCCCGGGATGTAGGTCAAGATCGACGCTGCGAAGCCCAGGCCGGTCCCGAAGGCCAGATCCGGGGCGAATCCGTCGACATTGCCGCGCAGCCAGCGCCACAGCAGTGTGCCTGGCAGCATGATCCCAACACTGAGGTAGGCCGAATACAGCACAACCGTCGCCCACGGTGTGCCGTATCTGGCCAGTAAGAGGCAGGCTCCTGCCCAGATCAGCGCACCCGGCAGCAGCCTTGATGCTTTCACCCGAACCATGTTCACAGTCCCCCGCCCCCTAGTGGAGATGCCTGCGGAGGGGCGAAAGTTGCGACCTGGAAGAACTGGTCCAGACCGGCAAGGTCAGGGGCCGGTCTTCATGGCGAGTTGGAATACTTCGGCGCCGTGGAGCATTATTAGCAGTCGAGTGGCAAGAGTGCCAGCCCGACCGGCCGAAGGAGAATCACGTGCCGACGTACCAGTATCAGTGCACCGAGTGCGGTGACTCCCTCGAGGTCCGTCAGAGTTTCACTGACGACGCTCTCACGGTGTGCCCATCCTGCGACGGTGCGCTGCGCAAGGTGTTCAACGCGGTGGGCGTGGTTTTCAAGGGGTCCGGGTTCTACCGCACAGATAGCCGCTCGTCCTCGACCAGCACAACCGCGGCCAAGAGCGAGTCTGGTACGTCCGCCGGGTCGTCCGCGGGCACCTCGTCCTCGTCCTCCGACTCGGGTTCTTCGTCTTCCTCGTCGTCGAGCAATTCGGGTGGGCCTTCTTCGGGCGGCTCCGCGTCGGGTGGCTCCGCGTCGTCCGGATCGGGCAGCAGCAAGCCCAGCGCCGCCTGACGACCCTGTGGACAGCCGGGCGTTCCGGCCGGCGAGGCTCGTACTTTCTCTGGCATGAGTCGAACCAACTCCCTGCTGCGCGACCTGCTCAAGGCTGCTCGGTGGCACCGGCGGCTGCTCGCCGCGGTGTCGGCCGCAGCGGCCGTGTACTTCGGCCTGGTCGCACTGACGCCCCCATCCGCTCCCACCGTGGCTGTCCTGGGCGCCGCCCGTGATCTTGCCGGCGGTGCCGTGCCATCCGCGACGGACCTCTCCACGCTGCAACTTCCCGCGCAGGTCGTGCCGGCCGGTGCTCTGCGACCGGGTACGGACCTGGTCAAGCGCGTGCTGGCCGCACCGGTCCGGGCCGGCGAACCGTTGACCGATGCCCGTTTCGTCTCCCCCGGGCTTTCCGGCCGACTAGGTAGCAGTCTGGTCGCGTATCCGGTCCGCCTCGACGACGCCGACATCGTCGCCCTGCTCCGCGTCGGCGACCGAATAGACCTGTACGCCGCCACCAGTAGCGACTCCGTCACAGCCGGGCAACTCGCGTCCGCGGTCCAGGTGATCGCTCTGCCCACCCGCGGCCGTGAGAACATTTCGGCGAGCTCGTCCGGCGCACTCGTCGTACTCGCTGCGACACCCGAGACTGCCGCCCGGATCGCCCAGTCAGCAGCGAACTCCCGCATCACCCTCGCCCTCAGCTCCGACTCCGGCTAGTCAATCGGGCCGGGTCCGGCGCGGTCGCTCGCCAGGCTGCGCTGATGGTCCTAGCTTTTCCGGGTGACGGGTCAGCCGGACCCTCGACAGTGGAGGCAGTGAAGATGCTCAAGGGCTTCAAAGAGTTCATCATGCGTGGCAATGTGCTCGAACTCGCGATCGCGGTCGTGATCGGCACCGCTTTCGCCACCGTGGTGAAGACCGTCGTCGACAGCCTGGTCTCGCCGCTCATCGCCTCGATCGGCGGCGCCAATGTCAACGGACTTGCCTTCCATGTAGTGAAGGGCAACGACAAGTCGCTCATCGACGTCGGGGCGATCATCAATGCCGCCATCGTCTTCGTGCTCACCGCAGCAGTGGTGTACTTCGTGCTGGTCGTGCCGATGCAGAAGATCCAATTGCATCGTGGCAGGGCCACGGACAACGAGCCCGAGCCTGAGCCGCTCACCACGGACCAGGAGTTGCTCGTCGAGATCCGCGACGCCCTGCGCGCCCGCCTCTGAGGAACCGATGGTCGGTCAGGGTTCCGTGGCAAAGGCCGCGATCGCTCCGACCAGCTTGTCCAAGTGCGGCCGGAAGGTCGGGTTCGGCGGCTCTGGACACCCCGGCAACTCCCGACTGCCCGGGAGCAAGTTCAGCAGCGCATCGACCGTGCATCGCTGGTGAACCGGGTTCTCCGGTACTGATGGCAGGATCGCCACCGGCATCCCGAGCGCAGCAAACCCCTCGTCGGTGAGGCCTCGCAAGGTCTCTCCAGTCAGCAGTTCCCGGATCACTGCATCGTCGGCGCCGCGCCTCCGCATCCCTTGCTCTGTTCGCCGATCGACGGCCGGGTCACCGGCTGTTGCCGGCCACGCAAGCAGCAGGCGATCGATCGACTCCGGGTAGGCCAAGGCCAGCCGTGCCGCCACCGAGCATCCGTTGGACGCACCGACCAGCATTACCGGCCGAGCCGGTAACAGCGGCGTCAGATGCTCGACCTCTTGCGACCAATGGCGAGGCACCGGCGAACGATCCGGCGCGAGCACCTCGAAACCGAACTTCTCCAAGCACGCAAGGACACCGGGCGTACGCCAGAACCGGTCGGCGTTCATGGGTTCCCAGAGCCCGCCGTGGACCAAGAACAGCGTCGCCATCAGTTGTGGTGCGGCGGGACCTCGCGGAGGATGCGCTCGTCATCCTCGGACCTCGAGTCCTCTTCGCCCCACGACCGCGGGTCGTCGTCGCGGGTCTGCTCGGGCAGCACCGGCTCGTCGTCGTACGGGGTCGTCATGGCTCCAAGGCTACTCAGCCCTGGCCCGGAATCCTCGGAAGCCTGCGCTGACCTTCGACCTCGCCCTGCTGGCCGGCAGGCAACGTCGGTGCGGTGGCGGCTTGCAGCAGCGGCGCGATGCCGGGCTCGTTCTGCCAGCGGTTCGCGCCCAGCACACACCAGGACGTCAGGACAGAGAGCGTAGGCACCGGCAGCCCTCCGAGACGCAGCGGTTCGGCGTTCTCGAACCCGAACGTGATCGTCCAGTTGGCCGGATCCGGGTAGAACTCATTCACCGCGGTGTAGTAGAAACTCAGCCAGCCGCGAGCCGGCAGGTGACACATCAGCCGGTAGTTGGTCGCGATGGTCGGCACTTCCTGCAGATCTCGCCACAACAGTTGCATGTCGCGCCTCGCGGCTGACTTGCGGCTGGCGTTCACTGCGGCGTTGGCAGCCATCATCCCCAGCACCATGCCCGGGTTGCCGAAGAAGAAGCCGCCGCTCTGGTGGTACTGCCCGCTGCCGCCATATAGCCGGGCGTAGTGCAGCGGCGCCTGAAGGTAGGCCGTCTCGTTCTCGTCCAGCACGATCCCGTACAGCGTCAGGGGTTGGGGCGCGTTCCCGCCGACGAGCCAGCGCGCCCAGTCCTGTCCCAGCTGCCATTCTTCGCTTTGCCTGCGGGCGAGCTCGGCGGCATCCTTCTTCTTGCTCACGTGCATCCCTCCTCCGACTGCCCGCAGATCATCCCATTCCAGCGGTCCGGTCGGCGCTGTCGGCTCCTCAGGCCCGTGACCGGATAGACGCCGTGCCGAGACACGTCTGCCTCGACGGGGGGATCTAGTGGTGGGTCTGGCAAATAGCTTGGCACTGGCGGCGCCCAGGCTATTTGCCAGACACACCACTAGATCGACCATCATGGTTTAGTTGACAGCAACCGGAAGGACCGAGTCGTGAGCGCACTACTGATACGGGGCGTAGTCAGTGTGTCGATCGTCGTGGCTGTCCTGGGAGCTACCGCTGGCTGCATTTTCCAGGACGCCGACAAGCCCGCCGCTCAGACCCCGACCTCCAGCAGGCCGCCCCCTACTCTGCCGACCGCGAAGCCATCCGGTACACCGAGCACGGATTGCCCGGAGACCATCAGTGCCGTCCGGGCTGCCGTGGAGAAGGCGACCTGGGGCAAGGGTGCCAGCAAGTCGCCGTTCCAGCCCGTCAGCGTGACCATCTGCGAGTACGACGACTTGGCGACCGGCCAGGACTATGCCACGGGTACCACCAAGCGGACCGGAGCCCAGGCCACCGCGCTGTTCGCCCTGCTAAACAGCGCCAAGCCCGAACCGACCGAGCCCAAGGTCTGCACCAAGGAGCTAGGCCCGACATACGTCATGCGGTTCACCGACAACGACCGCGGCGTGCTCTCCTACACAGCCGAGGCTTACGGCTGCCGCCGTTTGGTGGCCACATCCTTCGAAGGCCGGGGCAAGCCCGGCGACCTCGCGGCACCGCGACACGTCACACCCGCGCTGCTCGGGTCGCTCCCCCAGCGCTGACCCTTGCGGCGAAATCTTGCCCGAGCCGTGTAGTCACCTGCACCCTTAGCGCACGTCGTCAGGGAGGGCAGACACACCACTAGTGGTGGCTGCACTGCTCGCTTGCAGAGCCGCAGCGTGCGCCGGCCGCGACACCGCAGTATGCCGCCTGGACCCAGCCAGGCACCCGTGCCTCGGCGTACCCGGCTGCCCAGCAACTACTTCCCCGCACGCTGATCTGCAAAGGACAGGAACGACCTGTTCTGACCGTCCGAATAGTCCGCTCGGAAGCAGCAACACGCCCGCCGGTCGCGGCGGGTCGTCGTACCGGGGAGCGGTCAGGTGTGCAGGGCAGCCGGACCGACCCGACTGGAAAGAACGGGGTTCTGGCCTTCCTACTGGGGTGAGACACAACTGTGCGTGGAACATTGCAGCACCCTGGGTAGTTCGATGCGTCTAATGGTTGTGAGGTGTTGTACGCCCAGCTTGGGAGCTGCCAGTGGAGTTCGAGGAGTATGCGTCAGCGCGAGGGCAGGATCTGGTGCGTCTCGGTTTCACGGTGTCCGGGGACTACCAACGCGCAGAGGATCTGGCCCAGATTGCGCTGATGCAGGCATTCCGTACGTGGCGCCGGGTGCGGCGTGCGGATGATCCGCACAACTATGTGCGGCGGATCCTCGTCAATTCCTACCTGTCGATGACGCGGCGAAGGTCATTCAGCGAGGCCCCCGCCGCCGAACTCGACACCGACCGCACAGTGCCGGATCCCGCCACCGGCATCGTGAACTCCGACGACCTCTGGCGAGCCCTCGCCGCGTTGTCGGCCCGGGAACGGGTCGTCCTGGTCCTTCGCTACTACCAGGACATGGACGACCGGACGATCGCCGATGTGCTCGGCATCAAACCGTCCACCGTGCGGGCAACCGCCAGCAGAGCGCTGGCGTCGCTGCGACGGACGAGGCAGTCCCACCGCGTTGATGAGAGGTTGTCTTGAGTAAGACAGAACTGGAAGAAGACCTGCGCAGCACCTTCGAGCGCGCCGCAGCTTCCGTGCCTTTGACCCCTGAGCTGGTGTTCCACGCATCCAGCGGCGCCCGGCGGCAACAGCGCCGTACTTGGGCTGCCTCGGGCGTGGCTGCGGCCGCTGTCGTGGTTCTCGCCGTGGTCGGCTTCAGCCTCCGGAGCAACGGCCCGGCCGTCCCCCCCGACCCTGCTGCCGGCCGGTCGGCCCAGGCCACCCCCACCACCGGTACGACGTCCGCGCCGACCATGCGGGTGTTGTCCGGCAGTTGGCGACCGGTGAGGCTGGACGGTTTCGTCAGCCTCAAGGCGGCCCGTCCGGAGGACCCGATCCTGACCTTCAGTCCGGACGGCACCTGGTCCGGCTCCGACGGCTGCAACGGCATCAGCGGCACCTTCACACTCGGCCAGCGCGGCGAGTTCACCAGTAGGTCAAACGGGCAGCGGCTGGCGGGGTGCGACAACGTGCCCAACACGGCTGTTCTTGCCGCCGCGAAGCGGGTCAGCGCCGACCAGACCACGATGCGGTTCTTCGCCGCCGACGGGCGTCAAGTTGCGACATATGCTCGCACAGGGTAGTCAAATCTGATGGCAGACGGTGACGATGCCTTGACTATGTGCAGTCGGTGACCGGACGATTCTGCATAGGCCGTCCACCGTTAGGGGACCTTTGTGCGACTC
The DNA here is from genome assembly GCA_033851055.1 of Kribbellaceae bacterium. Lineage (GTDB taxonomy): Bacteria > Actinomycetota > Actinomycetes > Propionibacteriales > Kribbellaceae > Kribbella. Next base: position 5,421 of record JAWWPC010000178.1, on the reverse strand, counting down.
TCAGCCACCGCCCCGCTGCTTGTCCTCCTCTCATCGTCACTCACAGCAATATCAGCGACCTTGCCGTCCACCGCATCGGTGACCGAACCCACTGCATGTTCACACGCTGAGCCCAGCACCGCGTCGACCGATGCGCAGCGCCTCTCCCAGCGGACCAGCACGTCCGATGCGCGACCACTCGGCGTGGCCATCGGTGAGGGAGTCGCCGAGGCGATCCGCTCGATCGAGCCGCTCACGGAAACCGGCCGTCCGACGTCCGGCCTGCCATACGGGCTGAGCCAGGGCGTCATCGGTGTCCTAGGCTCAGCGAACACCGGCTACAAGGTCGTGCTCGACGACGCGATCATCGATGAGTCCACGTACCGCAACGCAATGGCAAAGCATGTCCCCCAGGCCGGCATGAAGATGCTGGCCGTCGAGCGCAGCTGCCGCTCCGCGAAGTCGATCGCCGCAGCCTGGACCAAGATCGGCGCCCGGGACTGGCACCCCGCCGCCAAGAAGACCACCTTCACCGCCGATCTCGACCCGGCCACCGAGCAGATCGTGATCGAGTACGACAAGGTGACGACCAGCGGGGAGAACGTCGCGGCCCTGGAAAACATCGACGGAGCCATCGTGCACGCGGTCGCCGGCAACCCGCAGCGGATGACCCGTCTGAGCGACACCCCGACCGGCGGTCACTGGGGCGGTGCTCGCATCACGTCTCCGGTGAAGATCTGCACCGCCGGCTTCTCCGTGGTCCGCCGTTCGAACGGTGCTCGCGCCTCAGTCACCGCCGGGCACTGCGGCGGTGTCGGCACGGTCTGGTATTCCGGCAGCAACTACTACGGCACCACCATCGTGCGGACGAACTACCCGGACTACGACCAGTCGTTGTTATCCGGCAGCGCCTACGGCCCCAAGATCTGGACCGACGGCCCCGGCGACACCGAGGACGTCCGCACGGTCAAGGGCGGAGGTGACCCGGCCGTCGGCACGCTGATCTGCCAGTCCGGCAGCATCAGCACGTCCCTCTGCGGAATCACCGTCCAGTCCACCAGTGCGACGTACTGCGACGTGGACGGCTGCACGACGTACGTGATCAGAGGCACCAAGGGTGGCCAGATAGTCATCCGCAGCGGCGACTCGGGCGGTCCGATGTACACGAAGCCGGCGGCGGACTCGGCGATGATCCGAGGCGTCGCTTTCGCCGGCAGTGGCTGCGCCTCAAACAGTTGCACCACCATCTACGCCGAGCGCTACGCCTCCATCGCCGGCCACCTCGGCGTCTATGCCCTCACCGGCTGATCCGAACCGGTCCGCCAGCATCACGCGTCACTAGGAGGACCTACGGCTAATGACCGGGTCGTAGGCCAGTGCGCCCGTAGCTCAGGGGATAGCGCAACCAGCGGCGCAGGTTCGAATCCTGCCGGGGGCACCAGCTGGCCGTGTTTGGAATCCTTGCGTCAAACGGCTCGGATCTGTCCTGTGGCTCAGTTCGCGAGTCCGGCCTTCCGCCCTGCTCCGCCTCGCGACCGGGCGAAGCCCATCCCTCGACTGAGTCGCCGGAGCTGACGCCCTTATGGCTGTTCCAACTGATGTGACGGCGGTGCGACGCGCTCGATCACACGAACCGTGGGCGCCGGGCGCGAGGGATGCCATACCTCACGATCAGCAAAGGACCACACTCTCGAGCGCCGGATCGTCGAGTTCCCTGGCTGACCATTCGTAGAGCTGCTGCAGGCCGCGGCCTGACCAGACCGTCGTCCAGTATCTGACTGATGTTGCGTTCCGCGGCGACGTACGCCGCGACCACCAGTTCCGCACCCGCCCATTCGACCAAGGCCCCTTGACGTTCAGGTCTCGCTTCGGGCAGTAACGATGAACTGGAGAAGAGTCGATATTGGAAGTGTGCGCTGTTCCGGCGGCATCAGCTGTCAGTCTTGGCGGTCGGGGTCAGTGCGCTGTCGGCGCCAGACCGAGGGGCTGACGCCGCGGGCACGCTTGAATGCGACGCTGAAGGCGAAGGCGTCCTCGTACCCGACCTTGCGGGCGACGGCGGCGACAGTGGCCTCGGTGTCGCGGAGTAAGTCCGCCGCCAAGGTCATCCGCCAGCCGGTGAGGTAGGTGAGCGGGGGCTGGCCGACCAGGCTGGTGAAGCGTGCGGAAAAAGCGGCGCGCGACATGCCGACCTTCGCGGCCAGCGCGGCGACCGTCCACCGGTGGGCGGGATCTTCGTGCAGCAGGCGCAGTGCGTCGCCGATGGCGGGATCGGCCAGCGCCCGGTACCAGGCGGGAGGCGCCGCCTGCGGTCTGGCACACCATGCCCGTAACGCCAGCACGAGCAGGAGATCCAGCAGCCGGTTGAGGACGGCGTCCTGGCCAGGTTCGTCGCGGGCGACCTCGGTGGCGAGCAGATCCAGTGCCGAACGGGTCCGCGGCCCCGCGGGCACAACCGCCAGCGGTGGAAGCATCTCCAGCAGCCGGTCACCCGCGTCGCCGCGGAGTTCGTAGGCGCCCCGGAGCATGATGGTGGCCCCGGGCAGACCGTCGCCGTAGGTTCGGGGGGCCAGAGTCCGCTGGGTCGCCGCCGCCACCTCGCTCCCGTCGAGGAAGTGTTTCTTTCCCCGGTAGATCACGAACTCGGGTGGTGTGGACGGGTCGTCGGCGATGGTGTGCCGGCCGGTCTGCTTGATGAGGGCGATATCGCCCGCGGCAAGCCGCACCGCCGCGGCGCCGGCGTCGCCGAGCTGGATCGACGCGTGACCGCCGAGCGTGGCCACCACCGTCAGCGGTGGCGCGTCGGCATAGGTCACCGACCACGGCGGCCGTCGGATCAACTGCCGGACCAGCGCATTGCTGGCACGTGCCCGGTCCAGCAGATCGCTCAGGACGTCCATTCGACCAGGCTAGACGATCACAAATGCATCATCGACGTTCTCCCATGGATCGTCTCGGCGTACGTGGAGTTTTCTGATGGCATGCAGAACATCCTCATTCTCGGCGGCACCGGCAAGACCGGTCGCCGCATCGCCCGGCGCCTTCGGGCCGCCGGCCGGCCGGTACGGACAGCGTCCCGCAGCAGCGGCGACATCCCCATCGATCTGGACGACCCGGCGACCTGGTCGGCCGCGCTCGACGGCGTCACCGCCGCCTACGTCGTGGAGCCCCGCCGGCAGCCGAGCACGGACCGCCAGGCGGGCATCGCCAGGTTCGTCACCGAGGCGGTCGCCGCGGGCGTGCGGCGACTGGTGCTGCTGACGGCCCATGGAGTCGACCGCCTCGACGGTCATCCCCTCAAGGCCGCCGAGGAGGCCGTGCGCGGCTCCGGCGCCGACTGGACCATTTTGCGGCCGACCTGGTTCTCGCAGAACTTCAGCGAGGGCTTCTGGCTGTCGGGCATCCTCGACGGGACCCTGTCCCTGCCGACCGGCGACGGGCGTACGCCGTTCGTCGACGCCGAGGACATCGCCGAGGTCGCTGCAGCGGCGCTGACCGATGACCGCCACAGCGGTCAGGTCTACCAGCTGACCGGCCCTCGGGCGATCAGCCTCGGCGAAGCGGCCGACCTCATCGGCAGGACCACCGGACGGACGATCCGGCACGCCGACCTGGACCCCGAGGCCTTCGTCGAGCACCAGGTCGCCAACGGCGTCCCGCCCGACATCGCGCGGGTGTTCACCGGTCTCTTCACGGCCATCCGCGACGGCTTGGCCGCCGAGGTCTCGGACGGAGTACAACAAGCGCTCGGCCGGCCACCCAAGCCATTCGAGGACTACGTCGCCGAAACCGCCGCCGCAGGCCACTGGAACTGACCGAACACTGACCAAGGACGCGCTTTGGTGGGCACTGTGCGCCGTGGTGCCCACCAGACACGACCGTCCCCACCTGCCCTCGCGAGCCGCGAGCCTGGCCGAGCAACCGTTCGACACTCGGTCACTGGCCTCACGGTGAAGAGGGCCGGTCCTAGGCCTCGCTATTCGGCGTCCTGGCAGACGGCGATCGGCCACGGCTTCGAGCATGGCGGTGTTGCGTGCGCTGATGATCGCGCGACCGTGCCGCCGCATGAGGACCTGGATCCGCCCCGCGCTGATCGGGCGGGTGGGAGGCGCGGCAGCGTGAGCAGGGGTCGGGGGTTGCGTTCGCGCCGTACGGAGCAGGTGCGGCCGCAGAGCGCGCACGCCAGCTGGGTGACCGCCTCGCCGTAGCCGTCGGTTTCGAGCTGCCGCAGGACCCGGACCAGCGCGACCGGGCAGTGCGGTGACGGGGCAGTGAGCGCGTCGGGCCGCGTCCCGTCGGTCGCTGCCATTGGTGTTTTCGCGGGAAGTGACCGAGCGGGTGCGCATCCGTTTGAGCCTGGTCACCTTGGTTACGGTCGTGGTCTACTGACAGAGGAATACGCAGAGGAGACAGTCGAAAGATCCGCTGCGACGCGGCCTAGTTCAGCGCCTCTCGAGGTCAGCAGGCAAGGCGACCCGGCGCAGCCGGGAGGACCGGCCGCTCGCCGGACCAAGAGGAGATGCTCTTGGCATCTGACACTCGCGTTCCAATCAATCTCTATATCGAGGCCTACCCCGATCCGGACGAAGCCCGAGGCGACTGGGACGCCATCAAGCAACTCGCCGCGGACGACGTGATCAAGGTCGACGGGCTCGTCCTTGTCAGCCTGGGGTGCGATCACGCGGAGAAGGTCACCAAGCACGAGGTCGACCGGGACACCGCGAACCAGGTCGAGACCGCAGTCAACCCGCCACCTTCCTAGGGCCTAGCTGGTGCGCCGAGAAGGCGTTCAGTATCTGAAATCTTGAGGAGAAACCCATGCGGCCACACCGCATACGTCGATCCATCGCCGCGCTCGCGGTCATTGCCCTGCTCGTCGCCCTGGTGGCCTGCACCGACGGCTCCACGCAGAGCCAGCCGAGTTCATCCACGACAACCGCTACGCCGACAAGGTCCGCGCAGGCCGCGGCTTGCGCGGACGCGGCCGCACTGAAGTCGTCGCTGCAGGCCCTCGTGAACGTGAAGCCATTGCAGGACGGTTTGACGTCGCTGAACACCGCGATCACCAACGTCAAGAGCAGCCTGGACAATGCGGAAGCTTCAGCATCGGCGGCCTTGCAGCCTGCCGTCGCGCAGGTCAAGACGGCGTTCGCAGGGCTTCAAGCTGCGGCGAACGGTCTGACCGCCGACAACCTCAAGGAGAGAGCTCCATCGATCGAGCTGGCGCTCAAGCAGGTGCGTACAGCGACATCGACACTCGCCACGACGCTGACGCAGGGCTGTCCCGGCAGCTCGGCAACGCCGTCCTAAAAGCATCTAGTGGTGTGTCTGGCAAATAGCTTGAGTGCTGGCGGTGTCCAGGTGGGTGCATCGCAAGGCGGAGGAGGAGCCTCGATGCTTTTCCATCGTGGCTTCTTCTCCAACGCTGCGAGGTGCCCGCCT
>JAWWPC010000281.1:0-2901 GCA_033851055.1 Kribbellaceae bacterium | reverse complement strand
AGGCCCAAGCGATCTTGGCGACATACGGGCAGGGTCGGCCGGCCGATCAGCCGCTGTGGTTGGGGTCGATCAAGTCCAACATGGGCCACACGTCGGCGGCGGCAGGAGTCGCCGGTGTGATCAAGCTGGTGCAGGCGATGAGCCACGGCGTGATGCCCAAGACGCTGCACGTGGATGTGCCTACGCCGCATGTGGATTGGTCGGCCGGCGCGGTGTCGTTGCTGACCGACCCGCAACCGTGGCCGCTGCGGAATCGGCCCCGACGGGCGGGCGTGTCGTCGTTCGGGATCAGCGGGACGAATGCGCATGTGATCTTGGAACAAGCTCCGCCGGTGGAAAGCGTTGGCGCTACTGCTGATAGCGACATGCCGGTAGTTCCGTGGATACTGTCGGCCCGTTCCGCCGAGGCGCTGGCGGGTCAAGCCCAGCGGTTGTTGGCACACGTGCAGGCTGATCACCACCTTGGTGCTACCGATGTGGGGTGGTCGCTGGTGGCGACGCGCTCGGTGTTTGAGCATCGGGCCGTGGTCGTCGGGGCTCGCGACGAGCTGATCGCCGGGCTGGCCGGGTTGGCGTCCGGTGATCCGGGCGCGAACGTCATGGCGGGCCGTGCCCAGACCGTCGGCAAGACGGTGTTCGTGTTTCCCGGTCAAGGCTCGCAATGGATCGGTATGGGAGCCCAATTACTGGACAGCTCGAAGGTATTCGCCGAGCAGCTGAACCGCTGCGAGAAGGCGCTCGGCGAGCACGTGGAGTGGTCCCTGATCGATGTGATCCGTGGCGCGCCGGGCGCCCCGGGGCTCGATCGGGTGGATGTGGTGCAGCCGGTCCTCTGGGCGATGATGGTGTCGCTGGCCGAATTGTGGCGCTCAGTGGGCGTGCATCCCGATGCGGTCATCGGTCATTCGCAGGGCGAGATCGCGGCGGCGTATGTGGCCGGTGCGCTCTCGCTGGAGGATGCCGCTCGGGTGGTGGCGTTGCGCAGTCGGCTGTTGGTGCGGTTGTCGGGGGCTGGGGGCATGGTCTCGCTGGCATGCAGTCTGCCGCAGGCACGCGAGCTGTTGGTGCGGTCGGGCGACCGCCTGAATATCGCCGCGGTCAACGGTGTTTCGGCCATCGTCGTCTCCGGAGAGGTCGACGCCCTGGAGGAGCTGATGCGGCGTTGTGAGGGGTCCGACGTGCGAGCCCGCAGGATCGAGGTCGACTATGCCTCGCATTCGGCGCACGTCGACGCGATTCGCGAGCCGCTCGCCCAGGCCTTGACCGGCATCGAGCCACATTCCTCGTCGGTGACCTTCTTCTCAACCGTCACCGGCGAACCCATCGACACCGCTGGTTTGAACGCCGACTACTGGTACCGCAGCATCCGCCAGACTGTGCAATTCGAACAGGCGGTGCGCACCGCGAGCGACGCCGGGTACCGGGTGTTCATCGAGTCCAGTCCGCATCCGGTGCTGATCGCCGGCATCGAAGGCACTGTCGCAGACCGCAACCTCGCCGATGCCATCGTCATTCCGTCGCTGGGCCGCGACGACGGCGGGCTGGACAGGTTCTGGTTGTCCGCGGGCCAGGCCCACGTGGCGGGCGTGGCCGTGGACTGGCGCTCGGTGTTCTCCGGCGGATGCCACGTCGAGTTGCCGACGTATGCGTTTGCGGGGCGGCGATTCTGGTTGCCGCCGTTGGGTGTTGGTGACAGCGACCTGGGTGGCTTAGGTTTGGCCGGAGCCGAGCACGGGTTGCTGGGCGCCGTGGTGCAGCGGCCCGATTCCGGTGCCGTGGTGCTGACCGGCCGGCTGTCGCTGGCATCGCAACCGTGGCTGACCGATCACGCCGTCTCCGGGGTGGTGTTGTTCCCGGGGGCCGGGTTCGTGGAGTTGGCGTTGAGGGCCGGCGACGAGGTCGGTTGTGCCGTGGTCGACGAGCTGACGCTGTCAGCGCCGCTGCTATTGCCGGCAGCCGACGGCGTCCAGGTGCAGGTCGTCGTGGGTGCCGCGGGTAGTTCTGGTCACCGTTCCGTATCGGTGTATTCACTTGGTGCGCAGTCAGATTCGGAATGGGCACTGCACGCCGAGGGCGTATTGAGCAGCACGGGCGCGGGCAGCCCGGGCGCGGACTTGTCGGTGTGGCCGCCAGCGGGAGCAGTAGCGGTGGATGTGGCCGACGCGTACCAGCAGCTGACCCGGCGTGGATACGAATACGGTCCGGCGTTTCAGGGTCTGCAAGCCATGTGGCGCCTCGGCAACGAAGTCTTCGCCGAAGTCGCCATACCCGAGGTCGCCGGAGTCAAGGTCGGCAGCTTCGGAATTCATCCGGTGCTCCTGGATGCCGCGCTGCACGCGATGGGAGTGGTCGGCGACCAGGCCGAGACGATGCTGCCGTTCTCCTGGCAGGGAGTCTGCCTGCATGCTGCCGGGGCGTCGCGGGCCCGCGTCCGGATAGCACCGGTCGGCGTGAGCGCGGTCTCGGTGGACTTGGCCGACGGCGCTGGCCTGCCGATTCTGTCGGTGCGCGAATTGGTGGTTCGTCCCGTGTCCGCCGCGCAACTCACAGCGGCGGCAGCGGCCCCCCGGGCCGGCGGCGGGCTGCTCGAGGTGACGTGGTCGCCGGTGTCGTTGGAGCCCAACGCTGTTGCCGACGAGGACGTGACGGTGTGGGAGCCGAGTTTCGGGACCGGTGACGCGGTCGGGTCGGTGTATGGGGCCGCTCATGAAGCCTTGGGTGTGTTGCAGTCGTGGCTGGCCGGCGACGATTCGGGGGTGCTGGTTGTGCTGACGCATGGTGCGGTGGGGTTGGCCGGTGAGGATGTCACGGATCTGGCGGGTGCGGCGGTCTGGGGTTTGGTGCGTTCGGCGCAGGCCGAGCAGCCGGGCCGGGTGGTGTTGGTCGATTCCGACGGATCAC
>JAWWPC010000348.1:0-2739 GCA_033851055.1 Kribbellaceae bacterium | reverse complement strand
CCGCAGATTAAGAGTCTGCTGCTCTGCCAATTGAGCTAACGGCGCTTGTCTCCAGGTACCCTCCGGGCCCTTGCGACGTCCTGAACTTTAGCAGCACCCGTGAGCCTGCGCGAATCGTTTGATCTCGCCCTGGACATGCCGCTGACCTGGGCCACGAAGCAGGATGATCACCGTCAATCGCCGGATGGTGAACAGACCGCGCATACCGCGCACCTGCCCCGTGGCCCGATGACATGTCACCGGCAGGAGATCATGGCGGCGTGGACTACCAGCGGTCGTGGACCAGGGGGCGGATCCGATCGTCATAGAGGCCCCGGATAGCGGTGATGGTGGCGTCCGGAAGCGCGGGTAGGTCCGCGGCGAGGGCGTTGGCGGTGGCCTGCCCGACGTTGCGCGCGCCGGGGATCACGGTGGTCACCCCTGGCTGCTGGATGATCCATCGCAGCGCCGTTTGGGCCGGCGTCGCTCCCGCGGGAGCGAGCGCGGAGAACTGGGAGGCCGCCTCCACGCCGGTGTCGTAGTCGACGCCGGAGAAGGTCTCGCCGACATCGAACGCCTCACCGTGCCGGTTGTAGGCGCGGTGGTCATCCGCGCTGAACACGGTGTCGTGGCGGTATCGCCCCGACAGCAGTCCGGAGGCCAGCGGCACCCGGGCGATGATGCCCACCCCGGCGGCGGCCGCCGCCGGCAGTACGCGCTCCAGCGGCTTCTGCCGGAACGCGCTGAGAATGAACTGTACGGTGGCAGTGCCCGGTCGCTCGATCGCCGTCAGTGCCTCGTCGCAGGTTTCCACGCTCACCCCGTACGCCGCGATGCGCTGCTCGGAGACCAGGATGTCCAGGGCATCGAACACCGCGTCGGAGGAGTAGACCGCGGTGGGCGGGCAGTGCAGCTGTACGAGGTCCAGCCGGTCGACGCCCAGATGTGTCCGTGACCGGTCGACCCAGGACCGGAAATTGGACAGGGTGTACTGCTCGGGGTCGAGAGGCGCCCGCCGTCCCATCTTCGTGGCGACCAACACCCCGGGGTGCTCGCGCAGAAAGCGGCCGATGATCTGCTCGCTGCGCCCGTCGCCGTACACGTCGGCAGTGTCGAGGAAGGTCACCCCCGCCTCGACCGCGGCGTCCTTCTCCTCGACCTCCCCCCAGTCCGCGCCGAGTTGCCAAGTGCCCAGGCCGACGACCGAGAGCGGCCGGCCGAGCCTGCCGGGAAGACGTTGTTCCATGACGATGATTGTCTCCTCGTTGAGTACGGCGATCTAACCTGCTGTGCGGCACCGCGGACATCGCAGCGCACGGATGCCGCAAATGTACCGAGGTCGTGCCACAGGGATGTCGTGTGACCTCGGGCGTTGCCAATGTACGGGCCGGGGCGCGACGATGTACAAGGACGCAAGGCGTCGAGAACTGCACCAGGCCCGGTATGGGACCGTGACCATGACGTGGGACACCGGCATGCGCGGGGATGGGGCGCGGCGGAGTCAGGTGGTCGTACGGCGGGTGCCGATCAGCCGCTGCAGAAGGATGAAGACGAAGAGCAGCAGACCGATCACGATCTTCGTCCACCACGGCGCTGACAATCAAGTCCGACTTTGCTCGGCCCCGACCGGGCGCTGCAGATCCCCAGGACTCCCGGGACGTGCTCACCCGCGCACCCTCGGCGGCCATGGGCAAGGTCGGGCTCGCCGTGTACGTGCCCGACGAAGGGCGCGCGGCCGCGTACGACCGACCCGTCTACACCGAGCCGCACGACAATTTCGGGCGGGGCGGTACGGACGCGCTGTCCACCCTGCGGCGTCTGCGGAACGCGGCGGCCGGCCGGTCAGTCCCGGGCGGGCACCGCGCTCATGATGCCGCGCCACAGGGCGATGGCCGTCGCCCGTGAGCTGACGCTGAGCTTGGAGTAGATCCGGTTGACGTGGTTCTTGACCGTCTTCTCGCTCAGGAAGAGCTCGCGGGCGATCTCGCGGTTGGACCGGCCGCCGGCGATGAGGTCCATGACTTCGGCCTCCCGGGCGGACAGCCCGAGGCTGGCCTTGCTGGCGTCCCGCACGCTGCGGATCAGGTCCACTGCCGTGAATTCGCCCGGCACCAGATGGCCGCAGGCGCCTCCCCGGATGGCGGTCTCGATCGTGGGTCGGTCGTCGTCTCCGGTCAGGACGAACACCCGGGCCGTACGGCTGAGGGCGGTGGCATGGCCGGTGCGCGCACAATGCGCGTCCAGTAGCACGATGTCGGGGCGGAGTCGGTCGGCCATGGAGACCGCGCCGTCCCCGTCGGCGGCCTCGCCGATCACCTCGAGTTCCGTGCCGTCGGCCAGCAGGGTGACGACGCCGGCTCGGGTGTCCGGGTCACCGCCGACCACCATCACCCGTAGTGGGGCGGTTCCGTCAACACTCATCCGGCCTCCGGAGGGTGTGGGATGCCGTTTATTCGGATAAAGCCGGAGCATAACCGGGATCGTCGATCATCGGATAGATCGGCGGAAGCGAAAAAGGCGCGCCCGTCAAGATACCGGGACGCCATTTTCCGCTGAGTCGATGACGGCCCGACGTGGGAGCGGAGACGATGCGGTGAGCACCCGGCCGAGTCCGGCGAGACACGCAGGGCGTTGTCGAGCAGTACGACGAGGACCTGGAGCAACGCGCCGGGCGTGGCGGTGGCGACGACGGTCGGCCCCTCCACCTCGATGGTGATGTCGCGGCGCCGGTCAGATCGGAGGCCCTCCGGAAATAGTCAT
>JAWWPC010000085.1:0-9736 GCA_033851055.1 Kribbellaceae bacterium | reverse complement strand
CGTGTGCAGGTTCCGTCCGCCGAGGCTCCACCGGGTGCCGACGGGGAAGGCAGCGCCGGTGCTGCACCACGCGGCGACCACCCTTATCGCGCCGTCGGGGTCGTACCGGCTCATCGTCGCGTGGTGGGCGCCCAGCAGCCGCCCGGCCTCCTCGGTGACCGCGGCGAACACCTCCTCCGGTGCTGCGACGCGGGCTACCAGCGTCGCTACCCGCCGCAGCGCCGCCTGCTCCCCGAAGATCTGGTGGGCACGGGTTGGCCCCAGCAAACCAGACATCACAACGAGCCTACTTTTCCTGGTCAAAAGGGCCAGGTTGACTGGAGTGGCAAGTCCAGGATCCGAACTTGGAAGGCAAAGCCGACGGTTTTCAAGGCCCGGACGGAAACTGCGCTGACTTGCGCAGATGCCCGGTCCGACCTGTAGCTTCGGCACGTATTCGGCATCATCAAGGTCCCAGCGCCCCGCGCCGCCGTCGCCCGCCAATCGTGGAGAGGTGAGCGAACCGGCGATCACGTTGCCGACGTATTGCCTCGGGTGAGCTGGACCTCGTCGGGGATGGCGGCTGGTGACGGCACGTCCGCGGCCATTGCGCGTTCCCTGTGCCCACGAATGGGCCGATGCACAGGTGCCGATCCCGGTCAGGCGTAGTAGCGTCACGGCACCCGAGCCTCATCGTGGCGGCGCTTGCTGAGTACTCGCCGGGCCGGCTTCCACCGAGCGCGGCGTCATCGGCATCGCATAGGAATGGGACTAGTGTCGGCGATTTCGTCGGAGCGCACCACTAGCCTTCGACGCATGAGTGTTCGCCGGTTGAGCAGGGAGCAGGCGCGACGGATCGCCGTCCGCGCCCAGTTGCTGGACGCGGCCAGGCCAGCTGACCTGGTGACGATGGTCCAGCAGTTGACGTTGCTGCAGATCGATCCGACGTCGGCGGTCGCGGCCAGTGCGGATCTGGTGGCGTGGAGCCGGCTTGGTTCGGCGTACGAGCCTGGGCAGCTGAAGCTGGCCGTGGAGGTCGACCGGACGCTGTTCGAGCACGACGCGCTGATCAGGCCGATGAGTGACGTCGGGCTGTATCTGGCCGGCGCCGCCGACTGGCCGAGCTACGACCGCGCACGGGAGTGGCTGCGAGCGAACGAGTCCTTCCAGCGCGACATCCTGGAACTCATCGGCGGCCGCGGTCCGGTGACGTCGCGGGACATTCCGGACACCTGTGCGGTGCCGTGGGCATCGACCGGGTGGACAAACAACCGCAACGTCACTCAGATGCTTGAGTGCCTGATGATGCGCGGTCAGGTGGCCATCGCCGGCCGGGTCGGGCGCGAGCGGCTCTGGGACCTGCCGGAGCGGGTGTATCCGGCTGACATCGTCGTTCCCACTGCGGCCGAGGCCGAGGCGATCAAGAACGAGCGGCGGCTGCGGGCGCTCGGCATTGCCCGGGCGAAGGGCACGGCGATGCCAGTCGAGCCGGCGGTGGTCGGGAACGCCGGCGAGCCGGTCGAGGTCGAGGACACCCCGGGGGTGTGGCGCGTGGATCCCACCGCCCGAGCGGCTGTCAATGATGACTTCGAAGGCCGTACTGCGCTGCTGTCGCCCTTCGACCGGCTGATCCACAACCGCGGCCGCGCGGTGGAGTTGTTCGACTTCGACTACACCCTGGAAATGTACAAGCCGGCCGCCAAACGCAGGTGGGGGTACTTCGCGCTGCCGGTGCTGCACGGCGATCGGCTGGTCGGAAAGGCCGACGTGATCGCCGACCGGAAAGCCTCGGTTCTGCGGGTCAACGCGATCCACCAGGACGTCAGGTTCACCCGCGCAATCACGAACGCAGTGTGCGCCGAGCTCGACGACCTGGCCGCCTGGTTGAGGCTGGCCAAGGTGGAGCTGCCGGCCGGCTGAGGGGACATCGGCCAAGTGGGGGCCTCTGGTGATCTGTCACTGACCTGCTGACCGTCGGCGAACAGCTCCTCGCGGACCGACCACTTCTTGAAGAGATCCGCCGGCCGCGACCGGGGATCGACTCGATGAAGCCATCAACAGTTTCGCGGCATGGCACAAGGCTCTTCCGCTCGGCGAAGGTTGGCGCCGATCCAACGCGCCATCTCGGCTACCGCCAACTCGCCCGAAGGCACTGTTGCGCAATCGCGGCACCTGGGCGCCGCCAGCGTTAAAGGAACCAGCATCACGCGACGCTAGCCGTCCGACTTGGGCTCGTACACGGATCCGCCGGCGAGGGCGGATTCGCCCGGGATGGTCTCGACGGCCCGCGCCAGTTCCACGTCGACGGGATCGCTCAGGTCGGCCGGCAGGCGGACGGCCGACTCAGTCTGTCGTGCCCGGGGAGGCGCGGGAGGCGTGTCGTCTCGCGGATCCTTCCGCGGTGTGTCGCCGAGGCGTCGGTCCGCGATGGCGGTGAGCACCGGGAGCGCCTGCGTGAGCGCACGCTGTTGTTCCTCGGGAAGCGCACGTAACGCGTCGGCGAGTTGGCCGGTGCTCTCCCGGCGCAGTTCGTCCAAGGTGGCGGCGCCATGAGCGCTCAGGCTGAGCAGGAAGGCTCGTCGGTCGGCGGGGTCGGGCTTGCGGTCGGCCCAACCACCGTTCAGCAGCACCTCGGTGAGGCGGGACATGCTGGCCGCCGAGATGCTCATCCGGTCTGCCAGTTCGCCGGGGCGCAACGGTCCGTGCTTGTCCAGCGTCGCCAGGGCAGTGAGCCGGGTGGGCGTGACACCGTGCTGTGCGACTGGCGCGCGCAGCACGTGAGCGAGCCGGTTGACCGCCGTACGGAGGCCGCCTGCGAGTTCGGCGATTTCCTCGTCGTTCATTCGACAGGCTCCGCGATGAACCCGGCAGTCGCGGCGGCTTCTTCGTCCTCGGCGGAGGGCTCCGTGTGCACGTACTTCCCGCCGCGCAGTGCCGAGGCCACGGCGGCGACCAGACAGGCGCAGATGGCGAACCCGAATGCCACGTGGAGGCCGTTGGAGAACGGAGGGGAGATCAGCGAGGGGAAGAAGCTGTGCCCGGTGAGGTACTGCTGCTGCGCGGTGGATAGGTGGTTCAGCACGTCGGGACCGAGGAGGGTCTGAACCGGGTTGTACCCCAGCAGGGAGGCGAACAGTACCCCGACCGGTGGCAACGCGGCCACCGTTGCGGCGGCGTGGGAGGGCACCCCCTGCGCAGTCAGTCCCGAGCGGAGGGCTTCTGGCAGCGACGAGGCCAGACCGGTGATCATCAGGGTGAAGAAGATGCCGATCGAGAGCACCGTCGCCGAGTTCTGGAAGGTGGCGCTCATGCCTGCGCCGACCCCGCGCTGATGAGGCGGCAGGCTGTTCATGATCCCGGCCCGGTTCGGAGAGGCGAACAGCCCCATGCCGATACCGTTGAGCAGGAGCGCCAAGGCGAACGGCCAGTAGCTGAAGTCGACCGGCAGTACCAGCAGCCAACCGAAGCTGACAGCGGCCACCAGCATGCCGCCCGTGGCGAAGGCACGCGCACCGAACCTGTCCGAAAGCCATCCCGAGATGGGTCCGGCCACCAGGAAACCAACGGTCAGCGGCAGCATGTAGATCCCGGCCCACAGCGGGGTCGTCTCGAAGCTGTAGCCGTGCCGGGGCAACCAGATGCCCTGCAGCCAGATGATCAGGATGAACATCAGACCGCCCCGACCCAGTCCCGCGAGCAGGCTCGCCGTGTTGCCCGCCGTAAATGCCCGGATCCGGAACAGGTCGAGGTGGAACATCGGATCGTCGACCCGGCTCTCTATCACACAGAACGCGCCGAGCACGCAGCAACCGCCGACCAAGGCGGTGACAACCCAGGGGTTCGTCCACCCCATGGTGTGAGCGCCGTAGGGCTGGATGCCATAGGTGATCCCCACCAGCACCGCGACCAGTCCGACCGCGAACGTAACGTTGCCCCACCAGTCCATCCGAGCCTGCCTGCGAACACCTGTGTCGTGCAGCTTCTGGTAGGCCCATACGGTTCCGAACAGGCCGATCGGAACGGAGACGAGGAAGACCAGGCGCCACTGGACCGGCGCAAGCAGGCCACCGATGATCAGCCCGAGGAACGAACCGGCGATACCCGCGACCTGGTTGAGCCCCAGTCCCAGACCTCGCTGATTGGAGGGAAAAGCATCGGTGATGATGGCACTCGAATTGGCCATCAACATCGCGCCGCCGACACCCTGGAAGATCCGCATGAACACCAGCCACAACACGCCCGCCGTGCCATGCATCCACGTCGCGGCAAGCAGGATGGAGAAGACGGTGAAGATCGCGAAGCCCGCGTTGTACATCCTCACCCGGCCGTACATGTCACCAAGCCGCCCAAAGATCACCACCAGCACCGCAGTGACCAGCATGTAGCCCATGATCAGCCACAGCAGCAGGCTGGTGTTGCCCGGTGCGAGCGGGTCCACGCCCAGACCACGGAAGATGTCCGGCAAGGCGATCAGCAGGATCGACATGTTCGTCGTGGCCATCAACACCCCCAACGTGGTGTTCGACAGCGCGATCCACTTGTACCTCGGTCCCCACGCGCCGCTCTCGCCCCGCCCCTGGTCCCCCTCGGGGCTCACCCCACTTCTGATCTCCGTGTCATCCATATCATCCTCGAGACTAGTTAGTTGCAGGAGACTAACTAACTCTAGCTCGCGCTCACGGAGGTCCGCCTGGCGGCCAGCTGAACCATGCAGTCTCCGAGAAGATCTGCCTCGCCGACCTGGTGGTCGGCTCATTACTTCACGCCGATGTCGGCGCGGGCGCTGGGGTAGGTGACCAGCTTGTTACGCCTTGCCGCAACGTCCTCAACTCGGCCTGACAGGATGTTCGCGCAGCACCGGTTGTTCGGGCCAGCGGCTGACGGTGCCCGTGGCAACTTTGTACTTCACGCGAAGTTCTTCGTTCATCGGCAGCGAAGACCCCACCGGATAGGGTGCCGTCGGCGATCGCTTTGCGGAGGTCGTACGCGATGCCCTCGTGTGGCCAGCGTGGTGTCGGTTGCGCCGCTCTGGTGCCCGAGCCGGCCCGAGACGGTCTTGAGGTCTACGCCGCCGGTCAGCAGTTCAGTCGCCGAGTAGTGCCTTAGTGCGTGAAATCTGGTGCTCCGCAGCTTGTTCCGAATCGCCAACCGCCTATACCGCTGTGTCACGGTATCTGGCCTTGCACCGCGCTTCGGTGGCTAACCGGTGCGCTCGCAGGAGACCGACCGCGTACGGGTCCAGCGAGAGTTGACGCTCCTTGTCACCTTTTGCCGCTTCTCCTTCAGGTCATTGGGGCTCTCATTGCTGCGCGTCACTGAACGTTCGAGGGCGATCTTCTTGCGATCTGGGTCCACGTCAGACCAGCACACTGCGGTCAGCTCACCGCGCCGGCAGGTCAGAGCGTTGCGCGCTCGGCAGGACCAACGGATTAGAAGGTGGACGGACTTCGTTTCCACGCCTGGATTCGCGGAAGTCGGGCGAACTTCAGTTCGGTCGCCCTTGACTCTGGTTGACTCCAGTAGCCGAGGCTGGATTCCCAGAGATTCCCAGCGAGGGAGGTGCCGCCATAAGGGCGGCTCCGCACAGGTCTTCCGGGACATGCATCCGCGCGGCGGACCGAGCGAGCTCAGCTGCCCTGGCGCGTGCTCAAGCATCGACCTTGAACGGGTCGTGCTCTGCCAGCAACTTGTCCAGCCTGGCCTGGTCGACGCGGTTGGTCACGTCCGACATCTCCTGCCGATCGCGCACGACCTTGCAAAGCGTGACCGTCGAGGTGACGACGTACAGGAGGGTGAGCCCCAGGAATGCGCGGATCCACCCAGCGGCGGGCAGGTAGACCAGGGCGAGCGCCATCGATGTCAGCGAGATGGCGAACGACAGGATCGCCTGGACGTAGAACGCGGTGGTCTGGGAGGGCTGGATAGGCTTCGTCATGCGCCCATCGTCGTTCCGCGGCAGGGCGCGGCGCATGAGGTGAACTACTCAAAGCACCAGCCGGATCAGAGCCCACTGCACCGAGCCGGCGCCGTCCAGTTCGAATCGCCACCCGGCTCGAACGCGGGCAGCAACGTGAGATGCCACTGGGTCACACAGCTTGCGATCAGGTCCGGCAGTTCCTGCAGCCATGCTGAGCCGGCGGAGTGATACGAGCGGATCCGGTCCGCCGGGGACGGCGGGACGATGCTCTCGACGTCTCCAAGCCTGCCGTCGTTCACGTCGGCGCCTTTCCCAGTTCTGTGGACTGCGCAGCGGTCACAGACGGGTAGAAGCGGTCACCGGAGGGCACCGCGATCACGCGGCACAGATGCAGTCACGGAGCGCCCCCGCCTCACTTCCAAACTGGCTACTCTGCTAACGGATTTGCCAGCAGGACCCGTGGACGGCTGTAGACGGCTCGCGGCAATCCGGGCAGGATGCAAGTTCAACGCCGAGCATGCCAAATAGCTCGGTGGACCCAGGTCGACGGTCGATCAGCAACTTTGAATCTCGCGGACATCGAGGCCGACCAGGGGCCGTTAATGGCCCGATGTCGTTGGTCTGCTGCTTGCATGGGCGTCGGTGGCGGCTTTGACTTGCGCGCGATAGGTACGCCGCCTGACGATTGGTCGTCTTTCGAGAACACGCGTGTCGAACCACATGATCATCACCTTGAGCCGGGTTATCGTCTCGCCATGGTCGGCAGCCCGCAAACCCGATTGGTGATCCTCCGTGGCAACTCGGCCTCGGGCAAGTCGACGATCGCGAAGCTATTGCGGGAGCGCCTCGGGCGTGGCGTCGCCTGGATCGAGCAGGACTACCTGCGCCGCACGGTGCTCCGGGAGCACGACCGGCCTGGCCTTCCGAACCTCGGACTGATCGACGTGACCACTCGGTACGCCCTCGACGCCGGATATCACGTGATCGCCGAAGGGACCTTCGGTGCGCAACGGTACGGTGAGATGCTCCGGCGACTCACAGATGATCATGAGGGCCTGACCAAGCTTTACTACTTTGACGTGCCGCTGGAGGAGACACAGCGTCGGCATCACACCAAACCGCTGGTCACCGTCGGCCCAGAGAAACTGTACGAGTGGTATCACTCCCGCGATCTGCTCGGCTTCGTTGACGAGTCGATCATCACCGCCGACGAGAGCGAAGAACAGATCGTGACACGACTGGTGAGCGACGTCGGATTCGGTGATCCACCCGTGCGGGCCAGGTTCGAGCCGGCCGTCCATCTCGAGTAGCGGCGCCGTTGGTTGATTCCGACAAGTCTGGGCTGTGGGCGAGAGCCTAGAAAGGGTCAAGGATCATCTGAAGCCAAACCGTCAACCTTCATCTGAACCTAGGCACGCGCGAGCGACTGGTGTTTGTCTCGGGTAGTGCTTGACAGTCGGGTCTTGGCTGACGCTCGACGTCCGTGCCTTGGCTGATGCTTAGGTTCCGCTTGGGATCAACGACCTGATCGCGGCATGTCCGGAAGTCGGGGAACGAACGCCGCGCGCGGCACTTCGTTTCGCTGGCTGGGCAACGGCGGCCGTCGGCCATACGATGCTGGGATGAGCCTGGACCCGGCGACGTCGAACCCCGACCTGTACAAGGTGATCTTCGAGAACGAACGTGTCCGGGTCTTGGAGTACATCGATAGGCCTGGCGAGAGCACCACACCTCACCTGCATCCGGACAGCGTCATGTACACGGTGAGCTCCTTCAAACGCAGGCTTATCTCGTCCGGTCGGGAGGTTGATGTCGAGATTGGCACCGGGTCAGTGCGGTGGCTCGACGCGCAGGAACACTCCGGCTTGAATATCGGCGATACCGAGACGCACGTGATATTTGTCGAACTCAAAGAGCCTTCCCTCAGCCAAAATATTGCCGCCGGAAGCACGCCACTGGGTCCTTCCTCACCGTAGAGGGTAACTCGCTGCTCCGAGGGACGCGCCACATGGTCAGGAATCGGAACGTCCTACTTTCGGCATGACAGGACGTTCGCGCACCATCGGTTGTTCGGGGCCAACGGTGTACCAGATCGCCACGGACAGGCGGTACATGTGGCGGCCAGGACGTTCGAGACAGATCACCCGCGGACCCGTCAGGTGGTGCTTACGAGCGCCGATCGGCAGATTCTGTCAATGGCTCTGACAATGAAGGGGAGTCGGAACATGCCATAAGTGACAGTCATGACAGATGTTCG
This sequence comes from Kribbellaceae bacterium, assembly GCA_033851055.1. Classification (GTDB taxonomy): domain Bacteria; phylum Actinomycetota; class Actinomycetes; order Propionibacteriales; family Kribbellaceae; genus Kribbella. Next base: position 1,583 of record JAWWPC010000085.1, on the reverse strand, counting down.
GTCAGCCTGTCACGCTGGAGACAGCTCAGCCTGGGTGGCGCGTCGAACTTGTAAAGCGGTGGGACGCGGTTCGAGTCCTTTGTCAGCGGTTCACAGTCACTCGATCAAGCTGTATGTCCCGTCCGAGCGCCGGTCAAAGTACTCCGTATAACCCGATGGATTGCCGCATAACCCGATGGATTGCCGCGCCTGTGCTTTGGGAGGAAAACGCGATATGTGTGATCTGCCCACCCCGGGCAGGTGCGACGCACGTCAGCCGGCCGAAACTGCTCAGGCAGGTCACCGCGGCGGCGTGCCCGGCGGATGTCCAAGACGAAGCGGCTCACTACCCAAAGGTCGCATGAGTCATCGGCCTGTGCGAATGGCGGGCTTGGGCACGCGGCCACCGCCAGACGATCCTTAGTCCACACAACCGCGGATCATCGGACGGTGGCCGCGCTACGTCCGTCTGGGACTGCCACGCCGCCAGATCACGAACTACTGCTGGAGTAATAAGAGCGCTGTGAACCCTGTAGTGAGGGGCCCCGGGTCTTCCGGACACAGAACCCACTAAGGTTCTGTTCTGGAAGAGGGGGCGTCAATGCCAAAGAACCGCCGGTCGTTTACTCCTGAATACAAGGATGAGGCGGCGAAGATGGTGATCGAGTTGTCTCGTTCGGTCGCCTCGGTCGCACGGGAAGTCGGTATCAACGAGCAGACGCTGCGGAATTGGGTGAACGCGTATCGCAAGGCGCATGCCGACGAGGAGCCACCGCTGACCATCTCGGAGCGTGCCCGGCTCCGGGAACTCGAGAAAGAGAACCGTGAACTCCGGCTGGAGAAGGAGTTTATGGGAAAAGCCGCAGCCTTCTTCGCGCGGGAGTATCGGTGAGCGAGAAATATGAGCTCATCGACGAGGAGAAGGACACCATGACACCTGGTGGGCAGAAGAAATACACGACCGCGGCGATGTGCGGATGGCTTGAGGTGTCAACCGCCGGATACTACGAATGGCGCTACCGGCCGGCGTCGGCCACCAGCCGACGGCGCGACTGGCTGTCGCTGCTCATCGCGAAGGCGTTCACCGACTCCGACGAGACCTACGGCCATCGGCGTATCCACGCCCAGCTCGCCCGCTGGGGCGTGCACTGCACCCTCGAGCTCGCCCGCGCCATCATGCGCGACCTCGGCCTGGTGGCTTGCCAGCCACGGCCATGGCGGCACAACCTGACCGAGGCCGACCCTGCCGCCGGCCCGATCCCGGACCTGGTCAACCGCGACTTCACCGCCGACGCACCCGGTCAGAAGATGGTCGGCGACATCACGTATATCCCCACTTGGCAAGGCTGGGTCTATCTGGCCACCGTGATCGACTGCCACACCAAGGCCGTCATCGGCTGGGCCATGGACGACAACTACAAAACCCCGCTGATCGAAGACGCCATCCGAATGGCGACACGGAACTACACGATCGCCCCTCAAGCAATATTCCATTCCGACCGTGGCAGCAATTACACATCCAGCCAGTTCGCCGCAACACTGGCCACCCTCGATATCAGGCAATCCGTAGGTCGCACCGGGATCTGCTACGACAACGCCATGGC
>JAWWPC010000080.1:0-9427 GCA_033851055.1 Kribbellaceae bacterium | reverse complement strand
CAAATAGCTTGGCACTGGCGGCGCCCGGGCGGGCACCTCGCAGCGTTGGAGAAGAAGCCACGATGGAAAAGCATCGAGGCTCCTTCTCCGCCTTGCGATGCACCCACCTGGACACCGCCAGCACTCAAGCTATTTGCCAGACACACCACTAGGTTCAGTCGCGGGTGACGAAGTCGATGAGTTCCTCGACGCGGCCCAGTAGGGACGGTTCGAGGTCGGCGTAGTTGTTGACCTTGGACAAGATGTGCTTCCACGCGGCGGCGACGTCTGCCTGGTCGGTCGCGGGCCAGCCGAACGCCTCGAGGATGCCGTGCTTCCAGGACTGGCCGTGCGGGATCCTCGGCCACGCTGCGATGCCGAGCGACGACGGCTTCACCGCCTCCCAGATGTCGATGAACGGGTGCCCGACCACCAGCACGTGCGAGCCCTTCACCTGGGCCGCGATCTTCGACTCCTTCGACCCGTCGACCAGATGATCGACCAGTACGCCGAGGCGTCGGCCGGGACCGGGCTGGAACGAGTTCACGATGCCCGGCAGGTCGTCCACACCTTCGAGGTACTCGACGACCACACCCTCGATCCGCAGGTCGTCGCCCCAGACCTTCTCCACCAGTTCAGCGTCATGCCGGCCCTCGACGTAGATCCGCCCGGCGCGGGCGACTCTCGCCTTCACCCCGGCGACTGCCACGGAACCCGAGGCCGTCCGGGTCTTGGCCGCGGGCGCCGCCTTGGCAGGTGCCTTCAGCGAGACGGGCTTGCCGTCCACCCAGAAGCCGGGCCCGAGGGGATAGGTACGGATCCTGCCATGCCGGTCCTCGAGATCGACGACACCGTGCTCCCAGCGAACGACCGCGCCGACGAAGCCAGAACTCGGCTCCTCGACGACGAGACCGCGGGAGATCTCAAGATCCACGGTCCGCCCGTTCTTGGGCTTCTTCCAGTCACCGGCCAACACGTCAGAGCCATAGCGATCCGTCACCGCAACACCCTAACCGCGCCGACCGACACCCTCCGCCCTCCACGCCGAGCACCTCTCCCTTCCCCCGCAAGTTCCACCCCTCCTGCGTTCATCGGTCCGTAGTTCCCCGGCGAGTCGCCCTTCATCGGTCCCAAGTTGCCAACATCCCCGCCAGTCGAGGCCTCCCCCTGCAAGTGGGTGGGTTCGGGAGTCTTCGCCACGGCCGGGAGGAGGGCCTCGTCTGGGTCTGGGGAGGATTACCTGCCGGCGTGGGCGCCTGACTGGAGGGCGATCCTCCCGGGCTCTCTCGGGCCGGCGAGGGGGAGTGGGTCGTCGTGGGATCTGGGAGGATTCCCGCCCGGTTGGGGGAGGGCGATCCTCCCGGGACGGAGCCGAGGTAGGCGGTTCGGTCGCGCCGGGCAGTCAGACCGCGCAGTCAGACCGCGCAGTCGCACCGGCCAGCTCGGTGGGGAGAGTGCTGTCGCTCGTCTTGGGAGGGTTCCCGGCGGACTGGGGTGGGCGATCCTCCCTGGTTCTCGAGCCGGCGAGGAGGAGGGGTTGCGTCGTGGGATCTGGGAGGATTCCTGCCTGGTTGGGGAGGGCGATCCTCCCGAGTCGAGGCCGACGTAGGCGGTTCGATCGCTCCGTGCAGTTGCGCCGGGCGGCTTGTTGGGGAGGGTGGCGTCGGTTGTTTTGGGAGGAGTCCCGGCTGAGTCGGGAGGTCGATTCTCCCGGGTTCTCTCGAGGCAGCTAAGGGGAGGGTTGCGTCGTGGGATCTGGGAGGATTCGCGGCCGGTCAGGGAGGGCGATCCTCCCGGGATGGAGCCGAGGTATGCGGATCGGCCGCGACAGGCAGATCGGCCGCGACAGGCAGTTGTGCCGGGCGGCTTGTGCGGGAGGGTGGCGTCGGGTGTTTTGGGTGGTTCAGTGCGTCCGCAATCGCTTACCCCGATACAGATCCATGACTCGGCGCAGGCCCCGCTTCGACAGGTTGGCAAGGGCGGGGAAGGCGATGGTGAGGGCCCAGTAGGCGACGAAGCCGGCGATCAGGCCGACTATCCAGGAGTAGTCGTACAGCGGCTTGAGGAAGGGGATCAGGCCGTCCGCAGGGAAGGGGCCTTTGCCCGCCGAGTAGGCGCCGCCCACCGCCAGGACGGACCCGATCAGGGTGGCGACGACGGCTCGCCAGTTCCAGCCGGCGGCGTACCAGTAGCGGCTACCGGGGAGGTAGAGGTCTGCCAGGTAGAGCTTGGTGCGGTCCACGAACCAGTAGCCGGCGATCAATACCCCGGCGACTGACGCGAGCACGCCACCGTAGAAGGACAGCCAGACGAAGATGTAGATCGACGGGTCGGAGATCAGCCGCCACGGCTGGATCAGGATGCCGATCACACCGGTCAGCAGGCCCGCCGTACGGAAGTTGAGCAGGCGCGGCAGGGCGTTGGCGAAGTCGTACGACGGGCTGACCACGTTGGCCGCGACGTTGCAGGACATGGTCGCCAGGATCGCCATCACCAGGCCGATCGTCACCACCACCGGGTTCTGGAAGCGGGTGGTCAGTTCCACCGGGTCCCAGATCGCGCTGCCGTAGATGATCACGGTGCCGGAGGTGGTGATGATGGAGACCAGCGCGATGAACGACATGGTGGTGGGCAGGCCGATGATCTGGCCGATCACCTGCTGGCGCTGGCCTTTGCCGAACCGGGTGAAGTCGGGCATGTTCAGCGACAGCGTTGCCCAGAAGGCGATCATGCCCATCAGCGACGGGGGGAAGATCTTCCAGAAGTCGGCACCCCAGCCGAGCTTCGACGGCTGCGACAGGATCGGGCCGAAGCCGCCGGCCTTGACCAGGATGGCGATCATCAGCGCCAGGAAGGCGATCGTGACCAGCGGCGCGGCCCAGTTCTCGAACCGGCGCAGGCCTTCGATGCCGCGCCAGATCAGCGCCATCTGCAACACCCAGAAGAAGGCGAAGCTGAGCCACATGGTCCACGGGTGACCGCCGATCGCGGACGCCTCGGTCCAGCTCTTGCCGCCCAGTTCGCCGACGATCACGAAGATCGCCTGGCCGCCGATCCAGGTCTGGATGCCGAACCAGCCGCAAGCGATGAACGCCCGCAGCAGCGCCGGGAAGTTCGCGCCGCGGACGCCGTAGAAGGCCCGCGCGAAGACCGGGAACGGAATGCCGTACTTGGTGCCCGCGTGGCTGTTCAGCAGTAGCGGGACGAGCACGATGAGGTTCCCCAGGGTGATGGTGAGGAAGGCCTGCAGCCAGTTCATCCCGAGCGCGACCAGCCCGGCGGCGAGCAGGTAGCTGGGGATGTTGTGGGCCATGCCCATCCACAGCGCCGCATAGTTGTACGTCGTCCAGCGGCGCTCGGGTAGCCGGGTCGGCGCCAGTTCGGCGTTGCCGTACCGGCTGTCGACGACGGCCGCCTGGTCGCTGAGTTCGACCCGTCCGTCCGGATGAACAACCTGTTCGGTAGTGGTCATCGTTCTCACCCGATCCGGTAGGTGCGACACTCGCTTCGCCCAAACGTGCGCGATGCGGGCTCACCCTGTCAACGGATTCCGGCTAGCCAGGGGCTGCTTCCCTGATGGTAAAGAGCCCGCCAGGCGTCGAGCGACGGCTCCCGCGCTCGCCCTGGAGCAGCAGGTACGTGACGAGCTAGGTGCCGTCGCCGACCTGGCGGCAGGCGAAATCCTCGATCTCCCACGGATGCTCCCGGGCACGCAGTTCGACGGCGTACTCGGGGTTCACCCGATCAGTGGCAGCGTCGGGCGGCGGGGAATGCCGAGCTGCTCGTAACCCCGGCGTACCGCCTGTTCGACTGTCGCGATCGGGTATGGCCAGTCGTCGGTATGGGCCAGCGCGGCTTCGAGCGAGGTGCCGCTGTGGTGCAGGCCGGAGATGGTGTTGGCGACCGTGCCGAGGTCGCCGCCCTGATCGCGCACGAAGTCCGCGTCGACCACGGCGCCGTGACCCGGCACCACCTTGGCCGTCGCGGAAAGCATGCCGGCCAGCCGGTCGATCGTCTCGGGCCACTCGAGCGGATAGGAGTCGTCCCCGTACGACGGTGGGGCCGACTCCTCGATCAGGTCACCCGCGAAGACCACGTCCACATCCGGTACGACGGCCACCACGTCGCCGTCGGTATGCCCGTTGCCCAGGTGCAGCAACTCCACCCGCCGATCGCCGAGGTCGATCACCCGAGCCACGGCGAAAGTCCGGTCCACCTCCACCAGCGGGGTCGCGGCAACGTCGGCCAGCACCTCCACAGGAATCCCCGGGTACGACGGATCCGGGCCGGGGTTGTCGCGGTAGTGCTGTTGCAACGCGGGCCCGCGCACGGCCAGCCGGGCGGCGGCGTTCTCGTGCGCGTGCACAGTCGCACCGGTTCTCTTGAAGACGCCGTTGCCGAAGGTGTGGTCGAAGTGGGCGTGGGTGTTGACCACCCAGCGCACCGACGCAGCTGTGAGCTCGCGGATCTCCGACAGCAACTCGTCGGCTTGTGCAGCGCTGGCCCGGGTGTCGATTACCAGCACGCCATCGGTACCGGCCACGACGCCGATGTTGAGGTCCCACTCGCGATACCGGCGGACCCAGCATCGATCGCCCAGCTCGGTCCAGTTGCTCATTCCTCGACCCTAACCGGATGCTCAGCAGGCCAAGACGTCGCCGTGCAGAACCTGGTCGCGCTGAATGCCGTCCAGCCGCAGGCCGACGTCGTCGCCGGCGCGTGCGACCGGGCCAGGGTCGGTAAGCCCTATCCAACCGCCGGGACGGGTCTTGAAGGTGGGTGGCGCGGCACCTACTCTCGGGGAGACTCATCCGATCTCTGGACCGGCATTCTGAAGGGCGGACGGCGTGACGACACGACGGGCACTGGTGGTCCGGGGCGGCTGGGAAGGCCATCTCCCGGTCGAGGCGACCGAATTGTTCATCCCCTTTCTGCGGGAGAACGACTTCGAGGTGACGGTCTCCGACGACCTGGACAGCTATCTCGACCTGGACGGCACCGACCTGGTGCTGCAGTGCATCAGCATGGGTGAGATCACCTCGGAGCAGTGCAAGGGGCTGGAGGCCGCGGTTCGCAGCGGTACTGGGTTCGCCGGCTGGCACGGTGGCATCGTCGACTCGTTCCGGAGCAACACCGACTACAGCTTCATCACCGGCGGGCAGTTCATCTCGCACCCGGGCGGCTTCGTCGACCACGAGATCGAGATCGTTGCCGAACACCCGATCGTGGCCGGGATCAACCACTTCAGCCTGCACACCGAGCAGTACTACGTCCACGCCGATCCGACCAACCAGGTGCTCGCGACCACCACGTTCAGCGCCCACCCGGACTATCCGTGGATCGCCGGCGCGACGATGCCGGCGGTCTGGACCCGCACCTGGGGTGACGGCCGGATCTTCGTCTGCACGCCCGGGCACAGCTTGGCCGACCTGGATCAGCCGGAGGTCCGGACCATCATCGAGCGGGGGCTGCTGTGGGCGAGCAAGTGACCAGGATCGGCATCGTCGGCACCGGGGTGATCAGCGGTACCTACCTCGATCACCTGGCCAAACTGCCGGGCGTCGAGGTGGTGGCTGTCGCCGATCTGGACGTGACCAGGGCACAGGCGGTGGCCGAGAAAAACCCCGGCATCAGGGCTTTGTCATCCGACGATTTGCTGGCCGATCCCGACGTGGAGATCGTCCTCAACCTGACGATCCCCGCCGCGCACGCGCCGGTCCACATGGCCGCGCTCCAGGCCGGCAAGCACGTGTACGGCGAGAAACCGCTTGCTGTCAACCTTGCCGAGGCCGAGCCGCTGCTGAAGGTCGCGGCCGCCAACAACCTCAGGATCGGCTGCGCACCGGACACAGTGCTCGGTACCGGCACGCAGACCGCGCGGGTGGCCCTGGATCGCGGCGACATCGGCGTACCGACTGCTGCGACGGCTTCGTTCGTCACGCCCGGCCACGAGCTGTGGCACCCGGCTCCGGAGTTCTACTACCAGGCTGGGGGAGGCCCGTTGCTCGACATGGGCCCGTACTACGTCACCAGCCTCGTAACCCTCCTAGGACCGGTACGACGAGTGAGTGGACGCGCCGGGCGGTCCAAGGAGCAACGCAAGATCCATACCGGGCCGAGAGCAGGCGAGATCTTCCCGGTTGAGGTGCCGACGCACGTCACCGGTGTACTGGAGCACGAGTCGGGTGCGTTGACGACAGTGCTGATGAGCTTCGATGTATGGGCGGCCCGACTGCCGCGGATCGAGATCCATGGCACAGAGGGCAGCCTGTCGGTGCCGGACCCCAACACCTTCGACGGCCTGGTGGAGATCGCGACCGCAACTGCCCGCGAGTGGACCGAGGTCCCTGTGGCCGGTGGGTACGCCGGCACCGGCCGCGGCGTGGGCGTAGCCGACATGGCCCGGGCGATCCGCAACGGCGGACCTCACCGGGCCGACGGCCTGCTGGCCTTCCATGTGCTCGACGTACTGGAGTCGCTACTGGAATCAGCGGCCCAGGACCAACCGATGGACGTGGCGAGCACGGTCGACCGCGCGGCCGCCGTACCGTTGGGGGCAACGCCCGAGTCCGCCTAAGACCCGTCTAGTGGGGTTCGCTGTCGGTACGGCTCGGTAGACTGGCACTCGAAATCCAGGAGTGCCAACGAGGCCGACGGTGGAGAGAGGTGGTACGCGTGCTGGACGACCGCAAGCTGGACGTGCTCCGGGCCATCGTCGAGGACTACGTCGCCACCCATGAGCCGGTCGGCTCCAAGACATTGGTGGACCGGCACAACCTCGGCGTCTCCCCGGCCACGGTCCGTAACGACATGGCCGCTCTGGAGGACGAGGGGTACATCACCCAGCCACACACCAGCGCCGGCCGAATCCCGACCGACGCCGGCTACCGGTTGTTCGTCGACCGGCTGAGCACGGTGAAGACGCTGTCCGCCGCGGAGAAGAAGGCGATCTCGTCGTTCCTGGCCGGCGCCGTCGACCTCGACGACGTGGTCCGGCGGACCGTCCGGCTGCTCGCGCAGATCACTCGGCAGGTCGCGATCGTGCAGTACCCGACGCTCGCCAGGTCGAGCGTGCGGCACGTCGAGGTGGTCACGATGACACCGCGGCGGCTGCTGCTGGTCCTGATCACCAGTACCGGCCGGGTCGAGCAGCGCATCCTCGAGACCACCGAGGATGTCGCCGAGCAGTTGGTCGGAGACCTGCGCTCCCGGCTGAACACCACCCTGACCGGTCAGCGGCTGGCCGACGCCACGACCGTGCTGGCCGGCGTACCGGACGCGTTCCCGCCGGCCGACCGGTCGCTGGTATCGGCCATGGTGACGACGCTGATCGAGGCGTTCACCGATGAGGGCGAGCAGCGCGTCGCGGTCGGGGGCGCGGCCAACCTGACCCGGTACGGCGACGACTTCGAGCGCAACGTGAAGCCGGTGCTGGAGGCACTCGAGGAGCAGGTCATCCTGCTGAAGTTGCTGGGTGAGGCGACCTACCCCCAGACCCTGACGGTCCGGATCGGGCACGAGAACCCGTACGAGGAACTGGCCACCACCTCGGTCGTCGCAACCGGCTATGGCTCGAAGTCGGAGGCGCTGGCCACCCTCGGCATCGTCGGGCCGACCCACATGGACTATCCGAGCACGATGGGTGCGGTTCGCGCCGTGGCCCGCTACGTCAGCCAACTCCTGGCCGACTCATGAAAACCACCACTGTTGCCGACTTTTGGTCTGGAGTATGAGCACCGATTACTACGCGGTCCTGGGCGTCAGCCGTGACGCTTCCGCTGACGAGATCAAGAAGGCCTACCGCAAGCTGGCCAGGCAGTACCATCCGGACGTCAACGACTCCGAGGACGCGCACCACAAGTTCCAGGAGATCGGCCGCGCCTTCCAGGTGCTCAGCGACCCGCAGAAGAAACAGATCTTCGATCTCGGCGGCGACCCGCTGGGCAGCCCCACCGGTGGTGGCGCGGGTGGCGGTTTCGGCCAGGCGTTCACCTTCACCGACATCATGGACGCGTTCTTCGGCCAGACCGGCGGCGCGACCCGTGGGCCGCGGCCGCGCATGCGGCGCGGTCAGGATGCGCTGATCCCGCTCCGGATCGATCTTGCCGAGGCGGCCTTCGGGACCACGCGTGAGCTGAAGGTCGACACCGCCGTCGTCTGCCCGACCTGCTCCGGCTCCGGCGCCGCGGCCGGATCCGGACCCGTCACCTGTGACATCTGCCATGGCCGCGGCGAGGTGACGCACACCCAGCGCTCGTTCCTGGGTGAGGTGCGCACCATGCGTCCCTGCCCGAACTGCCGCGGCTTCGGTACGACGATCCCGAACCCGTGCGTGGAGTGTGCCGGCGACGGCCGGGTCCGGTCCCGCCGTACGGTGACGGTGAAGATCCCCGGCGGCGTCGACTCCGGTACCCGGGTGCAGCTGTCCGGCCAGGGCGAGGTCGGCCCGGGCGGCGGCCCGGCCGGCGACCTGTACGTCGAGATCGAGGTCGAGCAGCACGAGATCTTCACCCGCAACGGTGACGACCTGCACTGCACGGTCAAGCTGCCGATGACAGCCGCCGCGCTCGGCACCACGATCGACCTGCCGACGCTCGAGGGCGACCCGACCCCGCTGGAGATCAAGGCCGGCACCCAGTCCGGTACGACGATGACGCTGACCGCCCGGGGAGTCCCGCGGTTGCGGCACGCGGGCCGCGGCGACCTGATCGTGCAGATACTGGTGGAGACCCCGACCAAGCTCGACGATGCGCAGTCGGGGTTGCTGAGGCAACTGGCCGAGGTCCGTGGCGAGGAGCGCCCGCAAGGTCAGGTCCAGGCCGCGCACAAGGGGGTTTTCGGCCGCCTACGCGACGCCTTCGGCGCACACTGACTGCCCGTCGATGGGACTCGCGGTCTTCTTCCTGGCTGAGCTCGATGGTTCGGAGCTGGTGCTCGACGGACCCGAGGGTCGCCATGCCTCCGTCGTACGCCGGATCGCGCCGGGCGAGCGGATCCGGCTGACCGACGGGCGCGGCGCCTTCGTCGAGGGTCCGGTGACGGCCGCCTCCAAGTCGGGCCTGACGATCGACGTCGAGCTGCGCTGGTCGGTGCCGCCTGCAAGCCCCCGGCTGGTCGTCGTACAGGCGCTGCCCAAGGGGGAGCGGGCCGAGCTGGCGGTGGAGATGCTGACCGAAGTAGGCGCCGACCTCGTGGTCCCATGGAATGCGGAGCGCAGCCAGTTCCGGTCCAACCCGGAGCGGGTGGCGAAGACGCTGGCCAAGTGGCGGTCCTGGGCGTTCGAGGCGAGCAAGCAATCCCGCCGGGCCTGGTTCTGCGAAGTGGCCGACCTGGCCTCGACGGCCGAGGTGGCCGCGCTGGCGGGAGCCGCCGGGCTGGCCGCCGTACTGCATGAGGAAGCAACGGTCCCGCTGGCCTCGCTCAAGGTCCCGGCGGACGGTGACGTCGT
>JAWWPC010000344.1:0-2862 GCA_033851055.1 Kribbellaceae bacterium | reverse complement strand
CCATCGCCTCGATCGCCTCAATGATCTGTTCGGGCGTCGTGATGTCTCGCTTCTGAAGCATCGCCATCGTTTTAGGATCGATGGTCTTAATGAACGCCGCTTGCTCGGCGCGCGACCCTTCGTCCGTCGTGCCCGTTTGCAGAGTGCGAGATTCGCGCCCCGTTGCGGTCTCAAAGATTCTGATTGCTTTAGCTCCCGCCGCGACCGCCGCAATCAGGCTGCTGTCGCGATTGAAGCTAATCACTCGGGCGCCCTCGAGAACGTCTCCATTAGTCTTTAGCTCGCGTATCAATTGACCAGTCGCAGCGTCCCACAACTTCATCGCCGCGTTGTTATCGGTAGCCGTAACCAGGAATCGTCCGTCGGCGCTGAATTGCACCCGCTGCGGCGTTTTGCTGAATCCGGTATTGATGCTGTAGAGCTCGCGGCCCGTGGCGGCCTCCTGGACGCTGACGGTCTCGCTCGTTTTGGCAAAAGCGATGAGGCGCGCATCCGCGCTAAACGCGAGGCTCGAGTTCTCCGCTTCCGGAATTGCCTTGAATGGGAAGTCCCGCAGCTCGCGCCCGCTCAGGGCATCATAGAGTTTTACTGCTTTGTCAGGTTGCCCGATGGCGGCGAATTGCCCTTTCGAACTTACGGCCATTTTCGACGCCGACAGTTTGAAATTCTTTTGGCGTTGCAACTCTTGTTTCCGCTCCTTGTCACCGCCACCGAATACCGAAAATGAGGGCATTGAGTTGAGCTTCTCCATGCCGGTTGATCCATATTTTGTTTTTTGCGAACGCGACTCGTTGCCCGCCGAAACGTCCCAGACTTTGACCGCGTCTCCGCCCACGCTCGTCAGCGAGCGGCCATCGTTACTGAAAGCGATCGCGCCGACGGGCAGTTCATGCCCGCGGAAAACCTGCAACTGTTGTCCCGTCTGAACACTCCAGATTCTTACGGTATTATCTTCCGCCCCGCCGACAACGCCTCCCTGAGTGAAGGTCCCTAAGTCCCGCTTGTCATTAATATCGCCGCTCCCCGAGGCTAACAGTTTTCCATCGGGGCTGACCGCGAGGGCGTTAACGTTGCTCGTGTGACCGTATAGCGTTCGCAGAACGTTTCCATTCGCGAGGTCCCAAATTTTTATGACGTTGTCTTTGCCGCCAGAGGCCAGCCAGCGATTGTCGGGGCTGAAGGCTACTGCGTTAGCGGATCTTGTGTGGCCTGTTTGAAGCACCAACTCCGGTTTATCGCTCGCAGTGGCGGGTGTCACGGACGCTGGTGTTTGGGCGGGCCCAGGTTGAATTCCGAGCCCTCGCTTCTCCTGCTCTTTCGATTGCGCAAGGCCACGGACGGGCGCGCAAATTACCGACAGCAAAAGTACCACCGAAGAGACTTGTCGCCGCAGACGCAATGAAAAAAATGCAACGTCTGAAGCTACCTGCTTGTCAGCAGAATCTCTGCTGATTGATGGATTGCAGCGGGCCATTAGATTCTCCTAAAGATAAACGAGGTGATAGCCTTGCGATGAATGTGCTGCCAACCTTAACTCAGGAACAATGCAGGAGAGATTAGCAGTCGAAGCAGACGGCAGCGGCTTTTTGCGAATCAAGCCTGATGGGGGATCGAAAGTTACGGCAACCGAACGCCTAAGTCAACGCGGAGGCGCTTAATCTACAGCCGTGGTTAAAAAGAAATGGCGGAGGGGACAGGACTCGAACCTGCATATCCTTTCGGACGGCGGTTTTCAAGACCGCTGCACTACCATTATGCGACCCCTCCGCATCGTGGCTGTTGAAGACTATAGCGCAGGCGGTTTGCGGCCTCAACCTCGACTGCGCTCAGGCTGAGTTTCGTAGTTCCTCGCGTCTCATTAGCACCGTGGCTTTAGCCCGGTGAAATTGAGTTCCGACATCTCACCGAAACCGTTTCAAACGGTTTCTGGTCGTAGCCCAATGTCGATCACCGGGCTAAAGCCGCGGTGCTAATGAGAAGATGTCTGGTCACGATTTGTCCCTTGCAAAGAGTCGCCGTCAATTCAGTCGTCAACGGTATGCTGTCGCCAGAATTGACAACTTTAGATGGCGTGTAGTAGCGTCCGACACGTACCTATGCAAAAGAGAATTCCGCAAACTCACCCTCTCAATCACTCGACAATTTACCCAGGAGAAAGTTTGACCAGTTGAAGCAAATCGAGCTTCCACCACGCGGGCTGGAAACGCTTTTCGGCGTTCACGACCAGAACATCAAGTACCTCGAGTCGTTGCTCGATGTCCAAATCAATGGGCGCGGGCACAGCTTGAATGTTGACGGCGATCCCAAAGACGTCGAGACGGTCGAACGAATCCTGGAAGACTTCTCTTCCCTGTTTGCCGAAGGCCGGCAATTTACCGACAAGGAACTCCGCGAAGCGTTCGCGCAAATCGCCGAAGACCGCGCCTATAGCCTGCGCGATTACTTTACGCGATCGCGCTTCAGTCCGGCCGGCAAAAAACAGGTCGCGCCGAAGTCGGCGATGCAGCGTCGCTACATCGAAACGATTCAACAGAAAGACATCGTGTTTGGCATCGGCCCGGCGGGTACTGGCAAGACCTACCTCGGCGTGGCCATGGCCGTTCAGGCGCTGATGCTCAAGCAAGTGAATCGCATCGTGCTGGCGCGCCCGGCGGTCGAAGCCGGCGAGAAGCTCGGTTTTCTTCCCGGAGATTTGCAGGAGAAAGTCGACCCTTACCTGCGGCCGCTTTACGATGCTCTGTTCGACCTGGTTGATTACGAGCGGGTAACCCGCCTGCTGGAAAAGCGCGTGATCGAAATAGCACCGCTGGCTTTCATGCGCGGTCGCACGCTCGCAGACGCGTTCGTGATCCTGGACGAAGC
>JAWWPC010000316.1:0-3150 GCA_033851055.1 Kribbellaceae bacterium | reverse complement strand
AACAGCTGTGCTTAGCTTGGCCTCTATTCCGGATTGGTTACTCCGACTCACTACACATGGCGCCCCACTCCCGACTCAACCTCGCCCAAATACCTCCCCTCTTTTTAGGGTATATGAGCCTACCCTTCCCCCACTTCAGAAGTCTCCTTCGCCTCTTTATACCCCCGCTTGGGAGTTTTTACTTCAACCATACCCCGGAGAACTTCGTGTTCTGATTCAAGGGATGCTTACGTATGGATGTCAAATTGGATATGTTGGCCCTGAGCAATTTCACATTTCCAAAAATTTGCGCACTGCTAGGCTTGCCCCTGATGTTATCCAGGGAAAGATACAGCAGGATTTGCGTCTTCAGAGAGTGACTCTATGCTCTGGTACCCCGCCCTTCATGTGCTCCCCGCTAGGCCTAGTGCCTAAGCATGACGGGGGATGGAGGCGGATACACCATTTATCACACCCAAGGGGTACGTCTGTTAACGACTACATCCCAAAGGAGTATGGTATGTTGGATTATGCCAATATATACCAAATATATGATGCCGTTTTAGCGAAAGGCCGGGGTGCCATTATTGTCAAAAAGGACATCAAGGATGCTTTCAGAATCATACCAGTAGCGTCTCACCAGCGCTGGTTACTTGGATTTCAATGGGAAAATCGATACTACCAAGAGGAAGTTCTCTCTTTTGGATTACGTACTGCCCCCTTTCTATTCAACTTAGTAGCTGAGGCATTTCACTGGATTCTGGAGGCTTGGCTAGGTTGGGAGCTCTTTCACTACCTGGATGATTTTATCAGAGTTGTGCCGGACGGCTACAAGCATCAGCTACGAACTGACGACTCTCATTTTCACCAGCTCACCCACTTTCTTGGTATTCCTGAGAACTCTGATAAAGAGGTACAAGGTACCACAGTCACAGTACTTGGAATCGAGATCGATACAATTGCGCTTGAAGCACGCTTGCCCCCTGAAAAGCTAGCTAAAGCTAGGCTCTTGACTTCTAAAGCTCTGCAGGCAGGTCAGATGACTCGGAATCAGGCCGAGCAATTAGCTGGTTTCTTATCATTCTGTACTAGCGTTGTACGACTCGGCAAGCTATTTATGCATTACCTTTGGCAATTCATAGCCAAATTCGGCACCAACTTGCCGGAGCATTATGTGAAGCGTCTGCCTCGGCTCCTTAAGAACGACTTACTTTGGTGGCACCATTTGCTCCCTAATTTCAATGGTATCCTTTTGCTCCCTACACACCGGCCTGTCATCCACCTTTATACCGACGCTAGCACATCATACGGGCTAGGAGCTTTCTATACTGTCGATTTGGACTACAGTTCTATTCCTCAGAGTCAATCACTCTCAATACCAAATAATCAGTGGATGGCTAGAGAGCATATCAACGTACTCGAATTACGAGCCATTCAAGCTGCCTTCTTCCTCTGGTGCAGCAAGTGGTCTGGTTTATCAGTCAATATCTACACCGATAGTACTAGTGCGTACTGGGGCCTACGAGGCCAGAACGCAAAAGAAGAGGCTTATGTACCAATACGACACATCATTCTCTTAGCATCGAATTTCGATACCACTATTAGTACCAGATGGATTCAAGGCTCCACAAACTTATTGGCCGACGCTTTATCAAGGAATGATAATAATACGATAGCTAACTTGTGCCCTCATTGGCAGACTCCTCTTACACCGAAGCAATTCCCGCTAGATTCCAAAGAGATATCAGTGCCCCCTCCTATGAAGTTGCAAAACTGATCTGGTATGGCTTAGCAAGAGCCGTCAGAACCCGGTACAATTACCCACAGAGGCAATATGAGCTATTTTGCATTCAGTACTTCCCTGACTCGCCAGCTTGGCCAGTCACAGAGGTTAAGCTTGCAGCATGGATTGCCTTCAAGCTAGATGGTCCTCTGTCCCAGAGAATTAAAGGATCGACCGCTTCCATCTATCTCTCGGCCTTGCGGAGCTACCACGTAGATAGGTTCTGGGCAGCTCCCGATCAAGTCTTCAACTCCCCAACAATTAAAAGAATGATATCAGGGTCTATCGATTTGTACGGGAACTTGAAAAAGGATCGCCTCCCTATTACGTTCGATATATTGACTCAGGTGACTGCCTCTCGGCCAACAAACCCGAGGGACTTCAATCTGCGTGCTTGCTACTTAGTAGCTTTCGCCGGTTTTATGCGGTTAGGTGAAATCACTTACAACTCGACAGACCAGCCGCGATCTGCACGTTTCACTCAAACCAAAGTCACTAGGGGCTCTATCAAGTTCTCCCCAAACTACGACCATGCTAGACTTATCCTGCCCCGCAGTAAAACCGACGTCAAGAAGCAAGGGGTCTCCATAATGTTAGCTGCGACTCCGGACGCCCCAGGCACATGTCCGGTCAGGGCTCTTCGGCAGCTTTTCGAGAACGACCCTCAACCTCTCAACGCCCCGCTCTTTAATCACTCGGGTAAAGCTTTCACACGTCTTGTCGTCCAAGCAGCTCTTCGGAATGATCTCCAGAGGCTCGGCATAAACCCCTAGGGGTACAGCCTTCACAGCATAAGGAAGGGGGCCGCCCAGCATGCTAAAGACAGTGGCATTAGAGATGACCAGATACAGGTCCTAGGCAGATGGACTTCTGAGTGTTTTAAGAAATACTTCGAATACAGCGACGCTACGCTTTATGCATACAGTAGCTATTTCCAGACTGGGAGGCCACTGCCTTTTGGAATCGTGCCACACAATCTGGGCTAGACAATACCGAGCTTCTGTCGACCATCCATCTGTATGGGCCCAGGCTCCGCCTAGCGCGTTCAGCTCACGCTTCACTCGGTTGGGTATGGGCCTATCCGATCTGTTATCACTGATCGGCAGCGGCGCCTGTGCCCTCCAAATATACCAAATTAATCAACCACATGGAATCAGCGTGAATCTACAGACCTCTTGCAAAACATAATCCGGGGTATGTTTGAGAGGTCACCTCACGCCATAGTTAATAAAGGGATGGCCTCCCTCGATATCCCCCAATACTCATCATCACTTTCGATTCTCAATTCTATTCATCGACTCTGATTCTAGCTAGTTGACCTAGCTATATGAGGACTACTAGGACTACTTGGACCACTGGGATTACTTTACTTATTCCTCTTTCTCTTT
>JAWWPC010000194.1:0-8828 GCA_033851055.1 Kribbellaceae bacterium | reverse complement strand
TGGTACAACGTCCTGCACGATCTTCCGACGCCACCGCCCCCGGTACTGCATCCGGGCACGGGCCAGCCGGTCGGGCCGGATGACCTCGCGCCGCTGTTCCCGCTGGCGCTGATCCTGCAGGAGGTTTCGCAGGACCAGTACGTCGACATCCCGGCCGAGGTGCTCGAGGTGTACCGGCTCTGGCGGCCCAGCCCGATGTACCGCGCACACCGGCTGGAGAAGGCGCTCGGCACGCCGGCACGGATCTACTACAAGTACGAGGGCGTTTCACCGGCCGGCTCGCACAAGCCCAATACCGCCGTACCGCAGGCGTTCTACAACGCCGCGGCCGGGATCAAGAAGCTCACCACCGAGACCGGCGCCGGGCAATGGGGTACCGCACTGGCCTTCGCCTGCGCGCAGTTCGACCTCGAGTGCGAGGTCTGGCAGGTGCGGGCGTCGTACGACCAGAAGCCGTACCGGCGCGTGATGATGGAGGTCTTCGGCGCGACGGTGCACCCGAGTCCATCGGACCTGACCGAGGCTGGCCGCAAGATACTCGCGGAGAACCCGGAGTCGACCGGGTCGCTCGGTATCGCGATCAGCGAAGCGGTCGAGATCGCGGTGAAGGACCCGACCGTGCACTACGCACTCGGCAGCGTGCTCAACCACGTGCTGCTGCACCAGACGATCATCGGCGAGGAGGCCCTGCGACAGCTCGCGATGGTCGACGAGACGCCGGACCTGTTGGTGGGTTGCACCGGTGGCGGCTCGAACTTCGGCGGGCTGGCATTCCCGTTCCTGCGGGAGAAGTGGGCGGGGAGGATGGCGCCCGTCGTACGGGCGGTGGAGCCGGCGGCGTGCCCGTCGCTGACCCAAGGAACCTATGCGTACGACTTCGGCGACACGATCGGGCTGACACCGCTGATGAAGATGCACACCCTCGGGCACGACTTCGTGCCGGACCCGATCCATGCGGGTGGGCTGCGGTACCACGGGATGAGCCCGCTGATCAGCCATCTCTACGAGACCGGTGAGATCGAGGCGGTCGCCAAACCGCAGTCGGACTGCTTTGCCGCGGGCGTGCTGTTCGCCCGGGCCGAAGGCATCGTGCCGGCGCCCGAACCGACCCACGCATTGGCAGTGACGATCGAGGAAGCCCTACGTTGCAAGGAGTCCGGCGAGGAGAAGGTCATCCTGACCGCACTGTGCGGCCACGGCCACCTCGACCTCGCCGCGTACGACGCCTACCTGTCCGGCGCGATCACCGACCGCGCCTGGGACGACGCCGAACTCCAGGCCTCGGTAGCTCAGGCCCTCGAGCGACTCCCCGCAATGAGCTGAGCTGCGGTCACACCCCGCGGCGCCACCAGGGCTTCGGCTCTTTCGCGATGGCAGCAAGCCACTCCGACGGGATCTCCCACCCGTCAGCGGTCAACTGCGCGAAGAAGGCCGCCTTCAAACTGTCCGGCAGCCAGTACATCGCGGCGTACTGATCCGCCACCTCGAAGTACGTGGTTCGCCGACCCCGGCTCCAGACCGTCGCTTGGTTGGAGCAGTACGCCAGGCGCGTGTAGTCCCAACGAGCCTGCGGGTCGGTCAGGTCGAACTCGCGTTCGGTGACGACGAGGAAGCGCCGCTTCGGACGCGGTTCGCTCTCGATCTCCTCGATCACTCTTTGGATGACCGCCCGGTCCTGGGTCACCTGATCCGGAACCTGCAAGTGCAGCGGATCGAGGACCGCTGAGTCGATCTCCGGCAGCGCCACCTGGAAGAAGCTCTCCAGGAACGCGAACGCCGTCTCCGCCCGACCGAAGAAGCCCAGCCCTGCGTCCAGTGTCGTGATCGCTTCCGCCACAGGCCTCTCTTCCGTCAATATGCGAGCCTACGGGCGGGCTCTACCGCTTCCGCAACGTCACCAGCACCTGCAGGCCATCGGGATCATCGAGGCGCTGCTCGAGGGTGAAGGCCGAATCGGACAGCTCAGCCAATAACGCATCCGCGGTGAACCAGTGCACGTACCCGCGGGCGTCGGTGAAGGTGTCGAGTGCCTCCAGCGATGAGAACCGAGCTGCGGCCTGATGATGCTGGTCATCATCCACAAGCGCTCCGAGCGCAGCCGCGGACGTCGGTACGACGTAGCCCGTCAGCAGCAGGGCCGCCCCCGGCAGAAGCACCCGAGCGATCTCGGCGAGATATGCCACCCTGCTCTCCTTGGACGGGATGTAGCAGTACACCTTCAGCGCCAGTGCGGCGTCGAACATCTCCGCGTCGAACGACAGGATCAGCGGATCCACTACCTGGAACCTGGCTGTCAGCCCTTGCCGCGCCGCCGAGCCGCGGGCCGTTTCAAGCAGCACCTCGCTGACGTCGACACCGGTCACTTGATAGCCCTGCTTGCTCAACGGGAGAGCGATCCGTCCCGCGCCACAGCCGATGTCCAGCACGGCTGCAGGTGGCGCAGGCAAACCAGTCAGCAGAATGTTCTCTGCCGGCGACGGCCCGCTGCGCGCTTCGGCACTGTAATGGTCCACCTGGCCGGCCTCGTCGAACCAGTCGCGTACCTGTGCAAGGAGCTGATCTCGTTCGGTCCGATCCATGACCGGTACTCCATCACCGGAGAAGGACGGTGCGCCAGACGGGGCATGACGGGGCAGCTCAGGGCAGGTCGGGGCAGGTCGTCCACAGGGACCGTTTTCCTGGTGGCGCAGTGTGTTTACGCCCCTACTCTTGCCGCATGTCTGAGGTCAACGGGTTGCTACGCGCCGCACGGGAGCGGACGCCGTCGCGTCGCGCACCGGGTGAGCACATGTCCCGCGCCGAATTGGCCGAGGCGGTCTGCGCCTGGTTGTGGGAGACCACGAAGACCAAGTACGACTTGGACGGGCACTACATCGCCAAACTCGAACGAGGCGCAGTTCGCTGGCCGGGTGCGGCGTACCGGTCCGGGCTTCGGCAGGTCCTGAACGTTGCCTCCGACAACGAGCTCGGCTTCGCCCCGCCCGGTACCGTGACCCCGCTCGAGCTCGACCTGATGTCCTGCTCGACGATCGGGCTGGAGGACGACCTGGTCGACGCAGGCGACGAGTCGGTCGCCCTGCTGGCGCTGGCCGAGGAGTCCAACGTGGGCGACCTGACCGTCGAGCAGATGCACGCGGACATCCAGCGGATCGCACAGAACTACCTGAGGGTGCCGACCAAGCCGCTGTTCCTCCGCAGCCGGGCGATCCGCGACCGCGCGTTCAAGCTGCTCGCCGGCCGTCAGCCACCGAACCAGACCCGCGACCTGTTCGCCGC
The DNA here is from genome assembly GCA_033851055.1 of Kribbellaceae bacterium. GTDB lineage: Bacteria > Actinomycetota > Actinomycetes > Propionibacteriales > Kribbellaceae > Kribbella. Next base: position 5,552 of record JAWWPC010000194.1, on the reverse strand, counting down.
GGCCGGCTGGTCGCTGACGCTGCTGGCCTGGATGTCGGTCGATCTCGGCCGACCCGATATCGCCGAGAGTCACACCCGCACTGGCTGGGCCTGTGCCGAGGGCGCCGACCACGACGAGCTGCGGGCCTGGGTTCGCGCGACGCAGCACACGGCCGCCTTCTGGCAGGACGATTTCGTCCGCGCCGCCGACTACGCCGAGGACGGCCTCCGGTATGCAGGCGGTACGTCGGCGGTGTTCCTCGCCAGCGTGGTCGCGCTCGATCTGGCCCGCACCGGCCGCATCGACCGGGCCCGCGAGGCACTCGACAACGCCAAGCGCACGGTGACCAACCCCCGGGTGTCCGAGTTGGGCGGGCCCTTCCTCTGTACGCCGGAGCGCGCCGAGGGGATCTGGTCGGACGCGCACCTGTCACTCGGGGAAGCCCAGTTCACGCTCGACCATGCCGACCGGGGCGTCGCGCTGTTCGAGTCGGCGCCGCATGCGACCCGCAACTACGGCTCCGAGCGGATGGTCCGGCTGCAGCAGGTGAAGGGCCGTCTCGACCTCGGCGAGCTGGACGGCGCCGTCGAGGCCCTCGCCGCCATCCTCGACACCCCGGCCGAGTACCGCGTCCGCCCGCTGATCCACCGGATCAGCGAGGTGGCGGCCATCACCCGGACCGAGCGCTACGCCGCTGAACCCAAAGCCCGCGCGATGCACGAACGCATTCGCGAGTTCGTACGACGCCCCGCCACCGCGCGCGGGCGGATCGACAGACTGGAGTGAGGATGACCGAAGAAGTCCGCGACCACTGGTACTGGCGGCCGGGCTGGCGCCCGGGCCGGTCCTTCTATACCTGGCACGTCACGTTCACCGATCAACCCGCGGCCGCCCGGTTGTTCTCGTCGTACCGGCCGGTGATCGGTCGGCTGCCCGGGATCACCCCGGTGCCGCTGGAATGGCTGCACCTGACCATGCAGGGCGTCGGCTTCAGCGACCGGGTGGATCGCCGTGAGCTGGACCGGATCGTGGGTGCGGCGCGCGAACGATGTGCCCGGCTCGATCGGTTCGACGTGACGATCGGCCCGGCGAAGGTGGATGCGGAGACGGTGCAGATGCCGGTCCGGCCGGCCGAACCGCTCCGACTGGTACGCCGCGCACTCCGCGACGCAATCGGCGACGTGTGGGGCCCGGACAGCATCCCGGAGACACCGGAATGGGCCCGGCCCCACGTCTCCCTCGGCTACTGGAACATCGCCCAGCCGGCCGCACCGCTGGTCGACGTACTGGCGGAGAGCGAGGAACAGACGGCCGAGCTGACAGTTCGGTCGGTCAGCCTGATCGACCTGAACCGTGACCACCAGATGTACCAGTGGACCGAACTGGCCGCCGCGGCCCTGCGCTGATCAGGCCGCGGATGCCCGCAGGTGCCCGCCGCAATGCCCTCCTCACGGGTTGCTGCAGAGGACACGCTGGGTGATGTTCCGAGGAAGTCCGGTTTCACCAAGTTCCAATAGCTCCGCCCCACCCTGAACGGCGGGGCCGGCGTCTTGATCCCTGTCGTCGGCGCCGGCCCTGCCCACCAAGTTCCGAGGAGCCGCTCGAGACGTCGTCACCTTCGTTGCAACGCCGAAACGGTTGCACATTTGACGCCATCCACTACGTTCGGCAAAGTGCAAGGTTCCATCAGCGGCGGAACTCAGCTATTAACCGCCCTGAAGGTCGGGCCGATGAGCGAGAAGAATGCCACCCGCGGTCGCCGGTAACAGACGAGCTGACGCAAACACTGTCTGTTAAGCGATACGCCATTGAATTGGGTCAAACGCTTGACATGGGCCCTAGGCAATCAAGCTGTTGCTGCTGGCAATGATCGCTCAGTGTGTTCGATTGACCACATTATTAATGCCGGCGCTGAAGAGTTCTAAAACCGACACGACTAAGACCGCGCTGGCACCCTTGGCCCTTGTCTTGGCATCAGGTGCTTGTTACGGTCCGAAATGCTGCTGCTTTGAGTCGAGTAGTCGTTGGCGGGTTCCCTTCTCGGAACAGGGGTGGCTGATGAGACAGAGGCTGACGTTCGACGAACCGGCTGTCACGATCGGGAGTCGACCGCTGCGCTATATGTTGACAACCTCCGTGGGAGCGCTGGATTTGGTTGTCGATCCGGCACTCAGTCGGCGGGCTGCGAACAGCTTCGTGTTCCTGGTGGGCCAGGGTTTCTATGACGGGCTGACCTTCCACCGAGTCGTGCCCGGGTTCATCGCTCAGACCGGCTGCCCCTTGGGGGCGGGCCACGGCGACGCGGGCTATCTGTTCGATGGCGAAACTCCGCGCAAGCATGTGTATCGCCGGGGTGATGTGGCGCTGGCGAGTTCAGGTTCTGTGGACGGCCGCGGCGCGCACGGTTCGCAGTTTTTCGTGTGTCTGGCTGATCTGCCCAGGCTCGCCCCTGTCTACCCGTTGCTCGGTCATGTAGTGGGCAGCGCTGGCACCCTCGATCGGCTGAACGGCCTGGCCATAAGCGCTCAGGGAAGCCCGGCCACCGAGGTCAAGGTGGTCTCAGCACGCCTGGTTGCCGGATGACGAACGTGACGGCGGCCGACCTCGCCGCGATCGTTCTCGCGGGTCCGCTGGTCGTTTCAGTGGTCACTAATGCGTGGGCGCTCCTGTGGCAGCCGGTAGCGGCGTCTCCTCTTGGCCCACTGCAGCACAGGCTGCTGTTGCTGGCAGAATTGCTCGTGGTCGTACTGCTGTTGCAGCCCATCGGCCCGGCTCTTCAATTCACCACGGCTGGCGTGCTGTATCTAGCGCTCGCAGCGGGTGTGGCGTTCATGCTATGGCGGAGAGGCTCAGTGCCATGCGGCTGTTGGGGGTCGGACAAGCATAGGGTCAGTTGGCGCCTCGCGGCCGCAGACCTGCTGCTGGCGGTGCTCGCGTTCTCCCAGGTTGGCGAGGTGCGGACGATCGGCGTCGGCTCGGGTCTGCTGGTCATGCTGAGCGGTTTCGCGCTGGCCTTCGTGTTCTCTGTGGTTCTACCCGACCTCCGGCATGTACACCGGGGTGCCGCCAAGCGTGCGGAGAACGACCGCCGATGGTTCAACGGATTCCCGGACCTGGAGGACGCATGAATACGTGGTTGATCGGCGCAATGCTGGCGCAGTGGATAGTGATCTTGGCACTGGTCGTCATGAACGCCGTGCTGTTCCGACAGTTGGGCATCATCATCATGGGCTCGGCGCGCGGGGTGGAAGCAAGCGGGATCCCCGTCGGGAAGAAGCCGCCGCAGGATCGTCTCGCCGCGTTGGATGGTGACTGGGCTCCGTCCGATTGGTCGACTCAGTCGTACCTGATCTTCTTTGCCGGAACGTACTGCTCCGAATGCGCTCAGCTCTGGCCGACCCTTCGGCAACTCCATGAACGTGGTCTGCAACTAGTCGTCATGCTCTTTCACAACGATCCTGACGAGAGTGCAGCGTATGTCAGGGAGCACGATGTGCCCGGCGTCGTCATCCCAACCGACCAGGAGACCGGACACCGCTTCGACGCCGTCGCCGTCCCCTTTGCCTATGTCATCGATGCCCGTGGTGGTGTGGCCGCGAAGGGAATGGCGGGCGGCGAAGCCAGGCTGGCCGAGTTCGCGACGTTGTGCGGGGTACCGGCTGAGCACGCCGCAGCCGGTTGATGCGAAGGTCGAGCACAACACAGGGAGGGTAGTGTGCGACGGGGACTCAAGACACGAGACGACCGATTAACCGAGGCTATCGGACGCACCAGTTCACGGCTGAGCCGCCGATCTGCGCTGGCCAAGGGCGGAGGCTTCATGGCATCGGCGTTCGCCATGGCGGTGTTAGGGCCTCTGAACGGCAAGGACAAGGCGTTCGCCTCCTCCTATGAGTGCCATCCGCCCTGCGGACAGACCTGTTCTGGCTGCACGCCTGCCGGAGGCTGCCCGAGCTCCATGGTCGTCTGTACAAGCAGCGACCCCTATGGGGGTGCTGACGGCGACGACTGCTGCATTTACGGCAGCGGCTGGTGGTATACCGCTGGCTCTGCGGGTAAGCGTCATCTCTGCCGGGACTGCCGGGCCAAGTTCTGCCCCTGTTGCTGCAACGAAGACTGTTGCTCGGGGTTCTGCGCATGCAGATCCACCATCCTTTACTAGCGGAGCAGCCAGCAGCAATGTGGTCGGCTATCTCAGCTGTGGTCGCGGTGGCACTAGCCCTCATGGCTGGGCTGATCTCCTATGGCAGCACTTGAGGAATGAACGTCCTGGGGACGGTTGAAGGGGCCGGTCGGTCCCGAAGACGTCTGATCACGGCTCTGTTCTTGGGCATGGCCCTGGGAGGTGCCGCGCTGATGTTCGCGCTCGGCCTCCTGCATTACGGCGCCCGTTCGTATGGCCTGCTATCTCCGTATGCAGTCGCTCTTGCCCTGGCCGTGCTTCTAGTGCTGGAACTGACCGGAGGGATCCGCCGACTGGCAATGAACCGGCGGGTTCCGGCCGGCTGGGTCCGAGATGGAGGTGCTCGGGCGGGTCTGATCTGGGGGACCGCGCTCGGCAGCGGTCTGGCAACCGAGGCACCCTACGGCGTACTCCATGCTTCCCTCGCGCTCGCCGTTCTCAACCCGGCATCCTGGCCGGTAGTCGCCGTTCCCATCACCTTCGGCACAGGTCGGCTCATGATCATCGCGATCCCCGGTATACGACGGGGCATAGTCGACAAGGCCCAGGTCACTCTCGAGATCGCTGGGCGGACTATCCCGACCGGCATGCTGATCGCCCGCGTATCTTCGCGGGTGACGCTGCTCGGGATCTTCCTCGGTGCGATGATCGGAGTTATACGTGGTTGAGCGTCGACTAGCCAAACTTGTCCTGACGGCTGCCGTATTCGGAACTGCCGCGTGTTCGATAAACCTGGACCGCAATCCGGAGCCAACGCCTCGGGACTCTCGCCCCGCAGCGGAGCTTCGGGTGGGATGCGGGGAATCGGTGCACGGCGAACTCACGGCGGCCAGGCGTCGATACACCTATACCTTTGGCCCTCTCAGCATCTTCGGAGTCCGGAGTGGAACGGCCGGACAGGCGAGCACCGGCAGAATTTCAAAGCCGTCATTCCATAAAGCATTGGTGGTGGTTAATCCAGGCAGTTCCGTCACTATTGTGATACCCGACGAGCAGCGTGGCCGAGCCTCACTCTTCTACGACCCACGACGCTCCCCAACGAACAACACTTCTGTCAGCGACGGCATGAGTACCGTCACATTCCAAGCGTGCGCTGACCGTCAGACCCAGTTCGCCGGCGGCTTCATCGTCGAATCTGGAGTGAGCGACTTCCGGGTCACTATCAGCGCTGGCTCCCAGACACGACCGGTGCCATTGACGTTCTAGTGTCGCGTGATGGTGGGGATCACCCAGTACCCGGGCGCCGGCTGGTCAACAGGGCACCGGCCTGAGCTCAGGGCAAGAGGCTGATGCGAAGGGCCGTTTGGTACGCCGGGTCAGAGGGTGCTGTTCACCAGGACGGGCTCGTTGACCAGGGTGATACCGAAGGAGTCCCGGACCTGGTTGCGG
>JAWWPC010000067.1:0-29189 GCA_033851055.1 Kribbellaceae bacterium | reverse complement strand
GGATAGTCACGCTGAGTCATACCCGCAGGTGAGAGGGGTGGTCAGGGGCGGTCTCGAACCGCCGACCTTCCGCTTTTCAGGCGGACGCTCTACCAGCTGAGCTACCTGACCGGGAGAGAAACATGGCGGCGGTGTACTTCCACCGCCGCCACTCTCCTGGCGACCCCGACGGGACTCGAACCCGCGACCTCCGCCGTGACAGGGCGGCGCGCTAACCAACTGCGCTACGGGGCCAGATCGCGCGACGATGCTACACCATCACTCGCACTGTTCTAGCCACGGCCTTTCGACCGTATCCCCAACGGGATTCGAACCCGCGTTACCGCCTTGAAAGGGCAGCGTCCTAGGCCACTAGACGATGGGGACTCGGACCCGCGAGAGCCGAAGCTCCTGCATCAGGGACGTCCGCAAGCATAGAGGAGACCGGCCCGCGCTCCAAAACGAGATACCGCCGGTCCGGCCTCAGGCGACGGGGCTCGCGGCCGGGCTGTCGTACCGGGCGGAAAGTGCCGTGTCTGCCTAGGCTGGCGGAGTGATCGAGATGAGCCGCGCGGACTTCGAGGTGCTGGTCTCGGAGGCGCTGGACCTGGTGCCGCCCGAGCTGGCAGCGCTGCTCGACAACGTGGCGATCTTCGTGGAGGACGATGCGCCGACGAGTGATCCGCATCTGCTCGGCCTCTACGAGGGCATCCCGCTGACCGAGCGAGGCCAGTACTACGGCGGCGTGCTGCCGGATCGGATCACCATCTACCGGAACCCGACCCTCGGGATCTGCGACACCGTCGAGGACGTCGTCGATGAGGTGAACGTCACGGTCGTGCACGAGATCGCGCACCACTTCGGCATCGACGACGCACGACTGCACCAGCTCGGCTACGGCTGAGAGGACTGCGAAGCGGCAAGGCGCCACGTGATCCGGAATATCGGTTCCCGGCCGGTCGGATGTTGTAGCCTCTGCAGGTCGGAATCGGGGACCGTTGCGTTCGCCCGCCCCGATTCGAGTGAGGCTCCTGCCGTGAGCGACCAGACGTCTCCCCAGCCGCCCCTGCCCGGGCCGCACCCCCGGCCGAGCAGCGATGACGAACCGACTCTGCCGTACGGCATCCCGAGCCAGCAGCCACCGGCCTACTACCAGGCGCCCGCCGACCACTGGCCGCCTCAGTCACAGCCGTATGACGCGCCGACGCAAGGCGGAACCGGTGGCCCGTACGGTTCTCCGCCGCACCCGTATGGCCCGCCGCCTGGCCACAACGTGCCAGCAGGCTATGACGCACCTCAGGGTTTCTTGCCGCCGCCTCCGCCGAAGCGGACGAACAAGCTCTGGTTAATCGCCGCAGCAGTCGCACTGGTGGTCGCCCTGGTCGGCAGCGCCGGCGTGGTCGTCTTGATCCGCGGCGGCGGTGCCGAGGACGACACGGCCGCCTCGCCGGTGCCGACAGGCTCATTCACCGACGGTCTCACGTCGACCGAGCCGTCCCCTGAGCCGACGGACGTGCCCAGTAGCGCGCCCGTCCCTTCGCCTACGCCGACCGAGAAGCGCCGTACGTTGAAGGACGTCGACCGCGGCATCGCGGTGTACGACGACGTCTACGTCAGTCCGGCCAAGGGCTGGCGGAAGATCCGCGCCGCGAAGTACTCGGCCACGCTGGGGGCCGATGGCCGGGGCGGCGTCGTCATCATCGTCACTCCGATCGGCTATCCAGCGGCGGCGGCGGTGCCGGGGATGGTCGACATCATGATTCAGGCGGACCATCTGGCCGGCGTGCAGAAGGGCCGGGTCACGAAGCTCCGCCCGGCGAACTCCAACATCGGCAGCCAGGCGCAGATGTCATTCTCAGGCCGATTTCGGCAGAACAGCGCGACCATCTCGCTCGCTGGCCGGTGCACGACGATGACCGGCGTCGAGTCGATCCACAATGTCACCGTCACGCTGTGCGTCGAGGCGCGCAAGGACGACCCGACCGCCGCGTTCCGCGACGCGACGCGGATGCTGGCCTCGGTCGCCCGGTCCATCTGAGCCATGTCGATGCAGCAGAGCCCGATGGGGCCAGGCAGGATCGCACTGATGACCGGCGGTCTTGTCGTCCTGACGCTCGGGGTGTTCGCCGGCGCGGACCTGCTTACGCGCAACGCCGGATCCGCGGACCGGCCCGCGGTCGCGTCGTCGACCGTGCCGGAGTTGGCGGCGCCGAGCGCGCCGGTCGTCACACCGTCCCGCAACCCTCGCCGGCAGCCGGACGTCGATCGCGGGACGCCACTCGACCGGGGCGTCTTCGTTCTAGTGGCGAAGGACTGGCGACTGACCAGCCCCGACCCCTACCTCGGCATCGAGGTGACCTCCGACGGGCGAGGGAAGGCCGCGTTCTACCTGTCGACGCACCCGGTCGAATCGGCTTCCGTACTGCCTATGGACGCATCGGCGTTCGCCGAAGGCGAGGGTCTGCACGGCGTACGGGTCGGCGCGGTCCAGCGGCTGCCGGTGCCCAATCCCAACCTCAGCGAGGCGGCCCGGGTCGGCTTCACCGGCAGGCGCACGATCGACGGCATCACCTACTCGGTCGTCGGCGACTGCTCGCGGCTGCGTGGCGCACCGTCGGTCAATGACGTGAGTGTCAGCATCTGCTTCATGGCGTACGTCCCGGAGGATGCCGCGGTCCGCACTGAGGTACGCCGGATGACCGCGTCCGTCGCCCAGTCGATCTGAGCCTCAGAACCGGCGGAAGAGGAGCTTCCACGGCATCAGCGCGGACTCCAGCTGGACCCGCAGGCTCATCTTGGAGGCGCCCCGGGTGCGTTCCTCGAACCGGATCGGTACCTCGGCGATCCGCAACCCACGGCGGACCGTGCGGTAGTTCATCTCCACCTGGAACGAGTAACCGTTGCTCTGGATCGAGCTCACGTCGATCGCCCGCAAGGTGTCCGCCTGCCACGCCTTGAAGCCGGCGGTGGCGTCCTTGATGTGCAGGCGCAGCAGGCTGTTCACGTAGAAGTTCGCCCAGGCCGACAGCGCCCGGCGGTGCCAGGCCCACTCGGCCGCCGCGGAGCCGCCCTCGACGTACCGGGAGCCGATCACCAGCGCGGCGTCCGTCGTGGTCAGCTTCTCGACCATCGCGGGGATCACCGAGTGCGGATGCGACAGGTCGGCGTCCATCTGGATCACTATGTCGGCGCCTTCGTCGAGGGCGCGCGTGATGCCGGCGATGTAGGCGCGGCCGAGGCCGTCCTTCACGGTTCGATGCAGTACGCCGACCTGGTCCGGCGCGGCCTTCGCCAGCTCGTCGGCGACCTCTCCGGTGCCGTCCGGGGAGCTGTCGTCGACCACCAGCATCTGCAGACCCGGCAGGTGCAGGTCGGACAGCAGGCCGGCCAGCACGGGCAGGTTATCCCGCTCGTTGTAGGTCGGGACGACGACGATGATCTTGGGGGAGCTCTCGCCCATCGAGGTTCCTTCTTCGTGAAGTGGGGGAAGGGACGTTATCGCACCCAGGAGTCCTAACGCAGCACGGCAGCCGCGTACGGTTGCCGGATGGAGACGGAGAGGTAGCCTCCGGAGATGATCGAGCTCACCGAGGAATACGGCCCCGACGTGACACAGGGCCGCTTCGAGCTGGGTACCGACGGGCCGCTGCTGATCGTGGCGGGCGTGGATGGATCTCGCACCGCTCTGCGGGCCGGGGCTTATGCCGCGGGGCTGGCCCGGCGCCAGCGTTCGCGGCTGGTGGTGGTCTACGTGGCCTCGCCCTCGGTCTGGACGGCGACGATGCCGGACCAGGTCGCCGCCGCCCAGGTGGCGACGGTCGATGCGCTGATCGAGGAACAGCGTGAGCTGATCCGGGGCCGTGCGGTGGAGATGGGCATACCCATCACGTTCATGGTCCGCCGGGGTGATCCGTTCTACGAGCTGCGCCAGACGGCGATCGAGCTGCGGGCCGACAATGTGGTGGTCGGCTCGTCGGAGCAGGCAGGGCATCGCCTGATCGGATCCATCGCGACCCGGCTGGTGCGCGCCGGGCACTGGCCGGTGACAGTGGTCCCCTGAATTGGTTCGCGATGGAATAGCCAGCGATGGTATCGACTTCATAGGGTGGTCACGGATCGTAGCCGACCTGAGGAGTCCGATGTCCACGGAGATGCCGTACGAGTTGGACGCACTGGCGTACAACGGTGGCACGATCGCGATGGTGGCGATGGACCAGCGGGAGAGTCTGCGGACGATGCTGGCCGAGCGCGGCCGCCCGGACGGGCCGGAGTCGATCGCCGGGTTCAAAGCGGCCGTGGCCAAGCACCTCGCACCGCTGGCCTCGGGCTTCCTGCTCGACGATGGGTACGACGTACCGGTCCCTTCCGGCCTGATCCTCGCCGCCGATCGGCTGACCCAAGAGCGGGGTGGGCCGGTCACCGACACCCACCTGGACGAGGAGGTCGATCCGCAGGCCGCCCGCTCGAAAGGTGCGGTGGCGCTCAAGTTACTGGTGATCTGGAGGCGCGACGACCAGCAGCGCCGCCGGCTCCAGATGGCCGAGGAATTCGTCTGGCGGTGTTCCGAGGCAGGGTTGCTCTCGGTACTGGAGTCAGTGGTCCAGCCCGCGCCGGGTGAGGATGACTTCGAGCGGGACACGGCGATCGTCGATGCAGCGTGGGCGTTGGGTGACGTCCGGGCCGACCTCTACAAGGCGCAGGTGCCGAGCCGGGGCGTGGGGGATCCGGACGCGATCGTGAAGACCTGCGTGCAGTTGACCGAGACATTGGACGGGCCGTGGGTCGTGCAGTCCGAGGGGGTCGCGCAAGACGACTTCCCTGGAGCGGTCGAGTTGGCCTGCAGAGGTGGTGCGTCAGGGATCCTCGCCGGCCGCTTCCTGTGGACCCCGGCACTCGCGGCGGACGACCCGGGCCCCGTGCTCGCCGGGCCGTGCCGCGACAGGTTGAGCGGGATCGCCGAGATCGTCCGCCGGACTGCACGTCCGTGGACCGAGGCTGTGCGTTAGCGTCCTGCACCGGGACGCTAGCGAAGCTCGGTTTCCATCGCCCAGCGGTCGACCAGTTCGCAGATCAGGTGCACCGACCTGCTACCGCCCGGCCCAATTTGTTGCTTCCAGCAACAGCGATGGCTTACCCGCGCGCAGCCGGCCCCGTGGAGCCGCGGACCACCAGCCGCGGGGCCACCCGGACGATGCGCCGCTTCGGCGGCAGTTCGTCCCGGATCCGGGACAGCAGCAGGCGCGCACAGTTGCGCCCGAGGTCGACCGTGTGCTGGTCCACCGTCGTCAATGCGGGCTGCACCAGCGACATCCACGGCATGTCGTCGTACGCGGCCAGGCTGATCCGTTGCGGGATCCTCAGCCGGCGGTCCTTCAGTTCGGCCAGCGCGGCTTGGGCGAGCACATTGTTCGCCGACAGGATCGCGGTCACCTTGTGCTGGTTGAGCAAGTCACTGGTGGTCCGGCGGGCGGCCTCGGCGCCGAAGCTGGTGTAGGCGACGAGATCCTCGTCCAGTTCCAGTCCGGCATCGGTGTGCGCGGCGCGGAAGCCGGCCAGCCGACCGGCGCCGGTGGACCATTTCGTCTCGTCGATCAACAGGCCGATTCGGGTGTGGCCGAGCCCGATCAGGTGCTCGGTCAACTCCCGGGCCCCGGCCTTGTTGTCGCTGATCACGACGTCGCCGCCCGGACGGCCGAACTCGCGGTCGGCGCAGACGACGTGGATCCCGTTCTGCCTCAGCATTTTCGGGCAACTCGCCGTCACCGGGGTCACGATCACGCCCGGGACCTGCATGGCCAGTAGGGTTTCCGCGGCGAGCATCTCCTCAGCCGGATCACCGTTGTCGTTCACCAGGACCATCTGATGGCCCTCGGCGCGGAGCACCTCCTCGATACCAGCGGCGAGGTCGGCATAGAAGGAGTTCCGCAGGTCCGAGATCAGTACGCCGATCGTGGTCGACGTCCGGCTGCGGAGGTTCCGGGCCATGTGGTTCGGAACGTACCCGAGCCGCTGTGCGACTTCCCGGACCCGTTCGCGTGCCTCCGGGGACGCATAGCCGCGGGTGTGCAGTGCGCGCGAGACCGTAGACGGGGACACCCCGGCCTCCCGGGCCACGTCTTGCACGGTTGGCCGGTTCGGCTGCTTCTTCGGCTCCCCGATCACAGCCGTCATGGTAGGGCCAGAATCACCTTGTTTTGCGGTACCTGGTCCATACGGCGCGCTACTCGACCGGCTCCATCACCAGCAGGGCGCCGCGTTGTCGACCGTCCGGGCTGCGGAGCGCACTGCAGACCAGCCTGAGACTGATCGGCCGACCGCGCCGGTTGACCGCATCCAGCCGGACCTCGCTGACGAACGCGGGGTCGCTGATCGCCTGCCGGACCAGCGGTCGCAGCGTCTCGGTCGGCAGTCCCACGTCGAGGTTGAGCAGATGCTGTCCCTCGGCCTCATCGCCGCGGACTCCCCACAGTTGTTGCGCGGCCAGGTTCCACGCCAGCACCCGCATCTCCAGGTCGACGACGATGACGCCGGCCGTGATCGCCGTCAGCACGGATTCGAGGAAGTCGTTCACGTCGTTCAGCTCGGTACTGCGTTCCCGGAGTGCCTCGTTGATGATCTGGAGCTCGTCGTTGGCCGACTGCAGCTCCTCGTTCATCGTCTCCAGTTCTTCGTTGGTGGATTGGAGTTCCTCGTTCGTCGTCTCCAGCTCCTCCACGGTCGACTGGAGCTCCTCGTTGGTCGTCTCGAGTTCCTCGTTGGTGGACTGCAGTTCGTTGTTGGTGGCCTCGAGCTGGCGGTTCGCCCGGTTGAGCTCCACTCGCAGCGACCGGGTCGCGCTGACGTCGTGGAAGACGACCGAGACGCCGAGCAGCTCGGAGCCGTCGATCACCGGGTTGAGGTGCACCTCGAACCAGTGCACGACACCACCCGGCCGGCCGAACTCGACCTCGGAGATCCGGACCGGCCTGCGCTCGGCTAGTACCTGATCAAGGTGGCTACGCAACGGGACTGGCTGGTAGGAGACCTCCAGCTCGCGGATCTGCCGGCCGATGTCGCGCGGGGACAGGCCGAACAGGCTCCCGGCCTGGTCGCTCTGCATCACTAGCGTGTCGTCCATACCCACCACCAGTTGGGCGACCGGGCTGGCGGCGAAAGCGAGCCCGTGCAGCCGATCGGTCAGCCGCTGCGCGGGCTCGGGCTGGCTCCCGCCCGGCCGGCCGGCCGCCAAGGTGCGGTTCGCGACTCGGCGGAACATCCGTTGCTTCAGGTCGATCGGCTCGAACAGCCGATTGTGGCCGAGCAGCATCTCGGCCCGGCCGAGGAAGAGAACACCACGCGGGACCAGGGCGAAGTGGAAGCGGTTGAGCGCGCGTTCCTGCGTCTCGGCATTGAAGTACATCAAGGTGTTGCGGCACAGCAGCAGGTCCACCCGGGAGATCGGCGCGTCCTGCACCAGGTCGTTCCGGCCGAAGATCACCGTCCGGCGCAGATCCGGATGGAACACGTTGCGACCGTCGCGCCGCTCGAAGTACTTCGCCCGCAGTTCGTCGGGCACGCCTTCCAGCTCCGCGTCGCCGTACGACGCCTGGCGAGCCTGAGCGAGGGCTTCGTCGTCGATGTCGGTCGCGTAGATCTTCACCTGCTTGAGGTAATCGTGCAGTCCGAGCACCTCGGCCAGCAGCATCGCCAGCGAGTACGGCTCCTGCCCGGAAGAGCAGCCGGTGCTCCAGACCCGCAGCGGATCGCCGGGGCTCCGTTCGGCGAGCAGTGCCGGGATCACCTCGGTGCGGAGCAGCTCCCAGGCTTCCGGGTCCCGGAAGAAGCTGGTGACATTGATCAGGATGGTGTTGAACAGTGCGGTGACCTCAGCGGCATCCACTTGCAGTCGGTCCAGGTATGCCGGGTAGCCTTCGATCCCGACCCGATCCATTCGGTGCCGGATCCGGCGTACCAGGCCAGTGCGTTTGTAGCCGCCGAAGTCGAAGCCGCGCGACTCCCGCAGATAGCCGAGCAGGTCCTCGATATCGTCGGCTGCAGGCATGGGAGTGAGGTTCACCCCGCCCACGCTACTGGTTGTGACGCCAGTGGTTGTTGAGCGCCGCTGCCGCGCTCTGTCTCTGGATCCGGATTGTGGCCCAGACGATCTTGCCGCCGTTCGAGGTCGGGTTCGTCCCCCAGGCGGTCGCCAAAGCTCCGATGATGCCGAGGCCCAGTCCACCCGGTTCCGTCAGAGCCGACGAGCGCCGGACCGGAAAGGTTGGATCGCAGTCGGCGAGGGCGACGGTCAGCAGTTGGCGGCGGAGTTCGAGCCGGAGGACGGAGCCGGTGCGGGCATGCAAGACCGTGTTCCCCACCAACTCCGAGGCGATCGCGACAGCGTCCTCGGAGACCTCCTCGCAACGCCACAGCTCACAGGTGGACCCGACGAACCGGCGGGCGACCACCGAGCTGTACGGATCGGCAGACAGGCGCAGCCGCAGCACTTGCCGCGAGGGTGGCTGGTGCATCAAAGCCAGCGCCGAGGCGAGGTCGGGGAACACGGGAATGAACCGTGCGACCACCTGGAAGTGCAGTTGCAAGTCCGCGGTATGGCCGGTGCCGGTGACCAGGATCAGCGGGATCCCCGACCAGCCCGCGGTCAGCCGGGCGACGGAGGTGAAGACGCTGAGCGTGTAGGCCTTCGCCAGCACCAGGTTCTGCAGTTTCACGATCACGGCCCCGGGCTGGTCCGCCATACATTTGAGCAGCTGATCCCGCAGCTGTGGCGCCGTGGCGACCTCCAGCAATCCGGTCGGGCTCACCACCAGTGCATCACCGATGGTCTGGACCTCGATCACCAGCGGCTTACGTCCGCTCATCTTGCACCGCCTTCATCGGTCACGGCCTCGGACTCGCCTGCGGTGAGTCTGTCGCGGAGGATCCGGGCGGCTTGTCCGGCCTCCTCCGCCGTTCCGGCGTACCGCCTGGCCAGTTCGCGGTGGCCTCGAGCCTCGGCGGAGACGGCCATTCGGCCGGCCAGCCCGGTCTTCTCGTCGAGGGCACGCAGCGCAGTCCACAATGCAGCCTGCATCCTGTGGTCCGCCGTAGCCAGCAGCGCGTCGGCCGACCAAGCATGGCCGATCCGGCAGCGGAATCGTTCGTGGCCAGGATCGAGCTGGACCAACGCGCCCTGGCAGTCGGGGCAAGTCAGGCCCGAGTAGCTGCCTACCAGCTCCAGCTCGTCCCCGGCACCGTCCCGGTTCTGTGCCAATGCGTTCTCGTAGCGAAGCAGCGCGCTCGGCTCGTAGATCGGCGCCGGTTCGAGGGAGGCGCCGAGAATCTGGCCGAGCTGCGCCCCGATCTCCGCTGCCGGCAGGACATGGTCGGCCCGGACATTGGCCAGCGCGGTCTCCGGCATCCCGCGGTACGCCGCGTCGTCGAGGTCCTGGACGATCGCCAGTCCGCCGTGCGATTTGATCGCGACCAGCCCGGCCGTACCGTCGTCGAGCACGCCGGACAACACGATGCCGGCCACCAGCGGACCACGGGCCAGTGCCGCGGACCGGAAGAGTGCGTTGACAGCCGGGCGGTGCCCGTTCTCGGTCGCACCGCTGGACAGCACACAGCAGTCGCCGTCGACCAGCAGGTGGTGGTCGGGCGGCGCGACGTACAAGTGGCCGTGCTCGATCGGCTCACCGTGCTGGGCCGAGCTGGCCGGAAGCGGCCCGGCCCGATCGAGGATCCCTGCCAGGGCACTGGTCCCGCCGGCCGGCAGGTGCAGTACGACGAGCACTCCGGCCGGCAGGTCGGCGGGCAGCTGTGCCACCAGGCTGCGCAGCGCTTCGACGCCACCCGCGGACGCACCGACGACCACGAGGTCCCGGACCGTGACCGGACGAGTCATCCCAGGTCGCCAACGCACCCGGTGACCTCGATGACCTCGGTGACGGTGCCGAAGGTGGTCCTGTTCATCTGTTCGCCGTCCTGCCCTTCTGGGTCGCTGGTCACGACGGCCTCCCCGGGACATTCCCCAGGTCTCACCGTATGCCCACCGCCTCGGGGTCACAACGTTGTACCGATCGTGTCCCAACGGCATTATGAGGGCCGCGATGGAACGGATCTCCGAGGAGGTACCTCGATGGGCACGCTCGATGGCAAGGCCGCTCTCGTCACCGGTGGCTCTCGCGGCATCGGCCGCGCGATCGTCCGCCGACTCGCCGCCGAAGGTGCCACCGTCGCCTTCACGTACGCCGAGAACGAGCGCGCCGCCAACAGGGTGGTCACCGAGATCAAGGAGCAAGGCGGCGCCGCCACCGCGGTCCAGGCGGATCAGGCCGACCTCGCCGGGTTGCCCGAGCTGTTCGCCACCGCGGCCGAGTCCACCGGCGGTCTGGACATCCTGGTCATCAACGCTGCGATCAACCTGGTCAAGCCGATCGTGGACACCACCGAGGCCGACTACGACCGGATGATGGCGGTGAACGCCAAGGGTCCGTTCTTCGCGATCCAACAGGCCGGCCGGGTGCTCCGCGACGGCGGCCGGATCATCAGCTTCTCCACGATGAACACCGTCATTCCCGTGCCCAGCAACGCCTTGTACATTGCCAGCAAGGCCGCGATCGAGCAGTTCACCGCCGTCGCCGCGAGGGAGTTCGGGCCGCGCGGCATCACGGTCAACTGTGTGTCGCCAGGCGCCACCGACACCGATCTGCTGCGTGTTTCCAACCCGAACGAGACCTTCGAGACGGTCAAGGCGATGACGGCCCTCGGGCGGCTGGGTGAACCGGCCGATGTCGCCGACGTGGTCGCGTTCCTGGCCGGTCCGGACTCCCGCTGGATCACCGGTCAGAACCTGCGGGTGACCGGAGGGCTGCTGATCTGAACGCTGTCGACGAACTCCTCGCCTCGATCGACGCTGCGGCCGATCCCGATACTGCGCTGGTCCTCGCCCGGTACTTCCAGCTCAAGCCCGGCGGGTATGGCGAGGGCGACCAGATCATCGGGGTGAAGCTGTCCGCACTACGCGCCTTGATCAGGCCCTACCGGCTGGCCGGTCTGCCACTCGTCGACCTGGAGCGTGGACTGACGAGCCCGATCCACGAGCACCGGCTGGCCGTTCTTGCGTTGCTTGCCGATCGGGCCGTTCGCGCTTCGAAACCCCGTACGACGGACCCGGCGGAGCTGGCCGCGATCCACGAGCTGTATCTCCGCAACACCCGATACGTGAACAACTGGGATCTGGTGGACTGCAGCGCTCCGCAGATCGTCGGCGGCTATCTGGTGGACAAGCCGCGCGACCTGTTGTTCGAACTGGCCGCCTCGGCGAACTTGTGGGAGCGGCGGATCGCGATCGTCGCCACCCAGTGGCTGATAGGTGCGGGCCAGACCGCCGATACCTATGCGCTCGCTGCGCTTGTTCTGGACGACCCGGCGGATCTCATCCACAAGGCGTCCGGCTGGATGTTGCGCGAAGCAGGCAAGCGGGTCGACGAGGGAGAACTGGTCGCGTTCCTCGACGAGCATGCCGCGCAGATGCCGCGGACGATGCTCCGCTATGCGATCGAGCGACTGCCGGTAGATGTACGGAAGAAGTATCTGGCGGTCCGCCGGTCAGCGAAAACTAGCATCACGAGACACTATCGTCACTTGACGCTCGTCGTGGAGGTCGAGCCCGGGCAGGACGACAGCGGTGGCGACTCCAGTGGGCAATTTCGGTGATGGGTGCCGTTGGCAACAAGAACCGGCCGGGCAGGCTTGGCGCCGGCCGGCCGCCGGTCTGCCAGGGTGACGCACGCCACTACGGCGCCGACAAGGCCAAGGCTTGCCGAGATCCACATCGCCGTACGGAATCCGCTGCTGAACGCAACGGGGTTGCGGTAGGCGTCGCCGGTGATCCCGGCGGCCAGCGGGATCGCTGCGACCGACATCAGTTGGGCTGAACGCGCCACGGCGTTGTTCACACCGGAGGCAATGCCGGCGTGGTGATCCTCCACCGAGGACAACACGGTGGCGGTCAACGGCGCGACTGTCGATACGAGGCCCAGTCCGAGCACCACGACAGCCGGCAGTATGGCGCTCACGTAGCCTGCGCCCGGCTTGACCCGCAGCAGGAGCAGGAAGCCGCACGACATCAGCAACGAGCCGATCGTCATCGGGGTCCGCGCGCCGATGCGATCGGAGAGGCTGCCTGCGTAGCCCGACAGGGTCAGCATCAGCAGGGTCATCGGCAGTAACGCGGCGCCTGCCTGCAGTGCCGAATAGCCGAGCACCTCCTGCAGGTAGACCACCAACAGGAAGGTGGCGGTACCCAGTGCGCCGTACACGGCGACGCTGACCAGGTTGGCGCCGGTGAAGCGGAGACTGGCGAAGATACCGGGCGGCAGCATCGGGTGGGAGCTACGCCGTTCAACCTCGACGAAGGCGACCAGGCAGACGACGCCGACGATGAGTGCGGCCAGCACCGTCGGGTCCCCGAAGCCACGATCGCCGGCGCTGATCAAGCCGAAGGTCAGGCCGCCGAGGGCGAGGGTGACCAACGCGGCGCCGGCGACGTCCAGCTTGCCGGTAGCGGTCTCGTCGCGAGTCTCCGGCACGTGGCGCAAGGCGATTGCCACCGTGACCGCGGCCAGCGGGAGGTTGATCAGGAAGATCAGCCGCCAGGAGCCGCTATCGACCAACCAGCCGCCGACGAACGGGCCGATCGCCGCACTGACCGAGGTGAGTCCCGACCAGGCGCCGACGGCCTTACCGCGGTCCGAGTGCTGGAAGCTTGTCTGCAGGATGGCCAGACTTCCCGGAGTCAGCAGGGCGCCACCGACGCCTTGCAGTACGCGACCGGCGATCATCACCTCCAGGGTCGGCGCCGCCGCGCAGATCGTCGAGGCCACGGCGAACCAGATCACTCCGATGACAAAGAGCCGCCGCCGGCCCAGCCGGTCACCGAGTGAACCGCTGAGCAGTATCAAGGAAGCCACCATCAGCATGTAGCCGTTGATGATCCACTGCAGTCCGCCGATATCGGCGTTGAGGTCGCGGCCGATCGAGGGCAGCGCCACGTTGACCACTGTGCCGTCGAGAAAGGCCATGCCCGACCCGAGTGCGGTGGTAGCCAGCACCCACCGGGCCCGGGCCGTGCCGAAGGCGATCCGTTCGGGTTCCGCGTCGGCCATGGTTACAGCCTCGCACGGTTGGCTACACACTAAGCTCGGGGCATGGCGAGGTATTTCGATGTGCATCCGGAGAACCCGCAGCGGCGTGCGATCGGGCAGGTGGTCGACCTGGTCCGGGAGGACGGGCTGATCGCGTACCCGACCGACTCCTGCTTCGCGCTCGGCTGTCAGTTGGGCAACCGGGACGGGATCGACAAGATCCGGGCGATCCGGCACCTCGACGACGGGCACCACTTCACCCTGGTCTGCCAGGACTTCGCCCAGCTCGGCCAGTTCGTGCACATCAGCAACGCGGTGTTCCGGGCGATCAAGGCCTCGACGCCGGGCAGCTACACGTTCATCCTGCCAGCCACCAAGGAAGTTCCGCGCCGGCTGCTGCACCCGAAGAAGAAGACAGTCGGCGTCCGGATCCCGGATCACGTAGTCGCCCAGGCCTTGGTCGCCGAGCTGGGTGAGCCGCTGCTGTCGAGCACGCTGCTGCTGCCCGATGAGGAGGAGCCGCTGACGCAGGGCTGGGAGATCAAGGAACTGCTCGACCACGCGGTCGATGCGGTGATCGACTCGGGTGACTGCGGTACCGAGCCGACCACGGTGATCGACTTCTCCGACGATGTGCCCGAGATCGTACGCCGCGGCGCCGGCGACCCGACTCCGTTCGAGTAGCCGCGTCACGCGCTCGCCACCACCAACGTCAGATCGTTGCCGCAGGCCTGGATCAACAGGTCGAGTCGTCGATGGATGCCAGCGGCAACCAACTGCTCTTGGATAGGTGCTGGGCCCACGATCGCGGTCAGCCGGGCGTTACAGTCGGCGACGTACGGAACCCAGCAGCCTCTACGTCTGCTGGCTACTGGGAAACTGGAGCGTGTGACCACCTTTGAGCTGACCCCGGACGAGCTGCTGACCACGACCCGTACCGTCCGCAAACGCCTGGATCTCGAGCGGCCGGTACCGATGGAGTTGATCCGGGAATGCCTCGAGATCGCACTGCAGGCACCGTCGGGCAGCAACCGGCAGACGTGGCACTGGTTGGTCGTGACGGACGCCGACAAACGCGCGGCCATCGGTGAGTACTACCGGCGCTCAGTCGCGTCGTACCTCGAGTCCGCGGGCGCGGCCGGCCGCCTGTACGCCGACGACCCGAAGCGAGCGCCGGTCCAGCAACGGATCGGCTCGAGTGTCGCGTATCTGGGCGAGAAGATGGGGGAAGTCCCGGTCCTGGTGATCCCCTGTATCCAAGCCAAGTCGTTGCCCGCCGGCAACCAGGCCGGCTTGTGGGGCTCGATCCTGCCGGCAGCGTGGAGCTACATGCTGGCCGCAAGAGCTCGCGGGCTGGGAACCGCCTGGACGACGCTGCACCTGACCTACGAGAAAGAGATCTCCGATCTGCTCGACCTCCCCGAGGACATCCGCCAGTCGGCGCTGATCCCGACGGCTTACTCAATCGGCACCACCTTCCAGCCCGCCCCCCGCCAGCCCCTCACCCAAGCCCTCCACCTCAACACGTGGTAAACACCCCACCCCCCACTCGTCGGTCCCTTGTTACCCGGCGTGTCGGGGTTCATCGGTCCCGAGTTGCATGAATGGTCCGGCTGGTCAGGGCGTGGTGGCGGCCATTTCCTCGATGGTCAGGCCGCTCAGTACGGAGCGTGGTTCGGCAACGGTCAGGTCCAGCGCTGCGTCGGCCGCGGCGTCGCGGACTTTGACCAGCAACCAGTCGCCAGCTAGGGCGGTTCTGGTGAACGCCCAGGCGCCGGTGAGCTTGGTGCCGCACAGCTCGACCTTGAGGTGACCGCCCGCCACCGCATCGGCAGGCTCGATCACGCGACCCCGGCTGTCCTTGGTCAGGTTCCGGTAGGTGCCGGCGTCCCAGACGATGACGGCGCCGCTGCCGTACTTGCTCCCGGCATGGACGCCTTCGTAAGCGGCGTACTCCATCTCATGGTCGTCCGTCGGCACGGCCAGGCGCTTGATCGCCGGATCGAGCGACGGGCCACGCGGCACCGCCCACGACTTCAGCACACCGTCCACTTCCAGCCGCACGTCGTAATGCAACCGGCGCGCGTCATGCAGCTGGACCACAAAGATCGGTGCCCCAGGCATCAATTCCGCCGCTCGCCGCTGATCCGCCGTTTCACGGTACGACGGTACGACGAACGCCGGCGTGGGTGCGGGCGACGACCCCGATCGCCCGCACCTGGGATTGCTGCCGGCAACGGCGGCGGTCAGGCCGCGGCAGCCGTGCGGGGCTCGATCTGGTCGCGGAGCCGGTCCAGGATGCTCCGCAGCAGCCGCGAGACCTGCATCTGGCTGACGCCGATCTCGGCGCCGATGTCCGCCTGGGTGTGCCCATCGATGAACCGGAGCTCGAGGATCCGGCGCTCGCGGGGTGCCAACTCGTTCAGTACCGGCGCGAGCACGGCGACGACCTCGGTCCGCTCGAACGAAGTGTCCTCCTCGTCGGCGATCGTGTCGGCCAGGCTGGCCGTCGTCTCGCCGTCGAGCGGGCGGTCCAGCGACAGCACCGAGAAGCAGCCGTCGGCGGCGATCGCGGCCTCCACGTCGGCCTCCTGGGCGCCGAGCGCTTGGGCCAGTTCAGCCAAGGTGGGATCGCGCTGCAGGTCCTGCACCAGGCGCGGTCGCACGGAGGCGATCGAGCCCTGCAGCTCCTGTAGCCGGCGGGGGATGCGGACCGTCCAGGAACAGTCGCGGAAGTACCGCTTCACCTCGCCGCGAATGGTCGGTACGGCGTACGCCAGGAACGGGGTCCCGGAGTCGGGTCGGTAACTGCGGGCGGCCTTGACCAGCCCCAGGTAGGCGACCTGGTCCAGAT
Source organism: Kribbellaceae bacterium (assembly GCA_033851055.1). GTDB lineage: Bacteria > Actinomycetota > Actinomycetes > Propionibacteriales > Kribbellaceae > Kribbella. The sequence goes on along the minus strand of JAWWPC010000067.1, from coordinate 13,229 downwards.
CGTCGGCTTCGACACCGCGGCCACGGAAGCGACTCGCGATGCTGTGGGCGATGCCGAGGTTCAACTCGATGGCCTGGTTCAGCAGAGCCTGCCGAACTTCCTTGTCGGTGGTGCGGCTTCGCCGCTCGAGAAGGGACCGGGTGGTGGTGTCGCGGCGCTGCTTCGGATGGTGATCTGTCGGTGCAGCCTGCTCGTCGACGGTGATGCTGACAGCGGTGGTAACCATGATTCTTGACCTCGCGACTGTGAGTCACGGCGCGGCACATGTCTGGACCGCGGTCAAATATCCTTACAAATACATACCCTAGCCGTTCGTGACTCATGCATTTGACCTTCCACCTACTCGAACCCGCACCCTGCCGACATGTCGGAAATCATGACGTGCCCGCGGTCAATCCCGGCGAGAGCCCCGCGACGGTGAAGGTCCGCGTCGAGCGCGATGTGCTGGCCGAGTCCATGGCCTGGGTTGCGCGGAGCCTGCCCAGTCGCCCGAGCGTCCCGATCCTGGCCGGACTTCTGGTCGAAGCCGAGGAAGGACAGCTCGTCCTGTCCGGCTTCGACTACGAGACTTCCACCCGCGTCACGGTGCCTGCGCAGGTCGCCGATACCGGCAGGTGCATCATCTCCGGGCGCCTCGCGGCGGAGATCTCCAGGAGCCTTCCTGGCCTGTCCGTCGACCTCTCCGCTGACGGCGCGAAGGCTCAGGTCACCTGTGGCAGTTCGCGTTTCGCCCTGCAAACGCTTCCCGCGGACCAGTATCCGGCTCTGCCGGACTTCCCCGCCGCGAGCGGCACTGTGCGTAGCGATGTTCTGGCCCAAGCTGTTGCTCAGGTTGCCATCGCCGCAGGTCACGAGGACACCTTGCCGGTGCTCACCGGCGTACAGATGGAGATCGAGGGATCCACGATCACGCTGCTCGCGACTGACCGCTACCGGCTCGCGGTCCGCGAGCTCAAGTGGAATCCCCGGTCGCCGGACGTGTCCGCCGCGGCGCTCGTTCCCGCGCGAGTGCTGGCCGAGATCGCGAAGGCGGCGACGACCGGGACCGACATCGTGGTCTCGCTACCCGGCGCGGGTGACGGCATCGTCGGGTTCGAGGGCGGGAGACGGCGCACCACCACCCGGCTGCTCGACGGCGAGTTCCCGAAGGTGCGCCGCATCATTCCGGCCGAAGCGGCCATCGCGACAAGGGCGCGGATCGATACAGCCGGTCTGGTCGAGGCGGTGAAGCGGGTGGCGCTGGTGGCCGAGCGTAATACGCCGGTCCGGCTGAGGTTCTGCGAGAGCACTTTGACGCTGGATGCCGGCACGGGTGACGAGGCGCAGGCGTCGGAGTCGCTCGAGGCTCGTGTCGCCGGTGAACCAGTCACGGTGGGTTTCAACCCGGCGTACCTGCTGGACGGCTTGAACGCGATCTGTGCCCCGGTGGCGCAGCTGGCGTTCACCCAGGCGGCGAAAGCGGCTGAACTGATCGGCCTGCCGGACTTCGACGGCGATCCGATCAGCGAGTTCCGCTACATAGTGGTACCGGTCCGCTTGAACAACTGGGGCTAGTCCAGTTGGCGCAGAGCATCGAGGGCTGCGTCCGGTGTGCGGCCCGCGTTGCGCCAGCGAAGCGCCCACCCGTACGGCGGAACGCCCGCGTCCAGGGGGCGCACCACCACGCCGTCCGGATAGGGGGTCGACAACAGGCTGAGCGCAACGCATTCACCAGCGCGCACCAACTCCAACGCCGGGCCGGTTCCGTCCGTGCTGGCCGGGTGTCTCTTGGGAGTGAACCCGGCGGTCCGGCAGCAGGACAGAACGAACTCGTTCCACTCCGGGGCGAAGTCGTCCCGCGGCAGGTAGTGCGTCTCGTCGGTCAACTCCCGTACGGCGATGGATTGCGCCGCCGCGAGCGGGTGGTTCGCCGGCAGCGCGACGCCGAGAGCCTCGCGCCGGATGATCCGCTCGGCGAGCCCGTCGGGACAATGCGCGGTCGACCCGCACAGACCGAGGTCGAGCTCGCCGTTCAGCAGGCGGCGGTGCTGGTCCCGGGTGCCGCGGCTGCTGACCTCGAGCCGGAGCGTCGGCAAGCGGCTGCGCAGGCGGGCCAGTACCGCGCGCGGCGTGGCCAGGGCCGACTCCAGCACGTCGATCCGGAGTACCTCGTCGCGCCCGGCTGCGGCGGTCGCGTCGGCGACACCGGATCTGATCGCGGCGATCGCGTTGCGGGCATGCGGCAGGAACGCCTCGCCCGCCGCGGTCAGCGTCACGCCGCGGGCTGACCGGTCGAACAACTGGGCGCCGAGCTGGTTCTCGAGCCGGCGGATCTGGTTGCTGAGGGCCGGCTGTGACACGTAGAGCCTGCGCGCCGCCGCGGTGAAGTGCAGCTCCTCGGCCATCACCAGGAAGTACCGCACCAGCCTCAGATCGACGTCCATTTCCCTCCTCACCTGCAGTGATAACCAGAAGCTGTGACGTTAGTGCGACTGTGTGTTGGACGTCGAGCCCACCCCGCGTCCAACCTGAGTCCCATGATCACACTGCGTGAAGAACTCAGAACGAGCTGGGAGGGTCAGCAGGCCATCCATGCACCGGATCGGGAACTGCGCTTCCGGCTGATGCTGGACCATGTCGAGCAGTTCGCGGGGCAGCCCGCCCGGGTACTGGACTTGGCGTGCGGTCCCGGTTCGATCACCCGGCGGGTGCTGGACCGCTTCCCGACTGCCCGGGTTGTTGCCGTTGACATCGACCCGCTGCTGCTCGATTTGGCCCGCGACGCCTTTGCCGGTGACGACCGGGTCGAGGTTCTCACCCGGCAACTGGCCGACGCCGGCTGGACCGACGGCCTCAGCGGCGGATTCGACGCCGTACTGACTGCGACGGCGATGCACTGGTTCCCGGCGCCTGCATTGGCGGGGGTCTATGCCGGGGTGGCGCGGCTGCTGCGCTCGGGTGGTGTTTTCGTCAACGCCGACCACATCCCGGTGGCAGAGCCGGTCCTCCGTGCGGCTGCGGACTCGCTGCACCAGCAGCATCTGCGGGAGGCCTTCGCCACCGGTGTCGAGAACTGCGACCAGTGGTACGAACGCGCGTACGCCGACCCGGCGTACGCGGGGTTGTGGGAGGAGCGGCAGCGGCTCTTCGCGCACTGGTCGGGCGATCTGCTCGAACGCGAGGGCTGGCACGTGGATCTGTTGCGCCGGAACGGGTTCGAGCGGGCCGGCGCGGTCTGGCGCCACGGGAATGACGCGATCGTGGTCGCCGTCCGCGCGTGAGGCGCATGGGCGGGCCGAAGCGGGGTACCGGCGAAGTTTCAGTTGCGGAAGGGAGACGTGTGCCATGACCGAGCGCCCTGCGAAGGCCTTCAGCGGCAACCTCCACGAGCCGTTGGTGGACGACCTGCTCGACGAGACCCGCGGACCAGAGGAAGACGGCCCCATCGCGGAGAAGGACGGGCCCATCGGCAGGTCCAAGGTAGACCTGCTTGCCGACGAGGTCGCCGACGACGTGAAGCCCCGCGACTGAGGCCGATGCCGGCCCGAGGAGAGGTGGAGGTTCATCGTGAGACTGGGATTCAAGCTGTTCGCTGAGGCCTACCCGCCGGCCGAGATCGTCCGGCAGGCGGTTCAGGCCGAGGAAGCCGGGTTCGACTTCGTGGAGGTGAGCGACCACTTCCACCCCTGGGTATCCGAGCACGAGCACTCGGGTTTCGCCTTTTCGATGCTCGCCGCGGCGGCTGCCCGGACCGAGCGCATAGAGCTGGCGACCGGTGTGACCTGCCCGTTCATCCGCTATCACCCCGCCATCGTTGCTCAGGCCGCGGCGACAACGGCCCTGCTGTCCGACGGGCGGTTCACCCTGGGTATCGGCGCGGGTGAACGCTTGAACGAGCACATCGTCGGAGCGGGATGGCCGCCGGTGGCGGTCCGGCACGAAATGCTCCGCGAGGCGATCGAGATCATCCGCCTGCTCTGGAGCGGCGGTTACCAGTCGTACAGCGGCAAACACCTTCGCCTGGAGGATGCCCGGGTGTTTGACCTACCCGACCAGTTGCCCCGGATCGTCGTGGCCGCGGGCGGACCGGCGGCTGCTCGAATCGCCGGTGAACTCGGTGACGCCCTTTTCGCGACCGAGCCGCGCGAGGACCTCGTTTCGGCGTACAGGTCGGCTGGAGGAACGGGACCCCGGTACGCCGAGGTGCCGCTGGCCTGGGCGCCTACTGAGGGCGCGGCGGCAGAGCACGCCCGCAAGCTGTTCCGTTTCGGCATCACCGGTTGGAAGGTGCAGGCGGAACTGCCGAACCCGGTCAACTTCGACGCCGCCACGAGGCTGGTCACTGCCGAGCACATGCGTGAGCAGTTCGGCTGTGGTCCGGACGCGCAGCGCCACGTCGAGGTGGCGAAGGACTTCCTCGACGCCGGCTACGACCAGCTTGCCCTGATCAACGCAGGCCCGGACATGGACGGCTTTTTCGACTTCTTCGGCAAGGAACTCGGCCCGGCTCTCCTCGCCCTGGACAGTTGAGCGGCAGATAGGTGAGCCTTGCTCACTTGCGCCGCCCTGCGATCAAGGCGGCAGCGCCGACGCCCAGTCCGATCGCCCGCGGACGGCGGCGGTCGCGCGCGGGTGACGGCGGCCCAGTTCGGGAACCTGCTTGGCCTTTTCCCGTGCGCCGCCGGCAGCCTGTACGGCGCGGTGGCCGGCGCCCGGCGCGGACTCCTTGATCCGGCGCGGCACATTCAGTTGGCGGCGGAGTTCGTGGACGGTGTCGGTGATCCCCTCGGTCGACTGCGGGGTCGGTCGCGTGGTGGTCATGCGTTGGCCTTCCTTTCCGGCTGGTGGCCTTTGAGAGCCTTTAGTGCACTCACTGGTCGGTACCGTTTGCCGTAAGCAACCGCACTGGTTGTGGGGGTAGCAGGCGATAGCGTGCGGGCAGCTCGATCCGCCATTATTCGGAAGGAAAATTGATGGATTGGAAGCTCGAACTGGTGTTGGTCCCCGTTTCGGACGTGGATCGCGCCAAGGCCTTCTACACCGACCAGATCGGCTTCAACGCCGACCATGACCACCAGGTCACCGATGACCTGCGCTTCGTCCAGCTGACCCCACCCGGCTCGGCCTGTTCCATTGCCATCGGCACCGGTATGCCGCAGGCGGAGCCAGGGTCGGTCCGCGGCCTGCAGATCGTGGTGGCCGACGTCGCGGCCGCCCGGGCCGAGCTGATCGGGCGCGGGGTCGAGGTCACCGAGGTGCAGGAATTCCCGTGGGGAAGTTTCGTTTTCTTCAACGACCCGGACGGCAACGGCTGGGCCTTGCAGCAGATCCCGGTCTACAGCTGACCGGTAAACGGCGGGGGACTTTCGGACAAACGTTTGAAAGTCCTTGCCGGATTGAGGATTCGAGCCGTGACCATAAGACGGCCGGGCCCGCTCAGTCCAATCTTTGGGCAGTTCGAGATAACGCTGTGAACGCGGGCCGAGGCGGTTGTACTGTTGCTTTTGGTTGAGCAGCCAGTCGGCGTTGGATGCGTCGGCGACTGCGGTCCCTCCCGAGGACAGCGATGGCCGATCTGCAGCACTCCGAATCTGCTTTGCGACGTCCGCGGACCAGCGACAAGACGCGCCGGCCCGCGATCGCCTCTGAGACCCGCGTCACCCGCACCAGGTCCGGGCGCCGGGCGGCCCCCTCACTCGAGCTTGGTTCCGGGCCGGTCGCCGTCCAGGTACGGATCGGTGATCGATGGATCGCGGGCGAGGCACTCACCCGCCGGATCGACCCGGGCGGTGCCGGCGAGGTGCTCGTCAGCCACCACGGACACTTGGTCTGGGTCGACCAGCAGCAGGTCCGCCTGCCCTGACGGTGCTCTCCAACCCCGGCTGTCAGAGGCAGGCGTGTTAGAGGCGCGTTAGGGTCGCCACCGGCGACATCCGGATCATCGCGAACGAGCCGGATACGCGCGACGAGACCGAGTACCGGGAGAAGGAAGCCGAGCAGCGCGAGATCAGCAACCTGCCCGACGACGTTCCGGTCCTGTTCCTCGAGGTGACGCTGACCGACGCCTCCCAGTTCGAGACCGAGCTGTACGTGGGGGGAGAGGAGCGCTTCGGCTACAAGATCCTGAAGGTGGAGAGCCCGAGCGTGCCGAACGCGATCGCAGCCCTGCTGCTGCGGATCCGCGACGAGACGGGCGTGATGCCGCACGTGTACTTCGCCTGGACCGAGGGCAATCCGTTCTATTTCCTGTTCCGCTACCTGATCTCCGGCGAGGGCGACGTCCCACCGGTCACCCGCGAGATCCTCCGCCGTGCCGAACCCGACCGCTCCCGGCGCCCCCGGGTCCACGTCGGCTGAGGTGGTCGAAGAGGTCATCGACGAGCTGGTCGGGGCTAGCGTTTCCTTTGCCGTCGGCGGCGAGGTGCCCGGCGAAGGCCAGGTCCGCCGCGCCGTGGGCGAGGGCACGGATCAGCGAGGTCAGGCGAACCGGATCACCGGCGGGTAGCGCGCCAGTCTGCTGCGTCGCGGCAACGAGGTCGACCAACGCGGTCTGGGCAGCGTGGGCAGCAGCACTCAACTCCTCCGAGTCGATGGACCACGCGCCGAAGACCAGCTTGAACCGCGCCGGCGAGCGCAAGGCCCAGGCCACGTAGTCGTGCATCGCTGCCCGGAGCGCTGCCTCCGGTGACTTCCCCCGCTTGATCGTCGCGGCGAGGGCAGCGTCCCGCCGGACCAACTCGCGGGCGGCGATCGCGGCGAGGAGGGCTTCCTTGCCGGCGAAGTGTTTGTACGGCGCGTTGTGGGAGACGCCCACCTGGCGTCCGACCTCGCGCAACGTCACCGCCTCTACGCCGCCCTGGTCCAGCAACAGGGCGGCCGCCTCGATCAAGGCGTCACGAGTACCGGAAACCATCGCGCCAGCCTAGTGTCCCGAACCCGAAATCCGCGCAATAAGTCCGGCGCCCAGGCGGGCACCTCGCGGCGTTGGAGAAGAAGCCACGATGAACCCCGCATCGAGGCTCCATCTCCGCCATGCGTTGCACCCACCTGACCACCGGACGTATTGCGCGGAGTTCGGGTTCGGGACACTGGTGTCCCTTAGGCCGGCTTGATGTTGGCGTTGCGGTGGAACACGTTGCCCGGGTCGTAAAGCGCCTTGATAGCGGCGAGCCGGTCATACTTCGCGCCGTAGGAGGCCCTGACCCGGTCGTCGTCGGAATCGCTCATCGCGTTGACGTAGCTCCCGAGCCCCCGTCCGTGCGGCACGATTGCCTCCCAGAAGGACCTGACCCAGGCGCGATCCGCGGTCAGCAGCTCCGGCGTCGGGCAGACAGCGACGATGAAGAGCGCGTACCCCGGTGAACGACCACCGCTGAACGCCGTGGCATCTTCGGCCACCTCCGAGTAGGCCTCGTCCAGGCGGTAGAACAACGCCACCGACAGGGGCGACTGCTTGAGCGGCAGCTGATCGGTGACCACCTGGATCACCTCGTCCGACAGGTCGTCGAGGTAGGTGCCCTTGTCATAGCAGTGGAATCCCCACGCGTTCGCCTCGTCCAGCAGTTGCTGCAGAGCCGTGTACGGCATCGGGGTGGTGAACTCGAACAGCGGCGGCAGTGTCGCGCGGATCTCGGCCATCACCTGCGCGTGCTCCTCGGCCGATCCGAAACCGGTGACTACCAGCGCATATCCGGGCTGGGAGTGGTGCTGCTCGGGGACGAAGGGAGCGGGAGGCGCGTTGAGGCCCGCGATCAAGATGTTCATCTCGCGCGGGAGCTTCGCGAACAACTCGCGGGCCAGCCGGAACATCTCCGGGCCTTGGGCGAGATCCCAGAAGAGCATGCCGAAATGGACCATCGGCCCCACCTCGTGCAGGCGGAACTCGAACTGCGTGACGACGCCGAAGTTGCCGCCGCCACCGCGCAAGCCCCAGAAGAGCTCGGGATGCTCGTCCTCGGCGGCCCGCAGGATCTGCCCGTCGGCTGTGACGACCTGAGCTGAGACGAGGTTGTCGATAGTGAGCCCCGCCTTCCGGCTCAGCCAACCCATGCCGCCGCCGAGGGTGAGCCCGGCGACGCCGGTGTGGCTGATCATGCCGGCGGGCACAGCCAGGCCGTGCTCCTGGGTAGCGGCGTCGAGATCGGCGAGCAGTGCGCCGCCGCCCACTCGAGCCCGCTTCGCCGCCGGGTCGACCGTGACCTGGTTGAGCAGGCTGAGGTCGATCATCAGTCCGTCGTCGACGGCACTGGAGCCCCCCGTGCTGTGAGCACCGCCCCGGACTGCGACCTCCAGGCCGTTCTCGCGGGCGAACGCGAGTGCGTTGCTGACGTCCTCGGCGCTCTGGCACCGCGCGATCACCGCCGGGCGCCGGTCGATCGCCGCGTTCCACAGTCGCCGGGCTTCGTCGTAGCCGGGGTCGTCCGGACCGAGAACCGGTCCGCCGATCGTTGTTCGCAGATCCCCGATGCCGCTGTCGGCAAGTTGAGTCATGCCCGCCCCTCCCGTTTGATCCTTCGCGTCACTCTAGGTGTCTTGCCGGAGCAGCGCATCGCCCTCTAGGCAGATCCTCGGGTTCGCTCTTCAGCCAGCCCTCAAGACCAACGAACAGCCCGAAGCCCGACGGACGGTTGTCCGCCGGGCACGCCGGGTTGGCAGGGTGGAGGTGATCAGGCTTTCGCCCAGGCGGGCATGTGGTGGGCGAGGTAGCGGCTGCCGTAGGACCCATGCGGCAGGATCTGGCGGATGCGGTCGAGATCGGCCCCGGTCAGCTCGGTCTCGGCGGCACCTACGTTCTCCGCCAGCCGGCGAGGATTCCGGGTGCCGGGGATCGGCACGATGTCCTCTCCCTGAGCGAGCAGCCAAGCTAGCGCGAGCTGGGCCACCGTGATGCCCAAGGTCCCGGCGAGTGCCTTGAGCTGAGCGACTGCCGCTACGTTGGCCTCGTAGTTCTTGCCTTGCCAGCGGTCGTCGAAGCTACGCATGTCGTTCTCGGGGTATTCGCTCCCGGGCCGGACAGTCGAGGTCAGGAAGCCGCGGCCGAGCGGGGAGTAGGCCACGAAGCCGATGCCGAGCTCGCGGAGGACCGGGAGCACGGCGTCTTCGACCTCGCGTTCGAAGATCGAGTACTCGGTCTGCAGGACCGAGACGGGCTGCACGGCGTGCGCCCGGCGAATGGTCTCAGGCCCGGCCTCGCTCAGGCCGAAGTAGCGCACCTTGCCGGCCGCGATCAGCTCGCCGACCGTGCCGGCCACGTCCTCGATCGGCACCGCCGGATCCACCCGGTGCTGGTACAGCACGTCGATGTGGTCGGTCCCCAGGTAGCGCAGGCTGTTCTCGGTGACCTCGCGGATGTGCTCGGGCCGGCTGTCGAGCGCCTCACCCTCGAACTGGTTCTTGGTCATGTCGAAGCCGAACTTGGTGGCGAGCACGACCTCGTCGCGGAAGCCCCGCACGGCGCGGCCGAGCAGTTGCTCGTTGGAGCCGGTACCGCCGCCGTAGAGCTCTGCCGTGTCGAAGAACGTCACGCCGAGCTCGTGGGCGCGGCGGATGGTGGCAATGCCCCCGTCCGCGTCGCCGTCGCCGTAAGCCATGGTCATGCCCATCGTGCCGAGGCCGACAGCCGATACTCGCAGGCCCTGCCGGCCCAGTGTGCGGTGCTGCATGGAGTCCTCCTACAGACAAACAAACTAGTTGGTATTCAGAACCTAGGTCGCCGGTGTCCTGAAGTCAAACCAACTAGTTTGTTCCGGGTAGGATGACCGACATGGGAGATGGGCAGGCGACCAGGCGGCGCATCCTTGCCGCGGCCACCGCGGAGTTCGCGGCACACGGCATCGCGGGTGCACGGGTCGATCGCATCGCGGCGAACGCCAAGGCGAACAAGGCCCAGCTGTACGCGTACTTCGGCAACAAGGAAGGCCTGTTCGACGCGGTGCTGACCGAGAGCGTGGAGGCCATTCTCGACGCGGTGCCGCTGGTGGCGGAGGACCTACCCGGATACGCGGTCCGGCTCTACGACGCCTACCTGCAGCGACCCGAACTGGTGCGACTGACGACCTGGGCGCGGCTGGAGCGTACCCCGGCCGGTGACCTGTTCGCCGGCTGGGAGGGCCACGACAAGGACAAGCTGGCGGCGATCGCGGCCGCCCAGCGCAGCGGTCATGTCATCGCGGAGCTCGCGCCGATCGACGTGCATTCGCTGGTCATCGCCATGTCGATGACGTGGTCACCGGCGAGTGCCACCCATGCCGTCGCCCGAGACGATGCCCCGGTGGAGCACGACCGGCGCAAGCAGGCGCTGGCCGACACAGTCCGGCGGGCCTTCCTGCCGCATGCTGGATCCTGATCGAGCAGACGGCAGGGTCTCGACGGTCGGTTGTCCGCCGGGCAGGCCGGGTCAGCCGGCGTACGAACCGATCACGGTGGCCTCGGTGCGTTCGGGTGTGGTGGTGACGCGGTCGCCGAAGTCGCGCTGGAACTCGGTGAAGGCGGCCAGACCGGGGAGTACGTCACCCTCGCCGAGCACGACGTGCAGGAAAGTGACGCCGTCGGCCAGTCGCACACTGGTGTAGCGCAGGCCTGACGGTGCGGCCGAGGCCAGCTCGGCGAAGACCTTCTCGATCAGGCGCTGGTTCTCGTCGGCTGCTTCTGGCTTGGTCTGGTAGCGGATCACTGCTGCCTTGCTCATCGTGGTTCCTCCATCGGTTCTGAATGACGCTCTCTACTACTTCAGACCGCGCCGACCACTCGAACTCATCGCTGCGATGAGTTCGGCCCTCCGGCCCTGTCAGTACCAGTGACAGCGAAACCTGGAGGATTTGTGACTACCAAGGAACGAACTACGCCGGAGCAGCGGTGGGTCCTGGCCCTGACCTCGATCGGCTCGGTGATGGTCGCACTCGACGTCCTGGTCGTGGCCGCGGCTCTGAACACCATCAGGCAGGACCTGGGCGCCTCGATCGAAGAGCTCGAATGGACGGTGAACTCGTACAGCCTGAGCTTCGCCATGCTGCTGATGACCGCGGCGGCGATCGGCGACCGCTGGGGTCGACGGCGGACCTTCGCGGCCGGCCTGGCCCTGTTCTCCGCCGCCTCGGTCGGCTGCGCGCTGGCCACTTCCGTGCCCTGGCTGATCACCGCCAGAGCCGTTCAGGGCATCGGTGCCGCAGTCGTGATGCCGTTGGCAATGGGCCTGCTCGGTGCCGCGTTCCCACCCGAACGGCGCGGCTGGGCGATCGGGATCTTCAGCGGTGTCACCGGTCTGGCCGTGCTCGGTGGGCCGATGATCGGCGGCGCGGTCACCGAAGGTCTGGCCTGGCAATGGATCTTCTGGATCAACGTGCCGGTCGGTTTGCTCGCGATCCCGTTGGTGCTGAGCCGGATCCCCGAGAGTACGGGGGCGGCCCGACGGCTGGATCTGCCCGGTGCAGCGCTGATCGCCGGGGCGGTCCTGGGCATCGTCTGGGGAGTCGTCCGCGGTGCCGTCGCGGGCTGGGCAAGCGCCGAGGTGATCGGCTCCTTCGCGGTCGGCCTCGTGCTGCTGGTGGGATTTCTGGCCTGGGAGGGGCGTACCCCGCACCCGATGCTGCCGCTCCGGTTCTTCCGTTCACCGTCATTCTCGGCAGGCAACGCGGCCAGCTTCTTCTTGACGTCCGCTTTGTTCGGCGCGGTCTTCTTCCTGGCCCAGTTCATGCAAGCCGTGCTCGGCTCCGGCCCGCTGAAAGCAGGCCTGCAGTTGTTGCCCTGGACTGCCACTCTCTTCATGGTGGCGCCTATCGCCGGCCGCCTGGTGGACAAGATCGGGGAACGCCCGTTCGTGGTGACCGGCCTGACCCTGCAGGCTGCCGGAATGATCTGGATCGGGCTGGTCGCAGACACCACGGTCCAGTACGGCGAACTGGTGGCGCCGCTGATCCTGGCCGGTTGCGGTGTCTCGATGGCGATGCCGGCCACCCAGAGCGCCAGCATCGGAGCAGTACCGCGCGAGGCTGTCGGTATCGCCTCCGGCATCTTCAGCATGACCCGCCAGTTGGGTGGGGTCGTCGGCGTGACAGTCATGGCGGCCGTGTTCGCAGCAGTCGGCAGCTATGCGTCACCCGAGTCCTTCAGCGCCGGGTTCACCCGCGCTATCTACGTCTGCGGCGTACTGTCGCTTGCTGGAGCCCTTGCCGGGCTAGGGATCGCCGGGCGGCGTACCGTGTCCGGGCCGGTGGCGGCAGTGGCGCAGCCTGTGGCCATAGGAAAGGGATGACGGGCCGATGACGGATATCGTCCTGGACGAGGAGTTCGGCCGCAGGACAGCGCAGTACCGCGGCGAGCTGGTGGCGCACTGCTACAGGATGCTGGGCTCCCTGCACGACGCCGAGGACTCCGTGCAGGAGACCTACCTGCGGGCTTGGCGTGGATTCGCGGAGTTCGAGGGGCGCTCCTCGGTCCGGACCTGGCTGTACCGGATCGCGACCCGAGTCTGCCTGAACGCCTTGCAGCACAGCAGCCGGCGGATGGTGCCCTCGGCGTTAGGTGCGCCTGGCAACGATCCGGACGCGATCGAGCCACAGGCGTTGGAGGTCAGTTGGCTGGAGCCGTTCCCGGAGGTGCTGTTCAATTCAGTGCCGGATGACCCCGCGTCTGTGGTGGGGACCCGGCAGAGCCTGAGACTGGCGATGGTGGCCGCGCTGCAGCACCTACCGCCGCGGCAGCGCGCCGTACTGATCCTGCGTGACGTGCTGGCCTGGCAGGCCGCCGAGGTGGCCGATCTGCTCGAGACTTCAACGGCTGCGGTGAACAGTTCGCTGCAGCGAGCACGGGCCGAGCTGGCCCGCCTTGCTCCGGCCGAGGATCAGCTCAGCGAGCCGGACGAACCGGTACGTCGTGCGCTGCTCGACCAGTACGCCGTGGCCTTCGAGAAGGCGGATCTGGAGGCTCTTGAGGGGTTGCTGACACAGGACATCCGGTGGGAGATGCCGCCGATTCCGACTTGGTTCAGCGGCCGCGTGGATGTGCTGCGGCTGCTGGAGGCGAAGCTGTCGCCGGGCGACGGCAACCGGGTGATGGTCCCGACCTCGGCGAACGGCCAGCCGGCCTTCGCGTTGTACATCCGCGGCCACGACGGTGGGTATCACGCGTTCTCCCTGCAGGTGCTGACCCTCGCTCCGGCGGGGATCTCCGCGGTGCTGGCGTTCCACCAGCCGAGTCTCTTCCCTGCCTTCGGTCTCCCGGTGAGTCGGCCGGCTTTTCCACAGGACTGAGCT
>JAWWPC010000277.1:0-2526 GCA_033851055.1 Kribbellaceae bacterium | reverse complement strand
ACCCGCCGCTTAACCCCAAGTCACCGCAATCCCGAGGCAGTTCACCAACAACTGACGGCAACCGGACGGACCGCCAGGTGAGCGCCTTGACGCTTAAGCCCCTGAAATCCCCTGAGGTGACGCCCGTTCCGGCGGAAAATCGGGTGTGGTTGCTGCCCGCTGACGACGTTGACACCTTGATCTTCGAGGTCGTGTCAAGCAGCCGGGGGATTGAGTACCTACTGAGTAACAACCGGGGAGGCACAACCAGACACCTACTGAGACCCCTTGACGTGGGCGCGGACCGAAGCAGGGGAGATCCACGACGCTCTGTAGTCCACTCGTAATGAATAGGTCATCAGTTTGATTCCGATAGGCGACTCAAGGTGAGGCGTCTTGCCAGAACCACCCGAGCCTCTGCGCCGCTCCCGTTCCGGCTCTGTTCCGCTGGAGCGTGCAAGAAGGTGGGAAGCGCGGGCAGACGTTGAAAGACGAGAAGCCGGTCAACGTGCAGGTCAGGAGCACTGGGCCAGGTGGCCGATCTTGATCGGTTGAAGTTCTTCTTCCTGCGGCCCACCACGCCCGCAGCCGTGTCACCTGCGAAGACTCCTCAAACCGCGTCATCCTGACCCGCGTCCCTGTTCCGTAGGCTTCCCGATCTGGCACGACCCGCAGCCGGAACAGGCTTTGGTCGACGGCGGCCTGCCCTCGGGATCGTGTCTCAGGAAGCCACGTGGGCCAGCGGCCGGGCGAGGGATCGGATACGAGGCAGGCGCAGGACGAAGCGTGCTCCGCGTTCGCTGTCCTGGATGCTCAAGGTGCCCTCGTGCGCTTCAGCGATCTCCCGGGCGATCGCCAGCCCCAACCCGGTCCCTCCGATGTCCCGATCGCGTGAGGCCTCCAGCCGGGTGAAGCGGTCGAAGACCATCTCCCGCTGGTCGACCGCGATACCACCGCCGTCATCGACGACCTCCAGAACCGCCGAAAGCCCGTCCGCCCACACGATGACATTGATCCTCGACGTGGCGTGGCGGTCGGCGTTGTCGAGCAGGTTGGTCAGCACCCGGGCGATCCGCAACCGGTCACAGTCCACAAAGACGTCCTCCCGCAAATCCCTGACGATCTCCCTGCGATAAGTCCGGTGGTCCAACTCCGCACCGACCAGCCGACCCAGATCGGTCGCCTCCCGGGTAAGAGGCGCCCGGGCATCCAACCGCGCCATAGTCAGCAGATCGGTCACGATCGCCTGCAACCGCTCCACCCCGGCCAGCACCGCGGCCGTCATCTTCGGCCAATCGGTACCCTGCGGGTACATCAGTGCCTCCTCCAGCAGAGCCCGCATCGCGGTGATCGGACTACGCAGGTCATGCGAGGCATCCGAAGTGAAATGCCGCAGCTGCTGGTAGGCGCCCTCAAGCCGGTCCAGGGTGTCGTTCACCGTTTCGGCCAGAAACCCCATCTCTTCATAGTTCCCGGGCACCGGGACCCGGCGGTCCAGGCCGGCCGCGGTGATCTCCGCCAGTTCCGTCCGCATGGCGTTCACCGGAACCAGGGCCTTGGTGATATCTCGGAACGCCCAGGCAGCCATCATCGCGGTCATCAGCAGGGACACGCCGATCGCGAAGAAGAGCGCTGTGGCATTCCCGTACCAGGCGACCACCGGAACCGCCACGTACAGCAACCAGATCCCATCCGGCTGATAGACCTTGTACGAGACGACGGTCATGCAGCCCTTCAGCCCGGCCGGAGGGCACAGCGCTCGTGCGGCGCGCACATCCCTGCTGGTCGAACGGAACGTGGCCATCGGCGGCTTGCCGGCGAGTTGCCGGGTCGCCGCGACCACCCGGCCGTGTGCGTCCAGGACCTGAATCGCCTCGCCCTTGCCGCCCGGCAGCACGGACGGAAGGGGGCCCTGTCTGATGAGGGGCACCACGCGGTTCCAGGCCCCACCGGCCCGAACCAGGGACGCGTCGGCCTCCTTGCTGCCCGCGAACAGGAGGAAGAGCACACTGACCCCGATGCACACCAGTGCCGCGACAGCGCCGGCATCCGATGTCCTACGAGCCCGAAACGATGATCGGTTCCATCTGAGCATCCGACCCCCCCGAAAGTGCTCAGCCCCCGTTAAGTCAATGAACCGCGATATCTGGCCATAACGTCCCGAAGCGAGGCAAAGTTTGGCGTAGGTCGGCAAGGGACTGCAGCCTCCGGCGCGGGACTGACCTGACCCCCGCAGGTGCGTACGTCGATTCTGCGGCAGACCGCCCGGTTCATGGGCGGGCAAATCCGTGCGGCGGACCTCCAACCGCCGGGATGGACAGGTGGGTGACCTGGAGCGGCCCCGGACCCTGGCCACCGGGCCCGCCAGGACGACCGAACCGGCGTCGTCCTGACCCGGCCCGGGCACCGGTCAGCTCGTGGACGCAGCCGCCGTCAGGCTGAGCAGCGTGGAGCGGACGATCTTGCCGGTGGGGGTACGCGGCAGCGCCTCGATGAAGTGCACGTCCCGGGGGACGGCGAAGCGGGCGAACCGCTGGCGCACGCAGT
>JAWWPC010000271.1:0-14702 GCA_033851055.1 Kribbellaceae bacterium | reverse complement strand
CGTCGTACCGACTGAGCCGCCGACTCCGGTCAGATTCGGCCCGACGACGACCCCGATCGTCGTGGCCCAGACGACCACCGAGAGGGATCGGGCGACGTGCTGGGGATCAGCCGCGTCGGTCGCGGCGTACCGGGCTTGCAGGTTGGTGGCCGAGCCGCTGCCGAACAAGCAGCCCCCGAGCAAGAGGAGCACCAAGGAGTCGGTCTGAGCAGCGACGATGCTGAGCAGCGCGCCCAGGACCGCGATCAGATAGCCGGCCGTCAGTGAGATCCGGCGGCCCCGCTCCCTGGCCAGCCTGGCCAGCGGTACGGCGAGGATCGCGGCGCCGAGCGTCATCGACGTGGAAGCCAGGCCCGCCATCGACGTCGAGCCGGTGATGTTCTCCGCCAGGAGCCCGGCGACGGCGATCCCACTGGCCACCGCAACCCCACCAAGCACATTGCTGACCACCAACACCCGCAACGTTCCCCGCTGCAGATCAGCCGCGGTGGTCGGCACCACACTTGTAGCCGGCGGTGTTGGATCAGTGGACGCAGGGCGGGCGGGCTCGGCGGGGGTCACCCGCTCACCCTCTCATTCGTCGGAGCGGGCATCGTGTGATTTCTCAGCGCCCGTAGTGATACCTGCAGGCCGCGATGCGGATCTCGTCGTCAGCGATCTTGTGAACCAGCCGGTGCTCGTCTGTGATCCGCCTCGACCAGTAGCCCTGGAATCCGTCCTTCAGCGCTTCAGGCTTGCCGATGCCCTCGTTGCCGTTGCGCTCTATGTCTTTGATCAGTTGATTGATGCGCTTGAGAACCTTGCGGTCCTGAGCCTGCCACCACACGTAGTCGTCCCACGCGTTCTGGTCCCACGTGAGCTTCATTCAGCCAGGTCTCGCTGAATTCCCTCGCCCGACTCAAGCCGCTCGATCGACGAGATCAAGCGACGCACGTTCTCGGGGCTACGGAGCAGATAGGCGGTTTCCTTGAGGGACTCGTAGTCATCCAGGGAAACGATGACCACGGGCTCGTGGCCCGCCCGGGTGATGACGACTTCCTCGCGATCATTGGTCACTGAGTCGAGTGTTTCGGCATAGTTGGCTCGGGATTCCGAGTAGGTCATTGTCTTCATGAGCACTCCTATCGCGACGTACAAGATATTGTACGTCGACTATGGGCAGGCCACCGCCGGGGTGGCCTGGCTGGCGACTTCGGACGCGGACGTCGGGCTGCTCCGGTATCGTCGCGGCGACGCGGCAGCGTTGTCATCGACCCAGACTGGAGTCCGGATGTCCGAACGGATCGCGATCGTCCCCGCCCCCCGAGAACTGGTCTCCGACGAGGGCCGGTGGATCAGTGCCGACCCGGCCGGCGAGGCCGTTCGCACGGTGGTGGAGAACCTCCCCGAGACCGAGTACCGGATCGACGTCACGACCGAGGGTGCGCGCCTGTCCGGTGGCTCCGACGAGGCTCTGCGGTACGCCGAACAGACCTACGCCCAGCTGCTGGATGCCGCCGAAGAGGTAGATGGTGGCGTCGCCGTGCCGGCGGTGCGGATCTCCGATGCGCCGCGGTTCGGCTGGCGCGGCATGATGCTGGACGTCGCGCGGCACTTCATGCCGAAGGAGTTCGTGCTCCGGATCATCGACGCCCTCGCGTTGCACCGGATGAACGTGCTGCACCTGCACCTCACCGACGACCAGGGCTGGCGGGTCCAGATCGACGCGTACCCGAAGCTCACCGAGGTCGGTGCCTGGCGCCCGCAGAGCATGGTCGGCAAGATGTCGCACGGACAGACCGAGTTCGAGTACGACGGGCAGCGGCACGGCGGCTTCTATACCAAGGACGACCTGCGCGAGATCATCGGGTACGCCGCAGCGCGCGGCATCACCGTCGTACCGGAGATCGACCTGCCCGGCCACATGCAGGCCGCGATCGCCGCGTACCCGGAGCTCGGCAACAGCCCGGACCAGCAACTCGGCGTACGGCAGATCTGGGGCATCAGCGAGGACGTCCTGAACGTCTCCGACGCCACCGTCGACTTCGTGCGTACCGTGCTGCGCGAGGTGCTGGAGATCTTCCCCGGCCCATACATCCACCTCGGCGGCGACGAGTGCCCGTCCGACCAGTGGCGCACGTCCGAGGACGCGCAGAAGCGGCAGGCCGAGCTCGGTCTGACCGATGCCGCCCAACTGCAGGGCTGGTTCACCGCTCAGGTCTCCGCCATCCTGACCGAGAACGGGCGCCGGCTGGTCGGGTGGGACGAGATGTTCGAGACCGACTGCCCGAAGGACGCCGTGATCATGGCCTGGCGCGGAGCGGATCGTGGTGAGGTGGCTGCCAAGGCGGGCCATGACGTGGTGATGGCGCCCAGCCAATCTGTCTACTTCGACTACTACCAAGGCGATCCAGCCACGGAGCCGCTGGCGATCGGCAACTTCACTCCGCTGGAGAAGGTGTACGACTTCGAGGTGATGCCGGCCGGACTGACCACGGAGGAGCAAGCCCGGATCGTCGGCACCCAGTGCCAGATCTGGACCGAGTACATGGAGGGTCCGGAGCAGGTCGGCTACATGCTCTTCCCCCGGTTGTCGGCTTTCGCCGAGCGCGCCTGGGGCTCACCGAAGACCTCGTACGAGGATTTCCTCGGTCGCCTCCGCCCGCACCTGGATCGCATCACCGCACTCGGTCTGACCTACCGACCGCTCGACTGACTCCCCAACGCCGGCCGGCCGGCCACGTCGTAGGCTCGTGAGTCGAAAGGTGGGTGCGTGGCGGTGAACGGATGACCGCGGTAGGGCCCCTCGACGCGATGTTCCTGCTCGGAGAGACCCGGGAACAGCCGATGCATGTCGGCGGCCTGATGCTCTTCGACCTGCCGGAAGGCGCCGGGCGGGACCATGTGTTCCCAGAGGAGGCCGGGCGGGACTACTTCGCCCGGCTCTACCGCGAGGTCATCGACGGGCAGACGATCCATCCGGAGTTCGGACGGAGGGTCCGCCGCCGGCCGGTTGACCTCGGCTACTGGTCCTGGGAACAAGACCCCGAGATCGACCTGGAGTATCACGTCCGGTTGTCCGGGCTGGCCCGGCCGGGCCGGTTCCGTGACCTGTTCGAGCTGACCTCACGGCTACACAGCACGCTCCTGGACCGGCACCGGCCGTTGTGGGAGATGCACCTGATCGAGGGCGTGCAGGGCCGCCGGTTCGCGATCTACTGCAAGATCCACCACTCGATGATGGACGGTGTCACCGCGCTGCGGTGGCTGCAAGCGACCTTGTCCACGGATCCGGATCGCCTCGGCATGCCCCTGACTTATGCGCTGCCCGACCAGGCGGCGGTGCCGGTCCCGGAGGCGGGTCTTTCGCCCGCGGCGCTGTTGTCGGCTGCCGGCCGGGTGACCGGTGGAGCCGGGCGTCTGCTGGCTGATCTAGCCGGGCTGTCGCCGGTTGGTCTGCGCAGCGCCGTGCACGCCTTGCGGGCGGAGCACTCGGCGGTAGCGTTCCAGGCGCCGCGGACGATCTTCAACGGCCCGATCACCGGAGCCCGGCGGTTCGCCGCGCAGTCGTGGTCGATGGAGCGACTCGAGAAGGTCCGGGCAAGCACCGGCGCCACCCTCAATGACGTCATGCTGACAATGTGTTCCGGTGCCCTTCGTAACTATCTGCTGGAGCTGGGAGCCCTGCCGGACAAGCCGTTGACCGCGATGGTGCCGGTGTCGTTGCGTGGTGCCGACGATGACATCACCGTGGCGCCGGGCGGCGCGAACTCGCTGGCCACCCTGCTGTGCGATCTCGCTACCGATCAGCCCGATCCGGCTCGGCGGATCCAGCGGGTGATGGACTCGACGGCCTATGGCAAGGGGGTGTTGTCGCAGTTGAGCCCGCAGCAGAACCTGATGATCGGCGCGCTTGGCCTCGGTTCGGCGGGACCCGCCGCGGTGCTGCCGGGGTTAGCCGGGCGCACCCCGCCGCCGTACAACCTGGTGATCTCGAACATCCCGGGCCCGCTGGAGAGCACGCTGTACTGGAACCGGTCGAAGCTGATCGGCATGTACCCGGCGTCGATCGTTCTGAACGGCCAGGCGCTCAACATCAGCGTCACCAGCTACAACCAGCAGTTGCACGTCGGGCTGGTTGGCTGCCGCCGCAGTGTGCCGCATCTGCAGCATCTGCTCGGCCATCTAGAGACTTCGCTCGCCGAGCTGGAGCGCCTGTAGCACCCAGGTCAGCCCGTAGCGTCGTGGAGCACCCGTGGCGTGATCGCCCGTTCGGTCCTGCCCTCGACCCACCAGGCTCGCTTGCCCGGTAGCACCGTCACCGCTTCATGGAACTCGCCGTCGACGTAGTGCAACCCGACGCCGTCCTCGGTCGCATACCCACTCGGCAGCGCACCCTCGGCGATCAAATGTCGGTATGTCGTCCGCCGCGGCTGGTCGGCCAGGTCGTCGTGTACGCCGTTGCTCCACGGCAGCCAGCCGAGTCCGTTGCTGAAGGCATCGAGGTTGTCGCCGAAGGAGTCGGTCGGGCCGCCGACGTGCCAGCACAGGCTGCCGGCGCTCTGACCTGCCATCACGACGCCGCTCCGCCAGCACTCGTGCAGGATCTCGGGCAGGCCGTGGGCGCGCCAGACTGCCATCAGGTTCACCACGCTGCCACCGCCGACCCAGAGCACATCCTGCGTGAGCAGATGCTTCCGTACGTCCGTCACGTTGGGCTTGGTGAAGAGCGTCAGCACGCTCGGCTCGATCGCCGGATCGTTGCCGAAGGATTCCGCGAACCACTTCAGCACCAGTGGGTTGTCGCCTTCGGCGGTCGGGATGAAGCACAGCCGCACCGGCCGGTCCACCCCGGCCAGCGAGGCGGCGTACGAGATCAGTCCCCGGGACCGGACCCCGTCGCCGAGGACACCGGACACGGCCAAAATCTGCGAAGCCATCTGAGTCAGAGCCTGACGATGCCGTTCGGGGTCTGGAAGACGGCGGCAACCAGGCCGGGCTGGCCGTTCGGGCCCACCCAGGCGACATCAAGATCGTCCAGCAGGTGGTCGGCCGGGTGCCCGATCCACTCCGTAACCCGGGCCGGGTCGCCGGCGATCTCGAGAGCGGTCAGCCGGATCTCCTTGCCGCCGACCGACGGGTGCTCGGTCAGGTCGTCCCAGTGGACGAAGAAGGGGAGTTGCGGGTCGGAGATCAGGCCCTTCACGCCGATCTGCCGCCAGGTGAGGTTGACGCCGTCCGGGCGGTGCCGGTTGCCGGGGACAGCCTCACGGCCGAGCCGTTGCTCTATCCGCTGCATGTCGCGGACCGCGACCACCCAGCCGAGCCAGCCGCCGCCCAACTCCTTGCGGGCCCGCACAGCCTGACCGAACGGGGCCTTGTCGGACGCGGGGTGGTCGAGCACATCGACGACCTCGATGTAGCGGTCGCCTTCCAGCGGCAGGATGTGGTTCACCGTCCCGAACCGCGGATGCACGCCGCCGTCGGCGAACTGCACTCCTAGCTGCGCGGACAGCCTCTCGACTGTCGCTTGATATCCGTCCGGCCCTGCTGCATATGAAAGGTGGTCCAGGCGCATGCCAGCCATTCTGGGCCTAACCGGCCGGCCGCGCCCGATCGGGGTGTCGTCAGGGCGAAGCAGGGTGTGGCAGCAACGGTTGCGCGGCCTCCAGGTGCTGCCGGCAATAGTCCGCCAGCACGTCGTAAGCCTTGGGGCCAATCAAGGTCTGCAGTTCCACCTTGCAGGACTCGAAGACGGGCTCGACGGCGATGTGCGCCTCGGTGTTGCCGGTGCAGTACCAGTCCAGGTCGTGACCGCCCGGACCCCAGCCGCGCCGGTCGTACTCACCGATCCCGACCTCCGTGTACGACGTACCGTCCGGGCGCTCGACCTCGCGGAAGGTGCGGCGGATCGGCAACTGCCAGCAGACGTCCGGCTTCGTCTCGACGAAGTGCACGCCGGTCCTCAGCGCCAACCCGTGCAGCGCACAACCGCCGCCGCCGGGGAAATCCGGCCGGTTCAGGAAGATGCAGGCGCCCTCGAACACCCGGGTCTTGCGATCGCCTTCCTCGTCGGTCTCGACCCAGCCGTTCTTCCGGCCCTCCTTGCGGAACTGCCAGTCGTCCTTGGTCAACTGCTTGGCGTAGCCCTTCACCCGGGCCTCGTCGTCTTCGTCCGAGAAGTGCGCGCCGAGCGTGCAGCAGCCGTCGTTCGGGCGGCCTTTGTAGATGCCCTTGCAGCCGCCACCGAAGATGCAGGTCCAGTTCGACGTCAACCAGGTCAGATCGCAGTGGAACACCTGGTCGGGGTCGTCGGGGTCGACGAACTCGACGTAGGCACGCGGAAAATCGAGAGTGACCTCAGGCATCCTCAAATCGTACGTCGTCCGACGGCGTAGCCACCCATCCTGCCCGGCTCGCACAGCAGGAGGTCGGGCGTCCAGTAGCGTGAGGGCATGCGGCTCGGCGTACTCGACGTGGGTTCCAACACCGTCCACCTGCTCGTGGTGGACGCACATCGTGGTGCTGCGCCGCTGCCGGCGTACTCGCACAAGACGGACTTGAAGCTCGCCGAGTACCTCGAGAAGGACGGCCGGATCGCCAAGTCCGGAGCGGACGGGCTCGTCTCCTTCGTGATAGAGGCGGCCGAGCTGGCCGAGGACAAGGGGTGTGAGTCGCTGCTGGCGTTCGCCACCTCCGCGCTGCGGGAGGCGCCGAACGCCGAGAAGGTGCTCGACCGGGTCCGGATCGAGAGCGGCGTCAAGCTGGACGTGCTGACCGGGCAGGACGAGGCCCGCCTCACGTTCCTCGCCGTACGACGCTGGTTCGGGTGGTCGTCCGGGCGACTGGCCGTTTTCGACATCGGCGGCGGATCGCTGGAGATCGCGGCTGGGTCCGACGAGGAGCCGACGGTTGCGGTGTCCGTACCGCTCGGCGCGGGCCGGCTGACCAGGGAGTCGCTGCACAGCGACCCGCCCGGCAAGGACGAGGTGAAGGCGCTGCGCAAGCGGATCCGGGTGGAGATGGCGTCGGTCGCGGGCGACGTTCTCCGGGCCGGACGGCCGCAGCGGGCGGTCGCCACCAGCAAGACGTTCCGCTCGCTGGCCAGGATCTGTGGCGCCGCGCCGTCCGACGACGGCCCCTACGTGCCGCGGTCGCTGAACCGGGACGATCTGGTCAAGGTACTGCCGAGGCTGATCTCGATGACCGCGGCCGAGCGTGCTGAGCTGCCCGGGGTGTCCGCCGGCCGTTCGGCGCAGCTGGTCGCCGGCGCACTGGTTGCGGATGCGGTGATGGACTTGTTTGACCTGGCCTCGCTGGAGATCTGTCCGTGGGCCCTGCGAGAAGGCGTGATCCTGGCCCGCCTGGACCAGCTGTAACCTCAATGACCACCCGCAAAGGCCCCCAGAGATGACCACCCACCGCGGCCCGAAGATCGGCCTCTCCACCGCCTCCGTCTACCCGGAGTCCACCGCCAGCGCCTTCGAGCTGGCCTCCCGGCTCGGGTACGACGGGATCGAGGTGATGATCGGTATCGATCCGCTCAGCACCCAGATCGACGCGGTCAAGCGGCTGGTGGACTACCACCAGCTCCCTGTGCTGGCGATCCACGCGCCCTGCCTGCTGATCACCCAGCGCGTCTGGGGGACGGACCCGTGGGAGAAGCTCGAGCGCAGTGCCGAGGCGGCCACGGATCTCGGTGCCGACGTTGTCGTGGTGCACCCGCCGTTCCGCTGGCAACGTGACTACGCCCGCGGCTTCGTCGAGGGGATCGCCCGGCTCGAGGTCGAGACCGGCGTCATCTTCGCGGTCGAGAACATGTACCCGTGGCGCGCGCCGGGCAAGGGCCTGCAGGCCTATGCGCCCAGCTGGGATCCGACCGAGCAGACCTACGCGCACACCACGCTCGACCTGTCGCACTCTTCCACCGCCGAGCAGGACTGTGTCGAGCTGGCCGCGACGATGGGCGCCAGCCTGGCCCACGTCCACCTGACCGACGGCACCGGTTCGGCCAAGGACGAGCACCTGGTCCCGGGCCGCGGCACCCAGCGTGCCGCCGATCTGCTGACCGGCCTGGCGAACGGCGATTTCCGCGGCCACATCATCATCGAGATCAACACCCGCCGGGCCTCCAGCCGGTCCGAGCGTGAGGTGGACCTGGTCGAGTCGCTCGAGTTCACCCGCAAGCACTTCGTCCGCGACCCCGACGTACTCATGCCCCGCCGGGCAGCCTTCGCCGTGACCAGTGACGGCGAGGTGTCGGAGCTCCAGCCATGACCGAGCGCCGCTCACCCGGCCGCCGCCCGGGCGGCCCGGACACCCGCGGCGAGATCCTCACCGCGGCCCGCGAATCCTTTGCCAGCAAGGGATTCGGTGGTACGTCGATCCGCGGCGTGGCCCGGGCGGCCGGCGTCGACGCAGCGCTCGTACACCACTACTTCGGCGGCAAGGACGAGCTCTTCATCGAGTCGATGGCCTTGCCGATAGACCCGCGGATGGTTGCGAGCACGATACTTGACGGGCCGCGCGAGGCCCTCGGTCGTCGCATCATCGAGACCTTCCTCGGCGTCTGGGAGTCCCCCGAGGGGCAGCAGCGGATGAACGCCGTGTTGCGCAGCGCGGTGAGCACCGAGGACGTGGCCCAGCTGATGCGGGACGGGATCGGCCGGATGATCATGCTCCCGGTCTCAAATGCGCTCGGTACGCCGGACGCCCGGTTGCGGGTGTCCCTGGTGGCGTCCCAGCTGATCGGGATGGCTCTGATGCGCTACCTGATCGAGCTCGAACCCCTCGCATCCGTCAGCTCAACTGAGCTCGCAGACCGCATCGCGCCCATCCTCCAGTCCTACCTCACCGACTAAACCCCTTGCGGGTTGCCACGGGGAGAGTCGAGAGCTAAATTCATCGCATGGTGAATAAAGCGGCTGTGTCCTGCCGGGACGTCGTGGTGGTGCGCGGGGACCGGGAGGTTCTGCACGGACTCGGGTTCGACCTGCGGACCGGATCCGTGACGGGGCTGCTCGGCCCGTCGGGTTGTGGTAAGACCACGCTGATCAGGGCGATCGTGGGCCTGCAGGCCAAGGTGACCGGCGCTGTCGAGGTGCTCGGACTGCCCGCCGGAGCGGCCAAGCTGCGCGGCCGGATCGGCTACGTCACCCAGGAGCCCAGCGTCTACGGCGACCTGACGGTGACCGAGAACCTACGTTTCTTCGCCGCCGTACTGGGCGTCGGGGCGGACGACATCGTCCGGGTGATCGACGCGGTGGACCTGCGGAGTCACGCCGACGTGCGCGTCGACCGGCTGTCCGGCGGTCAGGCATCCCGGGCATCGCTGGCCGCTGCTCTGCTCGGCAACCCCGAACTGCTGGTGCTGGACGAGCCGACCGTGGGTTTGGACCCGGTACTGCGGCGTGACCTCTGGCAGCTGTTCCACCGGCTCGCGGATGACGGTGCCACGCTGCTCGTGTCCAGCCACGTGATGGACGAGGCCAGCCGCTGCGACCGGCTGTTGCTGATGCGGGAGGGCGAGCTGCTCGCGGACGAGACCCCGCAGGCGCTGCTGGAGCGCGCCGGCACCCACGACATCGAGACCGCGTTCCTGACCCTGATCGACCAGAAGGCAGGTGCGCGATGACCCCGCGAGTGACGTTCGCCGTGGCTGCCCGGGTGCTGGCCCAGCTGCGCCGTGACCACCGGACGGTGGCGATGCTGATCGTGCTTCCGGCGCTGCTGGTCAGCCTGATGTGGTGGATGTTCCAAGATTCGCCGGCCACCTTCGACCGGATCGGCGGGCCGCTGCTGGCGGTGTTCCCGGCGATCATCATGTTCATCGTGACCTCGGTGGCCACCCTGCGGGAGCGGACGGGCACCTTGTCGCGGCTGTTCACGCTGCCGATGGGCAAGGTCGACTTCCTGCTCGGTTACGCCCTCGCCTTCGCCCTGATCGCCGTCGTCCAGGCTGTCGTGGTGGTGTCGATCTCGCTCTACGCGCTGGATCTGAACATCCGCGGCGCCGCCTGGCAGCTCGGCGTGGTGGCCGTGCTCGACGGAGTCCTCGGTACGACGCTGGGCCTGTTCGCGAGCGCGTTCGCGGCGACCGAGTTCCAGGCGGTCCAGATGATGCCGGCCGTGATGATCCCGCAGATCCTGCTGTGCGGGCTGCTGATCCCACGGGACAACCTGCCGGCGACCTTGCACGCGGTCAGTGACATCCTGCCGCTCTCGTACGCCGTGGACGCGGTCGCCGGGGTGGCCGCCGGACAGGGCTTCGGCCAGGGCGCCGGCACCGACGCTCTGGTGGTACTCGCCTTCATCGTGGCAGCCCTCGCTCTGGGCGCCGCGACCCTCAGGCGGCGGACCGCATAGGCCGCTGGTGTAGTCCCGTGATTAGTGCGGGTCCGGTGCTGCCGCGTAGCCTGCTGACACCCCTGGCGAATGAGGCCGGGTGGTGACAAGGAGGAACGCGAAATGCTTCGGCGAGTCCTGCTGGGCGTGTCCCGCAGCCCCCAGATCAAGAAGGCCGTCACGGCGCTGCCGGTCTCCAACGGCATCGTCGCCAGGTTCGTGGCCGGCGAGCGGGCCGACCAGGCCGTGCTGGCCACCGAGAAGCTGGTCAGCGACGGTCTGAACGTCTCGCTCGACCACCTCGGCGAGGACGTCACCGATCTGGCTGCCGCGACAGCGACCACCGACGCCTATCTCGAGGTGCTCAAGCAGCTGTCCAATGCTCGTCTGACCCAACATGCCGAGGTCTCGGTGAAGCTGTCCGCGGTCGGCCAGGCACTGCCCGGCGACGGCGAGAAGGTTGCCCTCGAGAACGCACGCACCATCTGCCACGCCGCCCGCAACGCCGGTACGACAGTCACGCTGGACATGGAGGACCACACCACGACGGACTCGACGCTGGGCATCCTCCGCGAGTTGCGGCAGGACTTCCCCGAGACCGGTGCCGTGCTGCAGGCCTACCTCCGCCGCACCGAAGGGGACTGTCGCGACCTGGCCTACGCCGGCTCACGGGTACGCCTCTGCAAGGGAGCGTACAAGGAACCCGAGTCGGTTGCGTACCAGCACAAACAGGCTGTGGACAAGGCATACGTCCGGGCGATGCGGATCCTCATGAACGGCTCCGGCTACCCCATGATCGCGTCGCACGACCCGCGGCTGATCGCGATCGCAGGCTCCCTGGCCGACCGGGCCGGCCGGGACCGGGACTCCTTCGAGTACCAAATGCTCTACGGCATCCGCCCCGAGGAGCAGCGCCGGCTGGCGGGCGAGGGTCACACCGTCCGCGTCTACATCCCGTACGGCGAGGACTGGTACGGCTATCTGGTGCGACGACTCGCGGAGCGTCCGGCGAACCTGCAGTTCTTCGCCAGATCCCTCATCAGCAAGAAGTAGTAGGACTTCTGTAGGTCGGTCCGGCAGACCACGGCATCTTGACCTAAGCTGCATCGCGTTGGTCATCCTCGGGGGAGGGGAGGGGAGGGTGAAGTGAGACATTTCAACGCGCCGCCGGGCTGGCCGGAACCGCCGACCATCCGATGGCGGCCGCCCAAGCATTGGTCACCGGACGAGTCCTGGTCGCCGGCTCCAGCGGACTGGCCGTTCTGGGTCGACGAGGATGGACGCCGGGTGAAAGGACCGCTCGGCCGGTATGGAGGGCCGAGCCTGCGGCCGCTCGTCGGGTCGGCCGCGGCGGCTGGGGCGCTCGTGGCCGTCTGTAGTCTCGTGCTTTTCGGTTTGTTCGGTGGCAGTGACGACACGACTCCGAGGACCGCGTTGCCGTCGCTCTCGGATAACGACGTGCCGCCACCGCCGACAGTGGCCTTGCTGACGCCGACGGAGACCACAGGGGTGGTGACTCCGACCGTGACGCCGACGCCCAGTCCGGGACCGCTCCTGGCGACCGCTTCCCCGACGCCGTCGACTGTGTCACCGTCCGCGGTGACCTCACAGCGAGCCGGGCTGTCGACGCCGACGCCGAGAGAGACTGTGTTGGCCGTGAGCTACCACAACTGCGCTCAGGTGCGCGCCGCAGGCAAGGCGCCGCTGCACCGCGGAGATCCAGGCTACTCCCGGAAGCTGGACAAGAACGGCGATGGTGTCGCCTGCGACCACGGCAACTCCTGACAGGAGGCCGGGCCCGATCACGCACTAGGCTGAGGTGATGACGACGCACGATCAGGTGGCCATTTTAGGCGCCGGTGTGATGGGCGAGACGCTGCTTTCCGGGTTGCTGCGGGCCGGCCGCCGGCCTGAGGAGCTACTCATCACCGAGCGCCGCGAGGAGCGGGCGACCGAACTCCGCGAGCGGTACGGCGTAGACGTGGTGACGAACGTCGACGCGGCGACGAAGGCGGAGACGCTCGTCCTGGTGGTCAAGCCGCAGGACATGCCCGATCTGCTCGCCGAGATTTCTCCAGCAGTCCGGTCATCGCAGACGGTCGTCTCGCTGGCCGCCGGTATCACCACCGGATTCATCGAATCCCGGCTGCCCGAGGGTGTCGCGGTGGTCCGGGTGATGCCGAACACGCCGGCCCTGGTCGACGAGGGAATGGCCGCGATCTCCCGCGGCGCGCACTGCGACGAGAGCCACTTGGTCCTGGCCGAGGGCCTGCTGGCCGCGACCGGCAAGGTCATCCGGGTCCCGGAGAAGCAGCAGGACGCGGTGACGGCCGTCTCGGGCTCCGGTCCGGCGTACATCTTCTTCGTGGTCGAGTCGATGATCGAGGCCGGCGTGCACATGGGCCTGCCCCGCTCGACCGCCACCGAGCTCGTCATCCAAACCGTCGTCGGTTCGGCCAAGCTGCTGCGCGAGACCGGCGAACACCCGACCGTGCTGCGCGAGCGAGTCACCTCACCAGGCGGTACGACGGCCGCCGCCGTCCGCGAGCTGGAGGATCACAAGGTCCGCGCGGCCTTCCTCTCCGCGATCGAGGCGGCCCGCAACCGCTCCCAAGCCCTCGCCGCCGAGTAACCGATGGCGCAGGCCCCTTGCTGTCGCAAAGGGCGTTTTCTGAGGTTGGTGCTGCCAACTGGAGCAGATGGGTCTAGGGTTCCCGGCCATGGGTAATCGTTCGGGAGGTCCTGAAGCCGCTGCGCGCCCGGTCCGGTCCGACGTGCCGGCTGGGGAGATGCCGCCGCTGCCCTGGCGGGTACCGCTGGAGCCGGCGCCATGGTGGGCCTGGACGTTGTTCATCGTGCCTTTCGTCGCCATGCCCGCGCTGAACTCCTGGCTCTGGATGGGTGCCCGGGATTTCGTCGCGGTCTCGCTGTTCACCCTGATCGGCGCCTCAGTGGTCCGCGTCGCCGGCGGTGTCGTGCTCTACCGCGTGGAGGTCACCGCGTCGGCGCTGAAGGCACGGACCAGCCTGCTGGTCCGCAGCCTCGCCTGGCAGGACGTGGAAAAGGTCGAGGCCGACGAGGACATGGTGCTGGTCACCAGCGGCAAGGACGAGAACGAGATCAACGGCATCGCCAAGGACCAGGCACAATACGCCGCCGAGGTGATGCAGGCCGTCCGCCTCCAGTCGGAGAACCAGCCGGTACGCCGCTCGCGCCCGCGCCCGCGGCCCGGGTTGGGTGTCCTGATGGTGCTGCTCTACCTGGTGCTCTCGGTCGGGGCCTTCCTGGTCCGCTGGCACCTGCTCTGACCTCTGACCCGATGACTTCTGACTCGACGCGGCGAGGCGCCCCGTTAACGAGCCTGACCAATCTTGGTAACGGGACGCCAGAGACCGCATATTAAAGTTGAAGCATGGACTTTTCCCTGTGGCCCAGTGCCTCCCGGTCGTGGCAGGACATCATCGAGGGCGCCGAGTACGCCGAACGGACCGGCTGGCACGGCGTATGGATAGCCGACCACTTCATGCAGAACGGCGACGACCTGTCGATCCCGGTGAACGAGTGCTTCGCCTTACTGGCGGGACTGGCCGCGCGGACCGAGCGGGTGCGGATCGGCTCGATGGTGCTCGGCAACACCTACCGGCATCCCGCGGTGGTGGCGAACCAGGCCGCGACGCTTGACCAGATCAGCGAAGGCCGGTTCGTGCTCGGAATAGGCGCCGGCTGGCAGGTCAACGAGCACCAGGTGTACGGCATCGAGCTGCCGCCGACGCGTGAACTGCTGGCCCGGTTCGATGAGGCTTGTCAGGTCTTCAAAGGCCTGCTCACCCAGGAGCGCGCGACCTTCGACGGGAAGTTCTACCAGTTGGCCGATGCCCCGCTCGAGCCGAAGCCGGCAAACCTCCCGATACTGATCGGCGGTGCGGGGGAGAAAGTCACCCTCGGCATCGTCGCCAAGTACGCCGACGAGTGGAACCACTGGGGCCTCCCCGAGGTCGCCGTCCACAAGGGCAATGTCTTCCGTGAACACTGCGAGCGCATCGGCCGCGACCCGAACACAGTGCGCCGCTCCACCCAGGTCCTGATCCAGGTGATCGCGCCAGGCGACACCGAGGCCGAGGAGCGCCGTGACAGTCTGATCGCGGCGGGCCGCCCCGTCTTGATGGGCAGCGCGGAAGAGCTACTGGACACCATGGGTCAGTACGTCGAAGCAGGAATCGACGAGTTTCTGGTCTCGGACGGCTTCCTCGGCGACGGCCGACAGCGCTTCGACGCCCTGGAAGTTCTCCGCGAAGAAGTCTTCGCCCGTCTCTGACCGGCGTCCCTCCAGATCAACCGGCTGCCGTCGTGGCAGACATCAGCCCAAGCTGAGGTCTGCC
>JAWWPC010000297.1:0-2603 GCA_033851055.1 Kribbellaceae bacterium | reverse complement strand
TACATCGCCAAATACGCCACGAAAAGCGCTGAACACTTCGGTCTGGGCGAGCGCCGCGTCACCCCCGACGCCCTACCCCAGCTCGATGTCACCACCCACGTGGATCGGTTGGTGCGCACCGCCTGGCAACTCGGAGAACATCCTAGCTACCAGGGACTGCACCGCTGGATCCACATGATCGGCTTCCGAGGACATTTCGCTTCGAAAAGCCGCCGCTACTCCACCACCCTCGGCGCCATCCGCAGCGAACGCCGCATTTACCGCCAACAACAAGCCGCTGAACGCGCCTGTGCGCTGCTCGATGAGGACACCACCCTGGTGGTCTCGCACTGGGAATTCACCGGACTCGGCTACCTCACCACCGGAGACACCACACTCGCCCTCTCCGCCGCCGCCCGAGCACGAGAACAACGACAAGCAGCCCGAGACGCCGCATGAAATCCCACTTCGCAGAAAGGAATCTCCGCCCCATGAGCAAGGTCGTCGCTCTGGTTACCAGGGCACGAGATCACGACTCGGCCCCGGATAAACAGCCTGCTGTGTACTCCGTGGTTGAGGTCGCGCAGCTCCTTTCACTGTCACGCGGCACTGCATATGCACTGGTCCGCGACGGCACCATTCCCGCGCTGCGGCTGGGCAATCGGTGGGTCATTCCACGCGTCCGTTTCCATGCCTGGCTCGACAGCCTGGACGAAGAACAGAATGGAGGGTGGCACTGATGGGACACATCGTTTCCACCCCAGCCGGTGGTTACCGCGCGAACTGGCGTGATGCCGCCGGCCGGCAACGGGCCAAGACCTTCCCCACGAAACGGGAGGCGAAGGTCTACCTCGCAGAAGTCGAGACCGCGAGCACCCGCGGCCTTTATGTCGACCCCCACGCCGGGCGGATCCGATTCGGCGCTTACGCGGCTCGGTGGCTCACCGCACGAAATGACGAGATCACCACCGCGGCGCGTGATGCGTCGATCATGCGCAACCACGTGATAGCGCGATGGGGCACCACACCACTGGCCAAGATCGATCACCTGGCGGTCCAGCACTGGGTCACCGAGCTGGGCGCGCGACTCTCGCCGGCCACCGTCGCCGAGTGCTACCGCCTCACCTCGGTCGTGCTGCGAAGCGCGGTCCGGGACCGGCTCATCGGGCACAACCCCTGCGAAGGTGTACGGCTGTCCCGTCGCCGCCGCAAGGACACCGACGACCAGGTCATCACCCAGCACGAGCTGATCACCCAGTTGCTCCCCGCTGTGCCCGACCGGTACCGGGCGCTGGTCGGCTTGGCCGGCGGGACTGGGTTGCGGTGGGGTGAGTGCGCCGGTCTGCGGTGGGGTGCCCTGGACCTGGCTACCCGCACTCTGCGGGTGGTTCGGGTCGCGGTCGAGGTCTCCGGGCACGTCACGGACAAGCCCTACCCGAAATCCCGAGCTGGTCGCCGGGTCGTGCCGCTGCCCGGTTTCGTGGTCGAGCTGCTGACCGAGCACCAGGACCGCTACCCGCCCGGCGCCAACGGGCTCGTGTTCACCTCCCGCAGTGGTGCTGCGGTCCGCCGCACCACGTTCCGCGCCAAGGTCTGGCGACCATCCCTGATCCGCGCCGGTCTGCTCGGCAAGATCGTCGAAGTCGGTGAGCGCAAGGTCATGGTGCACTGGCACGACGGCGACGGCCGTGAATGGTCCAAGGAGTTCA
Organism: Kribbellaceae bacterium; assembly: GCA_033851055.1. Taxonomy (GTDB): domain Bacteria; phylum Actinomycetota; class Actinomycetes; order Propionibacteriales; family Kribbellaceae; genus Kribbella. The sequence continues at coordinate 915 of JAWWPC010000297.1, read as the reverse complement.
CCACCGGCCGGGACGCGACCGAGCACCTCGTCAGGTACGCGCACGGTGGGCTCCGGTTTCACGATCTCCGCCACTCGTACGCCACCTGGCTCGTCTCGGCCGGCGTGCCGATCAACGACGTGTCCGCGGTCATGGGACACGAGCAAACCTCGACGACGCTGGACCGGTACACCCACCCCTCGGAGGACCGGGACCAGCGGGTCAGGACGGTGTTTGCTGACTTTCTGCTGACTCCGGCCCCTGAGCTGGCGCCTGAAACAGAGCAGGAGCCCAGCGATGAGGGCTCCTGACCTGGTGCTACCGGGTGTCGGGGTGGCGGGATTCGAACCCACGGCCTCTTCGTCCCGAACTGCGGGCAAGTCGATCGATGGAGGTTGTTTCCGCACGTCGCTGGCCGCTGAAGGTCGTTCTGGGACAGTGTTGGTCGGCCTGGTTGCTGTATTCCGCTGCTGTACAGCTTGGGTCGCACGCAGGGCAGGGACTAGCCATGCCCCGGCGACAAGGACCAGGAGCGGGACCTGGTGTCGCGCCGGATGACTCAGTGTCATTAGGGGGCGCACACGCCCCGGATTGTAGCGGCCGAGGGCTGGTGTTGCGAGCACCTGCCCACGGCCTTGATCACCAACCCTGGAATGGAGGGGTGGAGGCCCGATGCCAGACCCTACGCAGTTCGACCCGGACCCGATTCGGGTGGCTCTAGATCATGGTGAGGTGGTGGAGCTCGATGGCGGCACGCTGGTCGTACACGACGAGGAATCCCCGAGCGTGGTGCTGCGGCTTGCGCCCTGGCGTGCTCGGTCGGTTGCCCGGGTGCTGCAGGAGTGGTCGTCCGTGTCACGGATCTTCCACCGTTCGACCCGGCCACATCTGGATGAGCTGGAGCTGTCGCGGACGCTGGAGTTGGCCGCTGCGGTC
>JAWWPC010000224.1:0-19236 GCA_033851055.1 Kribbellaceae bacterium | reverse complement strand
CCTAGCTGTCGACCGCCTTCACGTCGAGCAGGATCGCGCTCTCCGGCCACTGGGCCGGAACCTGTACGCCGACCGCTGCCAGTGCGGCGCCGTTCATCTCGACATGACCACCGTCGACCCACCAAGGCGCAGTCCGCGACTCGGATCCGGGTGTCGCGGTCCTGCTGACCCGGTAGACGCGGTCGGGCTGTAGCCCCGGCAGCCGGACCCGCCCGAGGTCGGACGTAATCGACTGCGCCATCTGGACGGCGGAATACACGGCCTGCGAACTGTCCTGCGCCACCACGCCGTGCAGCAGGAAGTCATCCGAACCACGGTCGGCCCGGACCACTCGCCCGGTGTGCAGCAACGGCCTGAGCTTCTTGTGCAGCGCGACCCACCCCGCCAGCTCGGCGCGCTCCTCGGCGGTCGCTGCGCTGATGTCCCATTCGATTCCGAAGTGGCCGAACAACGCGGTCGTCGCGCGGAAGCCGAGGCTCTGGGTCCTGCCGGTGGTGTGCGCCTTCGGCGGGCCGACGTGGCAGCCGATCAGCTCCGGCGGCAGCAGCATCTCGGTCCAGCGCTGGATCTTCTGCCGCTCCAGCGCGTCGTTGCTGTCGCTGCCCCAGACCCGGTCGGTGCGCTCCAGGATGCCCAGGTCGACCCGGGCACCGCCGGACGAGCACGACTCGATCTCCAGCCCGGGATGCCGGCGGCGCAGCTCATCCAGCAGCCGGTAGACCCCGAGAGTCTGGTCGTGTACGCCGGCCTGCCCGGTCAGCTGGTTGCCCGCATCGACGAAGTCGCGGTTGTGGTCCCACTTCAGGTACGAGATGTCGTACTCGTTCAGCAACGAGTCCAGCCGCTCCAGCAGGTAGTTGTAGGCGCCCTCGATGCCGAGGTTGAGCCCCTGCTGGTGCCGCGCGGTCGGCGGCATCCGGTTGCCAGTCGCAAGGATCCACTCCGGGTGCTCGCGGGCCAGGTCGGAGTCCGGGTTGACCATCTCCGGCTCGACCCACAGGCCGAACTGCAGTCCCAGTCCGGTGACGTGATCGACCAACGGATGCAGGCCCTTCGGCCAGATATCGGCGTCGACGTACCAGTCACCGAGCCCGGCGTGGTCGTCGCGACGGCCGCGGAACCAGCCGTCGTCGAGGACGAACCGCTCGGCGCCCACTTCGGCGGCCGCGTCGGCCAGGGCCTTCAGCTTGTCCAGGTCGAGGTCGAAGTAGACGGCCTCCCAGGTGTTCAGCACCACCGGTCGCGCGCTGTGCGGGTGGCTCGCACGTCCACGCAGGTATTCATGGAACCGCGCCGAGATCTGGTCCAGCCCGATGCCGTACGAGCCGTAGATCCAGGGAGTGCTGTAGCTCTCGCCGGCGTTGAGCCTGCCCTCGCCAGGCAGCAGCAACTCGCCGCCTCCGATGACGGCGTACCCGGACATGCCGCGTTCGGCGTACGAGCGGTGGTTGCCACTCCAAGCGGTGTGGACCGCCCAGATCTCGCCGGTGCCGAAGTCGAAGCCGCGGGTGCCCGCGATCAGCAGCAGGGTGGCGTCGGCGCCGGTGCGGCCGCGCCGATTGTCGCGCACGTGCGCGCCCTGGGTGAACGCGTGCCGCTGCGGCACCCGCTCGCCAATGTGCCGGCCGGTCATGTCGAGCAGCTCGGTCGCCTCGGTCGGCACGGGCAGCGCAAGCACCAGCCCGTCCACCGTGTACGTCGAATCGCCGGTGTTGGTGAGGTTCGCCCGGGTCCGGACCAGGCCGGATGCGGTCAGCTCGATCTCGAGGGCAAGCTTCAGGCCGGCCAGCTCGTCCACCGCGTGGACGCGGACGCCGTTCTCGACCCTTTCGGCGCTGGTCAGCTGGAAGGAGGCGGAGAAGTCATGGCCGTCGCGATGGCCATTGAGCCCAGGCAGCCCGAACCAGCCCGCCGAGTACTCGGGCAGGATCGCGACCGGCTTGTTGTCGTCGAGGCCGTTCCCGGCCTGCACCGCACCGGCGCCGCGCCGTAGCTCGAGCAGGCCCTTGGCGTCCAGCTCGCCGAGATCCGCACCCCAGTGGAGCACAGAGGGCAGGGCGGGACCGGAGCAGTCGAGCACGAGACTCACGCCTGCGGACCGGAGCTGCAGCACGTTGATGTCCGACACTATTGATTCACTCTGCTTTCCGTTTGATGGCAAGGACGATCGACCCTCGAGGCCGGGGGCCGTCATTAGCTTCACAAGGTTAAGTAAGTACCTTAATGGGCGCGCCCGCGCCTGCACAGACCCGGCCGATCCCGGCCACGGTGTGTATCCGATCGACCGCTAAACGGTCCAGAATGTCGTCAGCCCAGCCGGGTACGGACCAGCAGATCGTGCAGGGCGGGCTCCGCCGTCGGGCGGTCGGCCAGGCGGGAGTCCGCCTCGGCCTGGTCGAGGGTCGCCTGCAGCCCAGCGACGTCTTCCTCGAGCGTGGCGCGATCGACGTCTTGGAGCGGCGCATGCTCGGCCTCGGTCTTAGCCGCGATCAAGTCCCCCAAGTACCCCGGCGCCTCACGCACCACGTCGCTGAGTTGCCGCAAATCAGCCTGTACGTCGCCCGTGCGGAGCAGGTGGATCCCGGTCAGGAGCACGCGGAGGGTGTAGAGCAACGGCTTGAGCTCGCCAGTCTTGCCGAACAAGTCCCACTGGTTCTTGGCGAACCCTCGGTAGTGGTGCGAGTGCCACCTGGTCAGGCAGTCAGGCGCCAGCGCAACGAGTTCTGCGTGCTCCGGACTGGTGACCACCACCAGCGGCGACAACACCTGCTCGAGCACATAGCCGTTGCGGCGCAGCATCAGGCCGATGAACTTGGCCAGATCGTGGGTAACGAGGTCCACCTCGGCCCCGTTCTGGAACCAGGTCCGGTCGAGCGTCTCCGGGCCGGTCCGCAGGCCGACCACCTCTGCTGCCGGCAGTATGTGCACGCCACGCAGGTCGACGTCGGAGTCCCGCGACGGGAACCCGTACAGGTGGGCTCCCGATACTGTTGCGAAGGGCAACGGATACGGCTGATCCCCGACGATGCCGCGCAGTTCGTCGAAGTCGAGGATTGTCATGTCGCGGGTCATTGCTCAAGGCTCCTCTTTCGGACCGACCGGAGCCAGTCATCGACCTTGTCCACTTGCGGACCAGCTGGCAACACGGTCTTCTCCAGCGCCTCGTCCAGTTCACGGTGCAGCCCGAGCCGCCAGCGCTCCACCTCGTCCCACGAGAGCTCGCCCCGTCGTACCGCGAGCAGGCGGTCACGCTCCGGTCCGACATCGACCGCCAGCCGGCCCTCCCGGAGCAAGGTACGGGCCCCGAGCAACAACCGGATCAGGTGCATCACGTGCTTCCAGCGCGGCGAGCCGTCGCGGCGGAAGTCGGCCTCCAGCTTCTTGAACTGGCTCAGCACGTAGCCCGAATAGGTCTGGTAGGCCAACTGCGAAAGGAACGCCGACCGCAACTCGACCAGTTCCGCACCGAGCGGAGTCTGTCGCACGACCAGCGGCGAATGGAGCACCTCGAGCAGGTTCGGGTTAGCCTTCAGCGCGAGCTCGCAGAACCGCTCGACCTCCCAGGAGAACCATTCCCGCTCCGGCCCGTCGACATGCGTCGGCGGCTTTGCGAGCGACCAGAACGACTCCGTCGGTGCGACGTACACGCCACGCGTATCCGTGTCCGAGGTCTCCGTGCTCAGGCCGAAGGCGCGCGACCCGACCACGGCCGCGTAGATCGTGTGCTCGCGGACCAACCGATCACCGTCGACCTCGGCGACCAGCGTCGCCTCCTCCTGGTACGCCGTCCGCAAGCTGAGCTGGTCCCGTCCCGCGGCGACCTCCCGGCCGTCGGCGAGCCTCACCTGGTAGCGCCCATCACCCGTCAGGCCGACAACCCGACCGGTCGCGCCACGCTGCGCCGTACCGCCGGCAGTGTCGGGTTGGACCACCCGCAGCACCACCTGGGTACCGATGGGCAACTGCGGCGTCGGCGACATGCCGCCCATGCTCTCCCATCGACGGTCCTTCTTCAGGTGTCACCTGGCTTGCTCTAGGCGTTTCCGGAACGCCTCACGGGCCGGTCGAGGTGACAGTGTTCTGACACTGCGCATTCGTGCCACCACTCTCGGTCTACCAGAATTCATTACCCAGCGGTAGATTCCGACTCCACGGCGGCCACCACGGGGTCCGAGTGGCCGTCGACCTTCGGCGAGAGAGGCCTTCCGGTGCGAATTCCGCGAAGTCGTCGTTTGTCCACAGCAGTCGTCACCCTCATCCTGGCTGGTGGCGCGTTGGTCGCCGCCAGCCCCGCCGCCCAGGCGGACGGCCCCGGCTCCGGTACGCCGTACGTCGTCACCGTCGGGGACTCCTACATCTCCGGTGAGGCCGGTCGTTGGGCCGGCAGCTCCAACAACTCCGAGACACCGGCGGACGCGCTCGGTGCACACGCCTACCACGACAACGCGACCGGCACCGCCGAGGTGATCCCGCGTTGCCACCGCAGCAAGTCCGCCGAGGCGTACATCGGCGGCAGCGTCGGTGGGCTGAACCTGGCCTGCTCCGGCGCCAAGACCGCCACCACCAACGGCAACGACTTCAAGCCCGGGCTCGACTTCTACGACGACGGCTCGGGCAACCTCGGCCAGGCGAAGTTGCTGCAGCAGTTCGCCGCCGGCCACAACGTGAAGCTCGTGGTCGCGTCGATCGGCGGCAACGACTTCAACTTCGCCTCGATCGTGACGTCCTGCGTGACCGACTTCCTCACCTCACCGTCCTGGTACCCGGACTACTGCAAGGACGACTCGTCGGTGGTCGCGAACTTCACCTCCGCCAACATCACCGCCGTACGGGCCAAGGTCGCGGCCTCGTTCCAGAACGTGCGGACGGCGATGCGCAACGCCGGCTACGCGGACAACGCCTGGACCCTGCTGGTGCAGACCTACCCGTCGCCGATCCCGGCCGCGAGCGGGTTCCGGTACGGGCAGAGCGGCTTCACCCGGCAGAGCACAGGGGGCTGCGGCTTCTGGAACGCGGACGCGGACTGGGCCAACGCCACCGCCCTGCCGACCATCAACGACACGGTCCGCGCCGCCATCGGCCAGTCCGGCCTGACCAACACCCGGATCCTGGAGCTTTCGTCGGCCTTCAACGGGCGGCGGCTGTGTGAGAAGACTGTCGGACTCTATGAAGAGGTCGGCCTGTCGTCGTGGACCCAACCGACCGCCGTAGACAAGACCGAATGGATCAACCAGATCCGCACCGTCACGACAGCCGGCTCGAACTACTACACCCAGGAATCGCTGCATCCCAACTACTGGGCCCAACTGGCAATGCGCAACTGCGTCCGCCAGGCCTACAACGCAGGCACCCCGCGCGGCGGCACCTGCACCATCTCCGGCACCGGCCTCCTCAACAACGAACCCCGTATGACCCTCAACTAAGCGCTTACGTCCGAAGAACCTTGCGTCATAACGCAAGGTTCTTCGGACCCAGCGGGGATCGGCAACCGCTAGCGCCCTGGTAGACACCCCCAGGGGTCATCGCTGCGGTCGCAACCTGATCCAGAGCGAGGCCAGGGCCCAGCCGATCGGGAAGCCGATGGCCACGCAGGTGACACTGAGGCCGATCGCTGCGAACACGTCGGTGAGCGTGCCGTTCATGATGTCTCCTTCAGCCGGTCGTTGACTGGCCGCACGACTGCGGTGGCGTGCTTCCGGATCGGTAGGTGTGCGGCGCGAGGACGACCTGGCCGCCAGGGTGCTGGAGGTGAACGCGATCACCGTCTGACTCAAGGGTGGCACAACGCTCCAGCTCCGACCGAAGACCGAGGCGGTCAATGCCGCTGGACGTCTACATGGGCCGCGGCGTTGCATCGGTCAAGGGGCTGCTGCGCTGAGCAGGAAGGCGCATAACGTGGTCGATAAGTGGTGGTACAACGAAAAACCCGCAGGCCAGATTGCTCTGGCCTGCGGGTTCACGAGGGGTGGAGGTGGCGGGAATCGAACCCGCGTCCTTCAGCGTCGACCCAAGACTTCTCCGGGCGCAGTCTGTTAATCGCTTTTCTCAGCCCCAGCACTCGCACAGACAGCGTTGCTGACAGGCTCAGTCACTGTAAATGTCCCGCGTTAACCCCGTGACCGGGTTAACGAAGCAAGCTTCCTAGCTGAGGCCAGGAACCGGGTCGGAAGCAACCCCGGGCTGACCGCTTCTTTTAGCTCAGGCCGTCAGGCGGCGAGAGCGAAGCTACTGCGCGAATTAACGTTGGCAGTTATTGGTTTCCAGAGATCGTTAACGAGATAACCCTGGATCCTCGGCCCGCTTCTCTTGGAACGTACGTCCAAAGTCGAAACCGTTCACCCCCTCTTGAGTTGTCAAACCCCACAGCCGGCAGGCGAACCCGCTGACCGCAGAACCACACACTACAACCTGGAACAACCGCACCGCACCCGGGATTCCCGGACGCCGACTGCCCACCCCCGATCACTCTCCGTCACATGGGATCACTGCTGCCCACCGCGCTCGATTGAGGCATTCGTGCTCGGCAGTAGGAATCCCCGAACCCGACTGCGGGGCCGCCGAACCCAACTGCAAGCCCCGATCCCGGGTTCGTCTCGATTCCGGCGCAGGGCGGGGTGCGCCCGGACACCAGCGCATACACATGTCCGGTCTCCGGCTCCGGTAATCGCTTGCCGAAGAGGTTGCGTATGCATGGCCGTCCGCAGTCCGTCTCGCCGCCGGCGCAACTTCCAGCCGCTCGACCCTTCCGGCGTGCCCGGTAGCGGGTTACCTGCTACCGGGTGAGAGACCCAGTGGTCGGCCGAGCTCAGCAGGTCCGGCGGCCGGTCAGGTCAGCGGACGAGGCGGAAAGTGAAGGGGTAGCGGAAGTCGCTGCCGAGCAGGGTGGCGAGGCCGCCGATGCCGGTGAGGACGAACCAGACCAGCCCAACCAGCGGGAACAGGAACCCGGTGAACCCGCCGGTGACACCTGTCACCACTCCCAGCAGCGCGAAGACGCCGAGCGCGCTCAACTGGAAGTTCAGCGCCTCCACCGCGTGCTTCCGGACCGCTGGGTTCTCCTTGCCGACAGTTGCGACGATCAGAGCCGGGCCGACGAAGAACGTCGGATAGCCGAGCCAGTGGGCGATTGCGCCGAGGCCGCGGCCCTTACCGCCGTACCGCTGGATGGGGGCTGGGCGGGTGAAGGCAGCCGGAGCGTACGTCGGGATCGGGCGCGCGAGCAGTCCGTCGAAGGAGCCGTTCAACTCTGCCCGGGTCTGGGCCTTCAGTGCCAGTTCGAGCCGGGTGTCGAACTCGAGGTGGGTCAACCGGCCGTCGGCGTACATCTCTTGCAGAATCTCGACTGCGCGGTCCCGTTGGGCCGGCGTCACCAGCAGATCTGAGGTGGACATGCAGCCACTCTGCCGCCGGGATCACGCCCAACCCATCGGGAGAGGCCCGGACCCGCCCCTGAGCGAACCCCCGCCAGAGCTCAGCCGGATCGACCGCGGGTACAGGACACTAGTGTCGGCGGTCGGAGAGCGCGCGCTGTGCCTCGCGGTTGGCCTGGCGCTCGGCCAGGGCGTGGCGCTTGTCGTAGTCCTTCTTGCCGCGGCCGGTGGCGAGTTCCACCTTGGCGTAGCCGTCCTTGAAGTACAGCGACAGCGGGATCAGCGAAACGCCCTGCTGCTCGACGGCCCGGATCAGCTTCTGCATCTCGTCCTTGTGCAGCAGCAGCTTGCGGGTCCGGCGCGGCTCGTGGTTCGTCCAGGTGCCGTGCTTGTACTCCGGGATGTGCAGGTTCTGCAGCCACAGCTCGTTGCCCCGCACAGCTGCGAAAGCGTCGACGAGGGAGGCCCGACCCTGCCGCAGGGACTTCACCTCGGTCCCGGTCAGCACGAGTCCGGCCTCCACCACGTCGTCGATGTGGTAGTCGTGTCGCGCCTTACGGTTCTGCGCGATGGGTTTCTGGCCGGTCTGTTTCACCATGTAGTAAGTATCTCAGGCACGATCCACCAGTTTCCTGGGAGCAGGGCGCGGTCATAACCAATTCATCGGGTCAACTACCTGGCCGTCCTGGTAGACCATGAAGTGTAGGTGGCAGCCGGTCGAGTAGCCGGTGGTCCCGACGTATCCGATCACCTGGCCCTTCCTCACGTGCTGGCCAACGCGCACGTTGTACCGGGACAGGTGGTTGTACACCGTGGTGATCGCCGAGCCGTGAATGATGCCGTTGTTCAGGAACAGCCTGTTCCCGTAGCCACCGTTGTAATACCGGTCGGTGATGACACCACTCGCGGCAGCGTGGATCGGCGTACCGCAGCCGCCGCCGAAGTCGGTGCCGTCGTGCAGCTTCCAATAGTGCAGGATCGGGTGGAACCGCATCCCGTAAGGCGACGTGATGTAGGTGTTGATCGGCCAACTCAGCGAGGACGAGTCGTTCGGGATGCTCCGCGGCCGCCGGTGCTCCTTCTTGGCCTTGGCCCGCTCCCTGGCGAGTGCCGCGGCCTTCTCGGCGCGAGCGCGCGCGATCAGGATCTGCTGCACCCGGTTCCGCTCGGCGACGAGGCTGTTGTATTGCGCGAGATCGGCGTTCTTGGCCTTTTCCGCAGCGTTGTAGGCGACCAGCTTGGCCTGCGCGACCGTGGCCGCTTGGGCCTTGGCTGCCGCGACCTGCAGGGTCAACTGGGTGACCTGCTGGACCGTCCGGGCGGCCTCGGCGCGCTGGGCGCTCACCACCCGCTCGGCTTCGGCGACCTTGGCACGCTTGTTCGCCAACTGCGCCTGGGCGTTGTTCAGGCTGGTGATCGCGTTGCCCTGGATACCGAACACGTTGCGCTGCACCTGGATGCTGGTAGCGAGATCGGCCGGGGACGCGCCGCGTAGCACGATCGACAGTCCGACCAGACTGTTCTGCTGCTGGTACGCCGCACGCACCGCCTGGCCGGCCACCTGCTGCCGCTGGGTGAGGAGCACTTCGCCGGCATCAACGTCAGTCAGGGCCGTCGCCAGTGCCTGTTCGGCATCCTTCAGCTTGCTAGCGGCAACCACATCTGCCGCCTTGGCCGCAGCCAGCCGGCCCTGCGTCGCGGCGTACTTGGCCTGTATGGCTTGCAGTTGCGCCGTCGCCTGGTCATATGCCGTGACGGACTTCTGCAACGCGTTGTTGGACTCGTCCAGATCGGCCTTCGAAGAGTTGATCTCCGAGTCCAGCTGTTTCTTCCGCGCCTGGGGATCAGGCGTCGGCCCAGCCTGGGCAGCGGGAAGCACCACCAGGGCTCCGGCGAACATGGACAGGACGACGCAGCATGCGGCGACAACCGGCTGCCGGGCGGGCGGCATCCCCAGGCGATGCCTGAGGGACCGTCCGTGCGGTGTTGCGGTGGCGCCGAGGCTGTCGTCTCGCTTGATGCTCCCCCGCCGAAGCGGGTTCGCACCGGGGAAGTGCGGGACCACAGTCGACCCCTTGCTCTGAGTAATCTTGTCGTGCTACTGCACGATAAGTCACCAGAGTCACACTTTGAGGTATTTCCGGGTTGTCAGGAATGTCGGAACCACCGCGAGCACCAATCCGACGACCACCATGATGAGGGTGGCCTGGAAGGTCTGGGTGGCACCGATCCACTGCCAGACCCGGAATGTCGACTGGGCCCGCTGCATTACCACGAAGTAGACGCCGACCCAAAGGGTGCCGCAGGCAAGAACCGCGCCGATCAGGGCCGCCAGCACCGCTTCCAGCAAGAACGGTAGCTGGATGTAGAAGTTCGAGGCGCCCACCAGGCGCATGATGCCTATCTCCCGCCGTCGGGCGTACGCCGCCAGCCGGATCGTGTTCGAGATCTGCATCAGCGCGGCGACCAAGAGCAAGCCAGCCGCGACCAGGGCTCCCCATCTGAGTGCGTTGAGCGCGCTGAAGAGGGGATCCAGATACTGTCTGAGGTCCTGCACCGTGTCGACGCCGGGCAGCCCAGCCACGGCGCTGACCAGGTTCTGGTAGCGCTGTGGATCCTTCAGCTTGACCCGGAACGACTCCTGCATCTGATCGACCGTGACCGTGCTGACGATCGGCGAGTCCTTGTAGAGCTTCTTGAACTGGTCGAACGCCTGTTGCTTGCTCTCACTGAAGACGCCTTCCGGCGCGGTGTCCGGGCTCGACTCGATCACCTGCCTGATCCGGTTCTTCTGCTCCGTGGTCACCTCGGCGCCCGAGCAGCCGCGGCCGCCGGAGTCCTTGGTGCAGAGGAAGACCGAGATCTGGATCTTGTCGTACCAGTTCCCCTTCATCAGGTCGACCTGCTCGCGAGCGAGCAGTGCGCTGCCGAACAGCGACAGCGAGACCCAGATGGTGACGACGACCGCGATCGTCATCGAGAGGTTCCGCTTCAGGCCGATGCCCAGATCGGACAGGATGTAGTTCAGGCGCATGGTCAGTCAGTCCGTAACGTCGGGGTGCTCAGTGCTGGTAGCCGTAGACGCCACGCGACTCATCGCGGACGACATGACCGTTCTCCAGCTCGATCACGCGCTTGCGCATCTGGTCCACGATCGAGACATCGTGGGTGGCCATTACCACGGTCGTGCCGGTCCGGTTGATCCGATCCAGCAGCTTCATGATGCCGACCGACGTACCCGGGTCGAGGTTTCCGGTCGGCTCGTCGGCGATCAGGATCATCGGCCGGTTCACGAAGGCGCGGGCGATCGCCACGCGCTGCTGCTCACCGCCGGACAGCTCGTCGGGCAGCCGGTCCTCCTTGCCGTCGAGGCCGACCAGCTCGAGCACCTCGGGGACCGTCTTGCGGATGTGCGCCCGGGGTTTGCCGATCACCTGCAGTGCGAACGCCACGTTCTCGCTGACAGTCTTGTTCGGCAGCAGCCGGAAGTCCTGGAACACGGTGCCGATCTGCCGTCGCATCTGCGGGATCCGCCAGCTTGCCAGCCGGTTCAGGTCCTTGCCGGCGACCAGGATGTGGCCCTTGGTCGTCCGGTGCTCGCGCAGAACCAGACGCAGGAACGTTGACTTGCCGGACCCGGAGGTGCCGACCAGGAAGACGAACTCGCCCTTTTCGATCTCGACGTCGACGTTCATCAGGGCAGCCTTGGACTGCCCCTCGAAGGTCTTGGATACATTTTCGAAGCGGATCACGTGAGATTCCGGCCGTGGTCGGGAACAGGAAGCGACGTACTGGTACTGCAATGGCACCGTACGCCACCGGAGCGGCCGTCGATCAGTGTAGGGGAGCCGGAACCTACTCCCGAACAGGAGCTACCACTAGGCGCGCCGAGCACCTCAGGCGGGAGTGGGAGCGCCGTTGCTGTTCTCGGGCCGGGCACCCGCGATCCGCGCCACGCCGGGCTCAGGCTTGCGGCCGGCCCTGCGAGCCGCCTCGACATGCAATCTGGCCAGCTCGACGGCCTGCCGGGAGACCCTGACGGTCTTCTTCTCACCCATCGGCACTGTCTCCTTGGACCACCTCGGCGTCCCCGTCTACGAGATCAGCGTACGTGGCTTGTCCGACCCGGTCGATCGCAACAGCGGCGGTCAGCGCGGCGACCAGGTCGTAGTCCTCAGGCTGCAGCAGCTCCGATCTCATCAATGAGCGGAGCGTCACCACACCGGCGTCGGTGCCGATGTCCTCGCCGTCCAGGATCTGCTCGACCGCCCAGCGGACCATCCGCATCGTCTCCTCGCGGTGGCGCCAGACGTCCAGCTCCCGGTCGCCCTTGCGAGTCAGGTAGGCACCCAGCGCAACGCCGCCCAAAGCGACGAACGGACTGGCCACGGTGGTGACCACCCCGACCACCGCCATCCAGCCGGGGATCACAGACACGCCTCTGGACCCATCTGAGCCTCCCAAATCCATGGTCATGAACGGTCGATGATGCTACGAAGGACAGCACACCACCAGCCACCGACAGGAGCAGTGCCACCGTGCAGGACGAATCCGACTGCTTCGACGTCTTCGTGCAGGGAACCGTCTTCCTCGACATCGTGCTGACCGGCCTCGAGTCCACCCCGACCACTGGCACCGAGATCTTCGCCGAAGGGATGGGCTCGTGCCCCGGCGGCGTGGCGAACTTCGCCATCGCGGCCAGCCGACTTGGCCTGAACAGCGGCCTGGCCGCGGTTTTCGGCGACGACGTGTACGCCGACTTCTGCTGGCGCACCCTCGCCGACCAGGAGGGTGTCGACCTGTCCAACTCCCGGCGGATCGGGCATTGGCACTCCCCTGTCACCGTCTCCATGACGATCGACCGGGACCGGGCGATGGTCACGCATGCGCATGAGGCACCGGGCGACCCGAGCAAGCTGGTCGGCCCGGGCCTGCGCACCAAGTCGGCGATCGTCCCGGTGGCCGAGGAGCTACCGGACTGGACCACCGAGGCCCGTGAATCCGGCGCCCTGCTGTTCGGTGACGTCGGCTGGGACCCGACCGACGTCTGGTCACCCGCTGTGCTCGACGTACTGGACGGGTTCCACGCCTTCACCCCTAACGCGGGTGAGGCGATGGCGTACACCCGAACTGACACGCCGAAGGCGGCCTTGCACAAGCTGGCCGAGCGGGTACCGCTCGCTGTCGTCACGAACGACGCCGAGGGGGTGCTCGCGATCGACTCCATCACCGGCGAGGAGGAGCAAATGCCCGCGCTGCCGGTGCGGGCGTACGACCCGACCGGTGCGGGCGACGTCTTCCTCGCCTCGCTGGTCCTCGGGACGCTGCGCGGCTGGCCGCTGGCCCACCGGCTCGCCTTCGGCAACTTGTGCGCCGGCCTGTCGGTCCAGCACTTCGGCGGCTCACTGGCTGCGCCCGGCTGGGGCGACATCATCGACTGGGTCCGTGACCATAGTCGGCACCGCCCGGGTGGCGTCGACCCCGAACTTCTGCGCCACTACGCCTTCATCGGCGACGTACTGCCCGAGGGCCCAGTGCCGATCGTCCGCCGCGCCAGCGCCACCATCGCCCGCTTCTCCGACGCCTGACCCGTTGCAGAGGTAGTGACTCGATCAGTCCAGCGTTCCGCGCGGCGCCACCCAGAGCTGCGGCTGACCGGTGATCGCAGCGATGTGCTCGAAATCGGCGTCGTAGTGCAGGATCACCGCATTATGCTGTTCCGCCACCGCGGCGGTCAGCAGGTCTATCACCCCGGCGGCACGATGGTGCCCACGGGCCGCCATCCGAACCTGCACATCGCGGGCTCGTTCGGCGATGGCCTCCGTGATCGGCAGCACCACATACAAGGATCGCCTGCGCTCGGTAATCGTGCGGACGTCCGCCAGGTCCCGACCCGAATAGCCCGCCTCGAGGTCGACCGTGACACAGGTAGCGGCTGCCTGGTCGACGATCAGGCCGACGATCACGGTGCGTACGGCGGGATGCTTGCTCCGGGCCTGCGCCGAGGTGTCCACCAGGTACAGCTTGCCCTCGCCAGACACCATGCTCAACGGCGTGCCTCGCGCATGACCTCCTGGTCAGCGATGTCCGGCCCGACACCCAGGGCGTATGGATCGTCGAGAAGCGCCTCGATGCGTTCGCGCCGCCTGGCCACGAACTCCAGCGCGGCGTTCACCGTGTCTTTCTTCGTCACAGTCCCCAGCTCCTTCGCGGCGAGAGCGAGCGCCTCGTCGTTCACATCGATCATCGTCTTCATGTAGATCATTGTATGTCCGTCGCTATATGTCTGGATATACATTCTGTCAGCGGAGGTCAGCCATACGCCTTCGTTGCCAGCCACTTCCGCCAGAACATTCGGGCTCGCCGACGCCCGTTCCACGAGGTCGCACGGGCGTGTTCGAGCGTGACAGCCAGCGCCGACAGTTTCGACGGGCAGGGCTCGAAGGGCGGGAACGGGCCCCGGCGGGCTCGCACCCGCCGGAGCGCGCCGGCTCACCCGGAGTTCGCTGTACTGATTGATGCCGGTACGTCGATGCTGTGGCGGCTGAGCAGGATCGTCAGCGCGGTCAGCGTCAACAGCAGACCGCCCGCAAGGAAGCCCCACGACGGCCCGATCCGGTCGATCGCCAGACCCGCGCCGGAGGCTCCGGCGGAGCTGCCGAGGTTGTTCGCGGTGTTGATCCACGTGCTCGCCTCGGTCCGCTGATGGGCCGGCGTCAGATCGTCCGAGGCCAGGTACGACACGACGAACAGCGGAGCCACTGCCACCCCGGCGAACGCCATCACCACGCCGAGGACGATCAGGTTGCTCGTCAACGAGGCAGCAAGAAGACCAGCAGCCAGTACGCCGATCAGCCCGGCCAGGTGCTGCGAACGTGACCTGGTGTGGTTCCGGCGGCCCCAGGCGAGTCCCCCGACGACGCTGCCGAGGCCGATCCCGGCCTCGAGATAGCCGGCCGCTCCTGCCTTGCCTCGGCCTTGGGCGACAGCGGCCACGCAAATGTAGGCGACGCTGATGCCCGCGGCGGTGACGAGGATGATCAGCATGATCCGCCGCAGGCCTGGTACTGCCAACGGACCAGGGTCCAGGAACCGTCGCGGCATCACAGGAGCCGCCCGATGACGAGCAAGCGGCGTCGAGACCATCAAGAAAGTGCCGATGATCATCAGCGCCGACGTACAGAGCAGTGCGCCGGATGCGGACCAGAGGCTGATCAGCACACCGGCGATCAGCGGCCCACCGAGGTAGAGCGACTCCTCGGAGATCGAGTCGAGGGCGTACGCCCGTTCCTTCAGCGGCGACTGGTCGGTGATGAGGCGCCAGTTCGAGCGCATCGACGGCCCGAGCGGCGGCGCCAGCAACCCGGTCACGCCGGCGAGTATCACCAGCGCGGGGCCGGCCGCGTCCGTCGTACCGAGGAATGCTATTGCGGCGAGGCCGGCTGCGCAGAGCGCGGCGAGCACCGGCAGCACGCGGCGTTGGCTGTGACGATCGACGAGCCGTGCCTTGAACGGCATCGACAGCGAGGCGAGGCCGAAAGCGGCCACTGCGGCGCCGGCGGTTGCGAAAGAGTCGGTGGAGTGTTGAACGGTGAACAAGGCGGACAGCGGGAGCAACCCGTACGACAGCCGGCCGAGCAGCGCGGGCGCGAAGGTGCGCAGCGCGTTCGGCAGCAGCAGGACGTCACGGTAGCTCCCAGCACGAGACGTGCTGGACACGGAAGAACGCTCCTAGAGATATACGGCCATGGCAGAACCGGGGCCGATGTTGGGGATGAGCTCGACAGCGCGAACCACTCAGGGCTCACGTGGAGCGATCTCTAGTCACGTGGGCAGGACATGGCGAAAGGCTACCCGATTCCGTCTGTCCTGCACTGTGGAAAGGGCGACCTGGGGAACCCGGATCGACGTAAGGTCTCGGGCAGGTGCGTGGGCTGTGGACCGCGCGGGATCTCGGAGGTACGAAGACATGTCGGACGCTGGCAGCAACGGTTTCATGAACCGGCGGCGGTTCCTCGCCATCGGCGGCGGCCTGGCCGCGATGGCAGTGGCCGGCTGCGGCTCGAACACCGGGCGCTCCGACAACCCCGGCGGCAGCGCGAGCAAACCCGCGCTGGCGCAGTGGTACCACCAGTACGGCGAGGCTGGCACCCAGCAGGCTGTGGAGAGGTACGCCAAGGAGTACCCAGACGCGACTGTCACAGTTCAGTGGTCGCCCGGGGACTACGACAAGAAGGCTGCTTCGGCGCTGCTGACCGAGGGCGGCCCGGACGTCTTTGAGTACGGGAACGGCCCGAGCATCGACATGATCAAGGGCGGTCAGGTGGTTGACCTGACCGACCTGCTCGGTGATGCCAAGGCCGACTTCACCCCGTCCCTGATCGAGCGGATGTCCTACCAGGGCAAGCTCTACGCGATTCCGCAGGTCACCGACATGCAACTGCTGGTCTACCGCAAGAGCCTGCTGTCGGCCGCCGGGGTCCAGCCCCCTACCACAGTGGACGAACTGCTGGCCGCGGCGAAGAAGCTGACCACCGGCAAAGTGAAGGGCCTCTTCCTCGGCAACGACGGCGGCGTCGGCGTCCTCGGCGGTCCAGCGCTCTGGTCGGCCGGGCTCGACTATCTCAAGCCGGACAATACCTTCGGCTTCGACGACCCGGCTGCGGTGGAGTCGTTCCGCAAGCTGCGCGAGTTGTTCACGTCCAAGTCGCTGCTGCTCGGCGCCCCGACCGACTGGTCCGACCCGTCCGCGTTCACCCAGGGCCTGACCGCGATGCAGTTCACCGGGCTGTGGACCTTCCCGCTGATCCAGAAGGCGTTCCCCGACGACTTCGGCGTACTGCCTTGGCCGAAGCTGAACGACGCGGGCAAGGCCAGCGTCCCGGTCGGTGCCTACGGTTCCGCGGTGAACGCGAAGTCGAAGAACGTCGATGCGGCCAAGAAGTTCGTCAAGTGGTTGTGGGTGGACCAGACCGACAAGCAACTCGACTGGGCCCAGTCGTACGGCTTCCACATCCCGGCCCGCAAGAGTCTGGCCGCCCAGGCGGACAAGCTGAAGTCGGGCCCGGCAGCGGACGCGGTGAGGTTCGTGAACGAGAACGGGCACGCCCAGACCCCGTTGCTGTGGACCCCGAAGGCGTCGACCGCCTACTCCGATGCGCTGAACCGGATCATCAAGAGCGGCGCCGACCCGGCCACCGAGATCAAGACGGTGAAGACAGTGGTGGATGCTGAGCTCAAACGTGTCATGGGCTGATCGGTGGCCTCGCTGTCCCTGACAGAACGGCTCCGGGGAAGGAACGACCGCAACCTGTGGTTCGTGATCTTCGTCGGGCCGTTCGTGCTCGGCCTGGTCGTGTTCGTCTACATCCCGATCGTCTGGTCGGTCTTCCTCAGCTTCTTCAACGCCCGCAACACCGTCACCCCGACCGACTTCGTTGGCCTGGGCAACTATCTGGACATGCTCCGGGACCCCTCGTTCCGGTCCAGCCTGCTCACTTTCGTGGTGTTCGCGCTCTTCATCGTGCCGACCACCTTCGCGGCCTCGCTGGGGTTGGCGCTGCTGGTGAACAGGGCCCGGTTCGCCCGGACCTTCTTCCGATCGGTGTTCTTCCTGCCGACGGCCTGCTCCTACGTGGTGGCCGCACTGGTCTGGAAGCTGTCGATCTTCTCCGGGGTCCGGTTCGGCCTGGCCAACACCGTGCTCGACTGGTTCGGGATCGACCCGATCGCGTGGCTCTCGGTCACCCAGCCGCCGTGGTACTGGCTCGTCATCGTCACCGCGCGGATGTGGCTGCAGGCCGGCTTCTACATGATCTTGTTCCTCGCCGGGCTGCAGCGGATCTCACCCTCGCTCTATGAGGCGGCAGCGATCGACGGCGCTACCGGCTGGAAGGTGCTTCGCTTCATCACGCTGCCGCAGCTGCGCGCCACGTCGACCGCCGTACTGCTGCTGCTGTTGATCAATGCGTTCCAGGCGTTCGACGAGTTCTACAACCTGCTTTCCAGCTCGGGGCAGTATCCGCCGTACGCGCGGCCACCGCTGGTCTACCTGTACTACGTGGCGCTCGGGCAGGGCCAGGACTTCGGCCACGGCAGCGCCGGCGCGGTCATCCTCACCTTGCTGATCGCACTCATCGCGCTCGGGCAGGGCCGCTTCCTCGGCCTGGGCCGGAGGGAGGACTGATGCCGAACATCCAGCGATCCACCGCCGACAAAACCGGCTCCGTGATCCGGTACGCCGTCCTCGTGGTCGGCGCGATCTTCTTCCTGCTGCCGTTTTACTTACTGGTGCGCAACGGGCTGTCGACCGAGTCGGACATCACGTCACCTTCGTGGAAACTCTTCCCGTCGTCGCTGCGGTGGAGCAACATCTCCGAACTGTTCAACGACCCGGCCGTACCGATGCTGCGCAGCCTGGTCAACTCGCTGGTGATCGCGGTGGTGCAGACCGCCGGTGTCCTGGTGATCTCAGCTCTCGCGGGCTACGGATTGGCCCGGATCCCCTTTAAATATGCGAATGCGGTCTTTTACTTCATCGTGGCGACGCTGCTGATCCCCACGGCGGTGACGTTCGTACCGAGCTTCGTCCTGGTGTCCTCCCTGGGCTGGGTCAGCACCTTGCGCGGGCTGATCGTGCCGGGGTTGTTCCAGGCCTTTGCGACCTTCCTGTTCCGGCAGTACTTCCTGAACTTCCCCCGCGAACTGGAAGAAGCCGCACAACTCGACGGCGCCGGCTATTGGGGAACCTTCTGGCGGGTGGTGGTGCCGAACTCGAAGGGCTTCGTCGCCGCCATCGGCACGATCACCTTCATCGGCTCGTGGAACGCCTTCCTCTGGCCGCTGGTGATCGCCCAGGACCAGAACTCCTGGACCGTTCAGATCGCGCTGTCCACGTTCCTCACGGCGCAGACGGTGAACCTGCCCCAGCTCTTCATCGCCGCCAGCATCGCGATCCTGCCGCTCGTGGTGATGTTCGTCTTCCTGCAACGCTGGATCGTCGAAGGCGTAGAACGCTCTGGCATAAGTGAGTAGGGAAACAAACATCGAGAGAGATCGGCATGGTGCAGACACACCCTGTGTTCACTGACATCGCGCTGCATTCCGACGACGAACTCATGCAGCTGTTGGGCAGCGGGATCGAAGAGCGGGAGACGATCCACGCCTGGCCGTTGTCGTGCGTCCAGCAAGTGTGGCTGGCGAACGGCAGGCGGCTGGTCTACAAGTCGCAACTTCCGCCAACTGTGGAGCCGGAGTTCTACCAAGCGGCGTCCTCGGCCCTCCTGGCAGATCACCGGCTCCTCGAGACGCTGGGCGACTCGCGGGGAAGAGTTCGTACTGCGCCTCGACTGCCCAGTGCAGGCGCAAAAACCAGAAGATGCCCACTACCTGCGGATCAATGAACTCGTAGGGATCGACTTCCTGGCCGACGAGCAACGAGACCAGATCGACCTCGGGCGGCGCGACCACGGGACGTTGCCAATCGATGACACGGTAGCCGGCTGGAGTGACGAAGACCTGATCTGCTTTCAGATCGCCGTGAATCACTCGCGGATCCGCGGTGATCATCTGAAGCACTTGTTCGGAGCCGGCCCAGGCCTGAATTCGTTTGATGGCCTCGATGTCGGTCAGGGTGAACCGTCCGTCTGTGACGAGCTCCTCATGCCGTCCGAGTACGCCTTGCACCACACTAGCCCAGGCATCGATCGACCCGATATCGAGGTACGTTGGCAGTTGGCCGCCGATCGCCCCAATCTGCCCTACCAGCAGGCGGCCGTGATCGACGATGTCGGCCACGGATAGTGCCGTGTCGGACAGCAAGGGTGCGTTGATCCAGTCGATCGCCATCGTCCGCGAGTCGCCCAGC
>JAWWPC010000308.1:0-7717 GCA_033851055.1 Kribbellaceae bacterium | reverse complement strand
GGCGTGCGTCATGATTTTTGTCGGCCCACTAGCCCGTCGCGAGAATCAGGCCGCTGGTCGGCACCCCGGTACCGGAGGTGACGAGGACGTGTTCGACGTTGTCGACCTGGTTGTGCGACGTCCCGCGAATCTGGCGGACGCCCTCGGTGATCCCGTTCATTCCGTGGATGTAGGCCTCGCCGAGCAGGCCGCCGTTGGTGTTGATCGGGAATTCCCCACCCAGCGACAGCCGTTCGACGGTGGCGAAGTCCTTGGCTTCGCCGCGCCCGCAGAACCCGAGTTCTTCGAGCTGGGTGAACACGAATGGCGTGAAATGGTCGTAGATGAAGGCGGTTTGGATGTCTTGGGGTTTCAGGCCCGAATCCCGCCACAGTCTGTCGGCGACCACGCCCATCTCCGGGAGCCCGGTGATGTCGTCGCGGTAGTAGCTGGTCATCATTTCACCGTTAGCGGCCGCGCCCTGGGCGGCGGCGGCGATGATCGCCGGCGGTTGCCGCAGGTCGCGTGCGCGTTCGGCGCTGGTCACCACCAGCGCGACGCCGCCGTCGCTTTCCTGACAGCAATCCAGCAGTCGCAGTACGGGTTCGACGATCCAGCGCGAATTCTGATGGTCTCCCAGCGTGATCGGGCGCTGGTAGAACCAGGCATCGGGGTTGGTGGCCGCGTGGGCGCGGTCGACGACGGCGATACGGCCGAAGTCCTCGTTGGTGACTCCGTAGGTCGACATGTAGCGCTGAGCGTGCATCGCGACCCATGCTGCGGGAGTGAGCAATCCGAACGGCGCGTAGTGCGCCATGAACAGCGGGGTCTCCGCGCTGGTGCGTCCGCTCCCGCCGAACCGGAATCCGGAACGTTCGTTGAAGGCCCGCCAGCACACCACCACATCGGCGACGCCGGTCGCGACGGCCATTGCCGCATGCACCACGGTGCCGGCCGCCGCGCCACCGCCATGATGTACGCGGGAAAAGAAGCTCAGGTCGCCGATGCCCACATTTCGGGCGATGTCGATCTCGTCACTGGAGTCCATCGTGAAGGTGACCATGCCGTCGACGTCGCTGGGCGCCAGGCCGGCGTCGTCGAGCGCGGCGCTGACCGCCTCGCACGCCAATTGCAGTTCGCTGCGCCCGGATTCCTTGGAGAACTCCGTCTGGCCGATCCCAACGATGGCGCAGTTGCCGGGCAGTGAGCTACTCATGCTTCGTCCATTTCGAAGGCGCCGTCGAGCAGGCTGAGGATCGCGGTGCCGAAGACATGATCGCCAAGGCTGTTGGAGCCCTTGAAGGTAACCTCGACGAAGTTCTCAGCCGGCGATGCGCCCTCAGGGCCTCTAGTCTTGGCCGTCACGCTGCCGGTGAAGCGCAGCGGGTCGTCGGGGAAGCACGGGACGCCGAGGCGAATCGACAGGTTCTTGACCATCGCTTCGGGGCCTGCCCAGTCGGTGAGGAAACGAACGCAATACCCATTGGTCGTCAGGATGTTCATGAACAAGTTGGGCGAGCCCTGCTTGTTGGCGTAGTCGCGGTCGTGGTGCACCGGCATGAAGTCACGCGAGGCGATCGCGCCGGCGACGATCAACGTTGTGGTGATCGCGATCTCGAGCCCAGTGACCTCGTCGCCGACGTTGATGTCGGCCCACTTCAAGGTGGTGGTTCGGTTTGCGGTCGTCGTCATCGGTTTCCTTCTTCAGGGGTAGGTACGGCCGATACCGGCCAGCTGCGCGGTGGCCGAACCAAGAGTGAGCTCGTTGTGCTTGGCCCAGAGGAAAAAACGGTGCAGGGGATAGGTGATGTCGATCCCGATGCCGCCGTGCACATGCTGGGTGGTGGCGGCGACGCGAGCACCGGCGTCGGCGGCCCAGAACTTCGCGATGCGCGCATCAGGCGACCTAGGTGCCAGGCCGGAACTGGTGCAGCACAAGGTCTTGCGAGCCGGCGCCGTCGAAAGTTTGGTAGAAGACCTCGACCGGCATCCCGACCGTGACGTCCGCCGGGTCGATCTCGCACAGGTTCGACACCAGCCGCACCCCTTCGGCGAGCTCCACCAGCACGACGATGTAGGGATATTCGAAGAACGGAAACTTGGGTTCGTGCGGCATCACGTAGCTGTAAACGGTTCCGCGGCCCGAGGATTCGATGGCCTCCCAGTCCAGGGAACGGCAGTTGGGGCACATCGGCCGCGGCGGATTGCGCAGCGTCCCACATCCGTTGCAGCGCTGGATCAGCAGCTTGTGCTCGCGCAGCCCGTTCCAGAAGAACTCGGTGTCCGGACTGATCGCCGGTGCCAGTCGGGTGGTCATGAGTTCTCCGGCCTGAAGCGCAGCACCCGGAATCGCTGTCGGCCGAGCACTTCGCCGTTCTGGTCGGTGTAGGTGATCACCCAGGTCAAAAAGAATCCGGATCCCTTCGCCGTCTTCTTCTCCTCGGAGACTTCCTCGAACACCGAGGTTGCGCTGATCACGTCGCCAAGGCGGGGATAGCGTTCGATCTCGAACTCCGAGTTGGTCGCCACGGTGCTGCTGTATCCGGCTTCGTCGAGGAACGCGGTGGGGTTGTCCTTGATCTCCATCGGCGCGCCCCCGCGCTCGCCGATCCCCTCCAGCTTCGGCGACGGCATCGTCCAGGTTTGCAGCATGACCGGCGGGGACACGATGCCGCCGAACCGCGACGCGGCTGCGAACTCCGGATCGAGGTAGACCGGGTTCATGTCGTCGAGCGCGTAAGCCCAATGCCGGATCATCGGCTGGTTCACCGGATCCGGTGCAAGGGTTGGCTTTCCGCTGCCCCCGGTGGGTTGGTCGACGAGGCCCCGCAGCTTGGCGCGGAACTCGGTATCTTGGTCGGTCACTTGCTGGATCCTCCTGATTTGTCTTGACCATCGTTTGGAGCCCGAAGGTCACGAGGTGCTCGCGGCATGCTCAATCCCGCCATGGCGATGATGTCACGCTGAATTTCATTGGCGCCGCCGCCGAACGTGTTGATGACCGCAAACCGGTACGCCGATTCCAGGGCCCCGCGCAGTGGCGCGTCGGTGCCCTTGCGTATTCCGTTGTGGTCGAGCACTTCCAGCAGTTGACGGGCGACCTGCTGGGTGAGTTCGGTGCCGAACACCTTCGCGGCCGAGGCTTCGCCCATGTTGAGCACCCCCTCGCCATCGCCGCGTTGACCCGCATATTGACCAGTTTGTACGCGGCGACCTGAGCTTCGACCCGGGCGAGTGTCAGCTGAACCCACAGCTACCCGCCCCGAGTCGCACCGGCATGCGTTTCACGCCGGGCACCATGGTGGCCCGCATCCGGTTCACCTCGCCCACCAGCTCGATCGAGGGGAAGCGCCTCAGGAGTTCGTCGAACATGACCGTCGCCTCCAGGCGCGCCAGTTGCGCACCGATACAGGAATGTTCACCGCAACCGAACGCGATATGCGGGTTCGGATGCCGGGTCACCTTGAATTCTTCTGAGTCGGAACCGAATACGTCTTCATCCCGGTTGGCCGAGCCGTACAGCATCACCACCACGTCGCCCTCCTTGATCCGCTGACCACGAATCACGATGTCGGTCGTGGCGGTGCGTGCCATATGAACCACCGGGCTATTCCACCGCAACATCTCTTCGACGGCAGCCGGGATCAGCGCCGGGTCCTCGACCAGCAGGCGGCGTTGGTCGGGATGCGTGATCAGCGCGAGCGTGCCCAGCGCGATCAGATTGCGGGTGGTTTCGTTTCCGGCGACCAGTAGCAGGAACGCGAAGTTGAGCAGATCTTCGTCGGTGAGCCGTTGCTGGTCGATCTCGGCTTCGGCCAAGACCGACAGCAGGTCGTTGCGCGGCTCGACCCGGCGGGCGGCGATCAGTTTCTGGAAGTACTCGTAGAGCTGTCCCATCGCCACGAGTGAGTCGAGCTCGATCTCGGGGTCCGCGTTCCCGGTGGCCGCGTCCGACCAGGCCCGGAATTGCTCCCAGTCGTCGGGCGGGGCACCGATCAGCTCGGCGATCATCCGGGTGGGCAGCGGCGCGGCGATCTCTTCGGCGAACTCGTGCACGGAGCCGGGTTCGATGCCGTCGAGGATCCCGCACACGATTTCGCGGATCTTCGGTTCGAGCACCGCCACCCGCCGCTTGGTGAAGCCGGAGTTGATCAGCTTGCGCAGCTGCCGGTGCCGGGGCGGGTCGCTGAAGATGAGGTTGCCCTCTTGCACCGGGTTCGGGATCGCCGGATCGGGGATGGTGATGCCCTTCGTCGACGAGAACAGGGCCGGGTTGCTCGACACGAAGCGGACGTCTTCGTACTTCAGCAGCGCCCAGAAGTTGGTGACCTCGTTCCAGCACACCGGCCGTGTCGCGCGCAATTCCCGGTATGCCGGGTAGGGATCGCCCGCATAAAAGTCGGGGGAGTGCAGTGGGAAAGTAGTCTGCACGGCCAAGCCTCCCTAGAGATGAAGCAGGATCGCCATCCGCGACCGGATCCGACATTTTGCCGCAATGTGTCCTGCGACGTTGTGTCTACTCTGGGCGGTCCAACCCTGTCAACACACTCGCAACGCGCTGCAATAGCCCGGAATTCACGTGATTGGTGATTGACGGCACAGGTGCATGGGTGTACACCGGGTGTTTAGATGACCGACTTCGGGTGAGGATGCAGATGACCCAGCTACAAACTCCGGGAACTCTTGTCGACACTTACCAGCTCTACATCGACGGCAACTGGGTAGAGCCGCAGGACGGTCGCTACGACGACATCTCCCCGGCCAGTGAGCAGACCATCGCGACTGCACCCGACGCGAGCGTCGCCCAGGTCGGTGACGCGATCACCGCCGCGCGCCGTGCTTTCGACAGTGGACCGTGGGCCACGATGAGCGCCGAGCAGCGCGGCGGTTGTCTCAACCAGCTGGGCGAGGCCCTCATGAAGCACGCCGACGATTTCTTCGCGCTATCCCAGGTCGAGTGGGGCTGCACCGCAAATGAGCGCATGATGCAGATCGACGGCGCCGGGTTCATGTCCATGCATGCCGCCCAGCTCGCCACCCAGCTGACCGACCAAGAGGTCAGCGGGATGGGTGCCGGAACCACATTGCTGCGGCATGAGCCGCTAGGTGTCGTTTCGGTATTGACGCCGTGGAACTTCCCGCACTGTCTCAACGTGATGAAGCTGAATCACGCGTTGGCCGCGGGCAATACCGTCGTGCTCAAGCCCTCGCCGCTGACACCGCTGGCCGGGCTGGCGCTCGCGCGGATCATCGACGAGCACACCGAAATCCCGCCGGGCGTGGTCAACGTCGTCACCCCGTCGGGCGTCGAGGCGGCCAAGCTGCTCACCACCGATCCGCGGATCGACATGGTGAGCTTCACCGGCAGCTCGGTGGTCGGTCGCCAGGTCATGTCCGCCGCCGGCGACACGATGAAACGGATCCTGCTGGAATTGGGCGGCAAGTCGGCGAGCATCATCCTCGACGACACCGAGGTCACCGACGAGATGCTGCAGCAGATGCTGTTCCAGTCCTGTTCGATGCACGCCGGACAGGCCTGCATCCTGCACAGCCGGCTGCTGCTTCCCGATCCGCTGTATGACGACGTCGTCGATCGGCTGGTCGCGCTGGCCCGCGCGATCAAGGTGGGCGATCCCGCCGATCCCGAGGTTCAGATGGGTCCGCTGATCAGCGCGGCGCAGCGGGACCGGGTCGAGGCGCACGTCGCCGGCGCGCTCGGCGACGGAGCGAAGCTGGTGACCGGCGGCAGTCGTCCGGCCGGCTTGGATGTCGGCTTCTACTTCGAGCCGACGATCCTCACCGACGTCGAGCCTAATTCGACTATCGCACAAGAGGAAGTCTTCGGTCCGGTGTTGACGTTGCTGCGCTACCGCGATGACGACGACGCCGTCGCGATAGCCAACAACTCCCAGTACGGGCTTTCCGGCGCGGTGTGGGGCGGCGACGTGGACCGCGCCGTGGGCGTCGCGCGCCGCATCCGTACCGGCCAAGTCGCCGTCAACGGCGCTAGTCCGGGTGGCGCGCCGTTCGGCGGCTTCAAACTCAGCGGGCTGGGTCGCGAGGGCGGTGGAATCGGCGGGATACATCAGTACATGGAACCGATGGCCATCGGTCTTCCCGCGTGACGGGACCCCTTGCCGGGCTCCACGTCGTCGAAATCGCCGAAGAGATCTCAGGGCCTTACGCCGCAAAGCTTCTCGTCGACCTAGGTGGCGAGGTCACCAAAATAGAGCGGCCAGGCAGAGACCCGCTGCGTCGCTGGGGCCCGTTCCCGGACGGCGTGCCCGACCCGCAACGCTGCGGCCTGTTCGAGTACCTCAACGCCGGTAAGCGCTGCGCCGCCCTGGCGGACGCGCGCGAGCTGATCGCGCACGCGCATGTGCTTGTCGAAAATTTTGCGCCGGGCACGCTGGAAGTCACGCAGGGTCGCCAGCTCGAACGGGTGATCGGTGAGCGGGTGCTGCACGCCTAGCGCTTCGAGTGCGTGCGCTTTTCGTAATCGGCACGTCACATGCCAAGCTGCAGACATGGCCTTCAACATCGCCCGTCCCAAGCTAGAAGGAAACATCGCGGTCGGCGAAGACCGCCAGATCGGGTTCGCCGAATTCGGTGACCCGCAGGGGCGGGCAGTGTTCTGGCTGCACGGCACTCCCGGCGCCCGCCGGCAGATTCCCACCGAGGCCCGCGTCTACGCCGAAGAACACGGCATCCGGCTGATCGGTCTGGACCGCCCCGGGATCGGCTCGTCGACGCCCCACCGGTACGAGAACATCCGGGCGTTTGCCGACGACTTGCGGACAATCGCGGACATTCTCGGTATCGACAAGATGGCCGTCATCGGCTTGTCCGGCGGCGGTCCGTATGCACTCGCCGCTGGCGCGGTTCTGGCCGATCGCGTCGTGGTGGCCGGCGTGCTCGGAGGTGTCGCGCCGTTCCTCGGCGACGAAGGGATCACCAGCGGTCTGATGAATCTGGGCAAGCGGATGGCGCCGCTGCTGCGGCTGGGCGGCGATCCGCTGCGGATCGGCGCCAGCCTGGTGGTTCGGGCCATCCGTCCGGTCGCGAACACCGCGCTGTATCTGTACGCCGCGGTATCGCCCGAAGCCGACCGGCGCCTGCTCACCCGGCCTGAGTTCGGGGCCATGTTCCTCGATGACCTGCTCAACGGTAGCCGCAAGCAGCTGGCGGCCCCCTTCAACGACGTCATTCTGTTCACCCGCGACTGGGGATTCCAGCTGGGCGAGGTCAAAGTGCCCGTCCGCTGGTGGCACGGCGACAGCGACCACATTGTTCCATTCGCCCATGGCCAGCACGTCGTGTCGCTGCTGCCGGACGCCGAACTGTTCGTCCTGCCGGGCGAAAGTCATCTGGCCGGGCTGGGCCGCGGCGAGGAGATCCTGTCCACGCTGATGAAGCTCTGGGACGAGCAGGCCTGACGCAGGGTCGCCACCTTGTCTCGGTAACCTGCTGAAGTGCTGCTGGAATCCCTGAACCCCGCTGCCGTTACCGCCACCGACATCCCCGATGCGGTCAAGATCGACGGCGCCGTCCTGAGCCGCAGTGACTTGGTCGGCGGCGCGACATCGGTGGCCGAACGCGTCGCCGGCGCCGGCCGGGTTGCGGTCCTGGCCACCCCGTCCGCGTCGACCGTGCTGGCGATCACGGGCTGCCTGATGGCCGGCGTCCCGTTCGTCCCGGTGCCCTCCGATGTCGGCACGGCCGAACGCCGGCACATGCT
>JAWWPC010000199.1:0-26229 GCA_033851055.1 Kribbellaceae bacterium | reverse complement strand
GAGGGTGGCGCGACCGGCTTCGAGGCGGGCGACGGGGATGCGGAAGGGTGAGCACGAGACGTAGTCGAGGCCTGCGTCGTGGAAGAAGTGGATGCTGTCGGGATCGCCGCCGTGCTCGCCGCAGATGCCGAGCTTGAGGTCGGGGCGGGTGGAGCGGCCGCGTTCGGCGCCCATCCGGACCAGCGCACCGACGCCGTCGACGTCGATCGACTCGAACGGCGACACCGCGAAGATGCCCTTCTCCAGATAGCGGGAGAAGAAGGAGCCTTCGACGTCGTCGCGGCTGAAGCCCCAGGTGGTCTGGGTCAGGTCGTTGGTGCCGAATGAGAAGAATTCGGCCGCCTCGGCGATCTGGTTCGCGGTCAGGGCGGCCCGGGGTAGCTCGATCATGGTGCCGATCGGGCATTCCACCTCGACGCCCTCGGACTCGGCGACCTCGGCGAGCACCTTCTCCACCTCGTCGCGGGCCAGTTGCAGCTCCTGTACGGCGCCGACCAGCGGGATCATCACCTCCGGCCGCGGGTTCTTGCCCTGCTTCTTCAGCTCGGCGGCCGCGGACGCGATCGCGCGTACCTGCATGGCGAACAGGCCGGGGATCACCAGGCCGAGCCGGACACCGCGGAGGCCGAGCATCGGGTTCTGCTCGTGCAGTCGTTGGACCGCGGCCAGCAAGGTGGCGTCGTGGCCGGGCTCTTCGCCCCGCTCCTTCGCGAGAGCGACCTTGACCGCCAGGTCCTCCATCGACGGCAGGAATTCGTGCAGCGGCGGATCGATCAGCCGGATCGTCACGGACAGACCGTCCATCGCCGACAGCAGGTCGATGAAATCCTTACGCTGCAGGGGTTCCAGCACCGCCAGGGCGGCGTCACGCTCCTCCGCCTCGTCGGCCAGGATCAGCCGCTCGACGGCCTCGCGGCGTTCGCCCAGGAACATGTGCTCGGTCCGGCACAGACCGATGCCTTGGGCACCGAACCGGCGGGCCCGGGCCGCGTCGTCGGCGGTGTCGGCGTTGGTCCACACGGCCAGCCGGCGGACCTCGTCCGCGTGGCTGATCAACCGGTGCACGGCAGCGACCAGGTCGTCACCGGCGTCGGGAGCGAGCGAGCCCTCGAAGTACTGTACGACCGGCGACGGGACGACCGGGACCTCGCCGAGGAAGACCTCGCCGGTGGTGCCGTCGATCGAGATCATGTCACCTTCGTTGATGGTGGTCCCGTTCACGGTGATCTTGCGCCCGGCGACGTCGACGTCGAGGTCCTCCGCCCCGCAGACGCAGGTCTTTCCCATGCCTCGGGCAACGACTGCCGCGTGCGAGGTCTTGCCGCCGCGGCTGGTCAGGATGCCCTGGGCGGCGATCATGCCGTTCAAGTCGTCCGGGTTCGTCTCGCGCCGGACCAGGATGACCTTCTCCCCCTTCTCGGCGGCCGCGACCGCAGCGGCCGAGGTGAAGACCACCTCGCCGGAAGCGGCCCCTGGGGAGGCGCCGATCGCCTTGGTCAGCAGCTCACGGTCGGCCTGACTGTCGAAGCGCGGGAACATCAGCTGCGCGAGCTGCGCACCCGTGACCCGGCGCAGGGCCTCGTCGGTGTCGATCACGCCTTCGTCGATCAGGCTGGTCGCGATCCGGAATGCTGCGGCCGCGGTCCGCTTGCCGACCCGGGTCTGCAGCATCCAGAGCTTGCCGCGCTCGATGGTGAACTCGATGTCGCACAGATCCTTGTAATGAGCTTCCAGCTTCGCCATGATCGCCATCAGCTCGTCGTACGACAACTTGTCGATCTCCTCCAGGTCGGCGAGCGGGACGGTGTTGCGGATGCCTGCGACCACGTCCTCGCCCTGCGCGTTCTGCAGGTAGTCGCCGTATACGCCGGGCTGGCCGGTGGCGGGATCGCGGGTGAACGCGACACCGGTGCCGGAGTCCATGCCGAGGTTGCCGAACACCATCGAGCAGATGGTGACCGCGGTGCCGAGATCGGAGGGGATCCGCTCCTGGCGGCGGTACAGGATCGCGCGCTCGGCATTCCAGGAATCGAACACCGCCCCGATCGCGAGGTCCATCTGCTCGCGCGGGTCCTGCGGGAACTCGCGGCCGGTGTGCTCCTGCACGGCGGCCTTGAAGTTGTCCACCAGCGCCCGCAGGTCGTCGGCATCCAGGTCCAGGTCGTTCTTGGTTCCCTTGCGCTGCTTGGCCGCCTCGATCGCTTCCTCGAAGACCTCACCATCCATGCCCAGCACCGTCCTGCCGAACATCTGGATCAGCCGGCGGTATGCGTCCCAAGCGAACCGGGGGTTACCGGAGTGGTGTGCGAGTCCGTTCACCGAGTCGTCGTTCAGGCCGACGTTGAGAACGGTCTCCATCATGCCGGGCATCGACACGGGGGCACCGGAACGGACCGAGACGAGCAGCGGGTCGTCCGCCTGGCCGAGCTTCTTGCCCATCTTCTGTTGCAGCAGGTCCAAGTGGTGGTCGACCTCGTCGGCGAGTTCGGGCGGCATCGCCAAAGTCTGCAAATACACCCGGCAGGCCTCGGTGGTGATCGTGAACCCGGGCGGCACCGGCAGCCCTAGGTTGGTCATCTCGGCGAGGTTGGCCCCCTTCCCGCCGAGAAGGTCCAACATGTCCTTGTTGCCTTCGTCGAAGTCGTAGACGAGTTTCGACACAGTGACTCCCTGAAGTGTGGGCGACCTTGCAGCGTTGCAGCGGGGCGGTGGCCGTTGCAGCGCAGCGCTACCAAGACCGCTGGCCCGGCGACTCCGGTGGCGACGGTTTCTTTTCAGAGTAAGCCAGCAAAGCAGTCCAGTTGAACACTGGTCTCACTACGAGGTCGTGAGGATGCCCACACACGATGAGTCGGAAAACCCTTACCCCGTTGACAACCATGGCCAAACGGGGTGTTTTGCGACGAATTGACCCGCTGTGGCCAGGACGGCGCAGGAAGTGCAGGCTAGAGCCTTCGGCGGGTGCGGAGATAGTCGCCGACTACTGCGGCGCCGAGGCCGTCCGCGTCGGGGGCGAGTACCCGGCCGCCGCTACGACGAGCCAGCAGGTCGACGAACGCGTTCAGCCTCGGGTCGTCACCGAGCCGGAACACCGTGACGGAAGCACCCAGCTTGGCCAGCCGGTCCACCTCAGCGGCGGTCTTCCGCAATGTCGCCGGGCGGGGTGGGTAGTCGAACTCGGCCGTGCCGTCCGGTTCGAGATGGGCCGTCGGTTCTCCGTCGGTGACCATCAGGACCACCGGCTGGGCGTCCGGGTGACGTCGCAGGTGCCTGCCGGCCAGCAGCAGCGCGTGGTGCGCGTTGGTGCCTTGTTCCCAGGCGCCCTCCAGACCTACCAGCTGCGGCAGTTCCACCACTTCGGCGTACCGGCCGAAGGTGATGAGTTGGAGTGCGTCATTGCGGTAGCGGGTCGAGATCAGCTGATGCAGCGCGAGGGCGGTGCGCTTCATCGGCAGCCAGCGACCCTCCTGGACCATCGACCAGGAGGTGTCCACCAGCAACGCGACGGCGGCCCGTGCGCGGTGCTCGGTCTCGGCGATCTCCACGTCGGCCACGTCCAGCCGAACCGAGCCGCGCGTGCCGGACCCCGCCGTACGGAGTACTGCGTTGCGCACGGTGCGCGACACATCCCACGGCTGGGTGTCGCCGAACTGCCAGGCCCGGCTGGACCCGCTCAGCTCGCCCGCCGCGCCGGCCGAGGCTGCGTCGCGTTCGCCGGTTTGGCCCCGGGCAGTCCGCAGTACGTCGGCCAAGGCGGTCTGACCTAGTCGGCGCAACGCCTTGGGAGACAGCTGCAGCGAGCCATCTGGCGCGCGCTCCAGCAGGCCTTGCTCCTTCAGCTGACGTTCGAGCTCGGACAGCCGTCGGGCATCGACCGTCGCCTCGTCACCCAACTGTCGCGTCAACGCGTCGAGGTCGATGTCCTCCAGCCGAGCACCCGGGTAGGACTGGGCCAGCTGCTCAGCCAGCGCGTCGAGCTCGGCCAGGTCAGACATCGCCTGCGCGCCCTCAGCGAGACCCAGCGGATCGTCGCCGCTCATCCGCTCGGAGCCGGACCAGTTCTCCCCCGGCCGCAACGCCTGCAGTTGCGCATCCAACGCAGACAGTTGCTGTGCCAGTTGCGGACTCCCGAACGCCTGCTGCGAGAGCTGAGCCAGCTCGGCCCGTTGCTCCGGCGTCATCGAGTTCAGCATCCGCTGCGCCGCCGCCGCACGAGCAGCCAGTACGTCGATCAGCTCATCCACCGTGCGCGGGTTCTCCGGGAAGAACTCGCCGTGCTTGTCCATGAACTCGGCGAACAACTGGTCGATGTCGGGCCGGCCCTGGGCGTGCGCTGCGAGCAACGCGTTCAGGTCGGTCAGCATCTCGTTGATTCGCTCGACATCCTCCGGCGTGGTGTTCTGCAGCGCATCCTTCATGCCCTCGAAGCGAGACCCCAGCAGCTCCCGGCCGAGCAGTTCGCGGATCTGCTCGTACTTCTGCCGGGCCTCCTCCGACTGCCAGTCGTACGAAGCCAGCTCCCGTACGGCGGCCGCCGTACCGGCAGGCAGAGCGTCGAGCTGAGCCTCGGCGAAGCGGGCGTCGTCGGACGGGTTGGGGAACAGCTCCCGGCGCTCGGCCTCGAGTGCCTCGTCGAGCAGGCGCTGGACGTCCCGCAATGTGCCCTCGAGGTTGTGCCGTCGCTGGATCTCGGCCCGCCGTTCCCACAATCTGCGGGTCAGGTCGTCAAGCCCTGAGGTATTACGTGTCCCGCGGCGTAACAATTCCTCCAGCGCGGAGCGGGGCGAGGACCCGGCCATCACATCGCGGCCGATCTCGTCCAGCGCGTCTCGCAGGTCCGGCGGCGGAGCCAGCGGATCCGGTCCCTCGTGCCAGGGACCGTACGACCAGCCTTCCGGTATGACTGACATGGTCAGGCCCCGTATACCGTCGTGTCTTGATCGGCGTCCTTGGCGAGCCGCTTGGACAGGTACAGCGCCTCAAGAGCCAGCTCGACCGCCGCAGCGATCCGGCCGGGCGAATCGCCCGGGTCAACTCCGGCACGGGCAGCGACGTCGAACAGGATTGGCAGCTCCGGCAGAGCAGCCAGTACGTCTTTGCCCGGCACCCGCTCGCCCGTCGTCACCATGTGTCCCTCGGCCACTGCAGTGGCAAGCGGAGTGAGGTCGAGCCCGGCGAACCGCTCACGCGCCGTGTCCGCAACCGAACGGCGCAGCAGGTACTCAAGCAGTTGGTTCTCGCGCCCCTCCTCGCCCGGCTCGAACTCCAGCTTGCCGCGCAGCACCGCAGGCACCGCCTCCAGGTCGATCGGACGCGCGACAGCCGGCTCCTCACCGGTGACCGCGCTCCGCCTCAGCGCAGCAGCCGCGACGGTCTCGGCCGCAGCCACGGCAAAGCGGGCAGAAACACCGGACCGCTGGTCGATCGCAGTCGACTCCCGCAGATGCCGTACGAACCGCGCCAGCACCTCCAGCAGCGGCTCACCCACCTCTGCGGTCAGGTGGGCCTCCTGCCGTACGACGTCCACCTCGGCATCGACGTCCAGCGGGTAGTGCGTCCGCACCTCCGCGCCGAACCGGTCCTTCAGCGGGGTGATGATCCGGCCACGGTTGGTGTAGTCCTCCGGGTTGGCCGTCGCCACCAGCAACACATCCAGCGGCAGCCGCAACGTGTAACCGCGGACCTGGATGTCGCGCTCCTCCATCACGTTCAGCAGCGCGACCTGGATCCGCTCGGCCAGGTCCGGCAGCTCGTTGATCGCGACGATGCCGCGATGCGCCCGCGGTACCAACCCGAAGTGGATCGTCTCGGGATCACCCAGGCTGCGTCCCTCGGCCACCTTGACCGGGTCGACATCACCGATCAGGTCCCCGACGGAAGTGTCGGGCGTCGCCAACTTCTCGGCGTACCGGAGGCTGCGGTGCAGCCAGGCGACCGGCAGCTGGTCACCGAGCTCAGCAGCACGGCGCTTCGAAGCAGGCGTGATCGGGTCCAATGGATGCTCGGGCAGCTCGGCGCCCTCGATCACCGGGGTCCACTCGTCGAGCAGTCCCACCAGGGTGCGAAGCAGCCGGGTCTTGCCCTGCCCCCGCTCACCAAGCAGTACGACGTCGTGGCCGGCGAGCAGGGCTCGTTCCAACTGCGGAATAACAGTGCGGGAGAACCCGACGATGCCGGGCCAGGGGTCACGGCCGGCGCGTAACTCGGTCAACAGGTTGGCGCGGATCTCGGCCTTGATCGTGCGCGGAAGGTGTCCGGCGGCGCGAAGCTCGCCAGCTGTACGGGGAAACTCAGCAGGTGCGCTAGTCACTCCCCCGACGTTACCGCCCGCACCCAATCCCCCACCGGTTATTTCACTCCCTGACCCACCCTCCGCACCGACCGTCGCCGGCAACCGGAGAGACGTCATTGCCCACCCCTTCGGAATCAGGGGATCCTTCGGCGAAGTCCTTGCCGGTGACGGCGGAAATCCACCCACCCCGTGCAACCCATGTACGCCGTACACCCCGACTCGGGACGATCGCCATCAGGACCGAGAAGGATCACCGCCCGCCCCGACCGGAGCGGCGCAAACACCGCCCCGACTCGGGACGATCACACCAGGACCGGAGAGGCGCACCGCCCCGACGCGGGAGGATCACCCACCCTCATCGGGCAGTGAGACTCCCACAACCCAGGCAACAATCCTCCCGAAACCAGAAGGAGACCCTCTCAGAACCTCGCCTCGGCCCCAGGAGCCCCAGGAGCCTCACCAACCCAACAGATCCTCCAGCTCCAACCCGACCAAGCACCCAATCGTGGACCAACGTCACCGGCAAGCGATTACCGCCAACACTGATCCACGACCCGACACCAATCGCGCCGGAGCAAGCGCCGGGCCACCTGCATCTCGCGAGTCAGGAGATGCGGGGGGTTACTCGGCCGCTGGCGAAGAGGTAGGGGGTGCCGTCTGCCAGCGTGGCGAAGGTTGCGGGGATCCAGGGCTGGCCTGATTCGTCGCGGATGACGAACTGGTTGCCATCCGCAGCTGCCGGGCGGAGTTCGTACTCGTGTACCGGGTCCTCCGCGAAGGCGACGCGATCTCCCGTCGCCCGGTACGTCAGCGTCATCCCGTCTCCCTGCCTGGCGACATCGATGGCGACGCTGGCTCGCTCGTACCGGCCGACGTGCCGGTCGTCCGGGGTCACCCCATCGACGGGTTGCGGTGCCGGCGGCAGGCGGACGCCGACGTAGTGCTCGAACACCTCGGAGACGAGCGACTCGAACAGCGCAGGAGCATTGGCCGAGTTGGTCAGCAAACAGACCGCGAGCCGCGCCTCAGGATCGATGCCCAGGAATGCGAGCTGGGAAATGGTGGCGCCGTCGTGACCGAAGATGCGTCGTCCGGACCAGTCATAGAGCCGCCAGCTCAACCCCACCTCCATCGGCCCGCTTGCCGTGCCCGGCACCGACACCTGCGGGTCGCGCATAGCGGCCAGCGACCCGTCGACGTCCAAGTGGAACCGCGCGAAAGTGAGCAGATCCGCAGCC
Organism: Kribbellaceae bacterium; assembly: GCA_033851055.1. Lineage (GTDB taxonomy): Bacteria > Actinomycetota > Actinomycetes > Propionibacteriales > Kribbellaceae > Kribbella. Next base: position 18,699 of record JAWWPC010000199.1, on the reverse strand, counting down.
CTGAGGGTGATCAACCCAGCCGGGCCGACGCTTCGCGGCAGCTGCCAAGTGGTCACCGGGGCGCCGGCCTGGGTGTGCCCGACGGCGGCACGATGCAGGATCGCTTCCTCCGGCAGAGTCATCGTCGCGGTCAGGCCGAGCGGCGCGATCAGCCGGGCCCGGAGCGACTCGTCCCAGGTCCGGCTGTCGAGCACCTCGATGATCCGGCCGAGCAGTACGAAGCCCGCGTTGCAATACGAGTACGCCGCGCCGGGCGGGAAGAGCTGGGCCGCACTACCCAGCAGCTCGACGTACCGCTCGAGGCAGTCGTCGCCGCGGCCGGTGTCGGTGAAGATGTCGCCGTCGATGCCGCTGGTGTGGGTGAGCAGGTGCCGCACGGTGACCTGACCGTCGATCTGCACATCGGGCAGCAGTTTCACCACGAGGTCATCGAGCGCCAGCCGTCCCTCGTCCACCAGCTGCATGATCATCGTCGCGGTCCACGGCTTGGTGATCGAGCCGACCTGGAAGACCGAGTCCGCCGTCACTTCAACCCCCGTCGCCCGGCTCAGTACGCCGTACGGGGCGATGGTCTGCTCCCCGTCGGACCAGATGCCGAGCACGGCGCCCGGCACATCGGCCTCCGCGGCGAGCTCGGTCAACCTGGCTGTCCAGTCAATAGGCGGCATGAGCGGAACGTTACTTGCCCTTCGTGAGCTGCTCGAGGACAGCCTCGATCTCTGCCCGAGCAGCCAGTCCCTCCAGCCCGAGCTCCTGCAGGACCTTGGTAGCGACACCGCCGGAGTCCCGATAGAACGACAGCAGGATGTGCTCGGTCCCGATGTAGTTGTGGCCGAGCTCGAGCGCCTCGGCGGCCGCGCCCTGCAGCACGTGCGATGCCCGGGGAGTCAGCGGGGGCTCCCCCTCGTACGGCGTCGCTCCGTTCGGGACCACCGCGGTCACGGCCGTGTCGACCGCCTCCTGAGTGATGCCGTGGGCAACGAGCAGCTTGGTCGCCAGCGCCTCGGGCTCGGTATAGAAGGCGAGCAGCAGGTGCTCGGTCCCGACGTACGCATGGTTGCGACCGAGCGCGACCCCGGCGGCGGCTTCGACCACCTGGCGGGTCCGCGGGGTGTAGTGCTTGAAGCCGGGCCGGGCGGTCCACGAGACCGCGAACCGCTTGTGTGCGGCCTGCTTGCTGACGCCGAGCACGGTGCTGATATCGACCCACGACTTGCCGGCTCCGCGAGCCCGGTCGACGAAGTAGCCGAGCGCGGCATCGCTGGTGCCGGTCAGCTCGCCGATCGTGCTTGATGCGGTCGCAAGTTGTTCCAGTACGTCGTCGCTTCCGCTGTCGCGGCGGATCGTGTCGATGAGTTCCTGCAAGTTCGGTCCTGGGGTCACGGCGGGTGCCTCCTGATCAGTCTGAACGAATACGTCAACCCTAGGTTGACGAACCTGACTGCGTCAACCCCGAGTTGACAAGTCGGCGCCGATACCAGCCGGACGTGCGCGCCACCCGGGCGTGGCACCGTTACTCTCTCGGCATGGCCGACCAAGTGCTGCCGGATCTGATCGCGCCGAATCTGCGGGTGCTGTTCTGTGGCATCAACCCGGGCCTGGTGTCGGCAGCGACCGGTCATCATTTCGCCCGGCCCGGCAACCGCTTCTGGCCGGCGCTCCATCGATCCGGCTTCACCCCGCACCAGCTCCGCCCCGACGAGCAGGGCAAGCTGCTGACCTATGGCGCCGGGATCACCAACATGGTCGACCGAGCCACAGCCCGGGCCGATGAGCTCACGCGGGCCGAGTTCGCGGCCGGCGCCGGACACCTGGTGGAGAAGGTGCTGCGGTACTCCCCCGATTGGCTCGCGGTCGTCGGCATCACGGCGTACCGGGATGCCTTCGGGGAACGGAGAGCCACGATGGGACGACAGCTTCGGCAGATCGGCCCCACCCGGGTCTGGATTCTCCCGAACCCGAGCGGGCTGAACGCGCATTACACGGTGGACACACTCGCCGGCGCCTTCGCTGAGCTGCGGACCGCTATGAATGCGACGCTGCCCGAAGGCGGGTAGCCAGGTCTCAGCTGTCGGCTTCGGATGCGCGGCGGGCCCGGGCACGGCGCTTGCCCTCGTGCATGGCCTGGACCCGGGCGATCGGGATCGCGCGCCCCTCCTCGATGAGGTCAGCGCTCAGCGATTGGGGAGCGGGCAGTTGCGCCTCCCACGGATCGGTGTCCGCCAGCAGCCCGGGCGTTGTGCGCAGCGTGAAGTCAGCCGGCGAGACCTGGCCGATGTCGTCCCAGCCCACCGGGAACGAGACGGGCGCACCCGGTCGCACGCGCGGGCTGTACGCCGCCACCACCGTCGCTCCACCGGAGCGGGTCGAATCGACGAACACCTTGCCACCGCGGTCCTCCCGGACGAACGCGGTGGTGGCGAGAGCAGGGTCGATCCGCTCCGCCCGGGCGGCGATTGCGCGGGTCGCCGCGGCCGCGTCCTCGATCGTCACCTGATCGTCGATCGGGACGTACACGTGCACACCCTTGGCACCGCTGGTCTTGACCGCTCCGGCCAACCCGACGTCGGCCAATGCCTGCCGCACCAGGCGCGCGGCTTGCACAGCCAGGTCGAACGTCTCGCCCTCCGGCGGGTCAAGGTCGAGTACGAGGTGGGTGACCCGATCCCACCGGTCGGCACGGACCAAGGTCGGGTGGTACTCGACCGCTCGCTGGTTCGCGAACCAGAGCAGCGTACGGCGGTCGTCGCACAAGGCGTAGGACACCTCACGCTTCGAGGCCTCGGCCCACATCGGCACCGTCCGCACCCAGCTCGGGGTGTACTTCGGGACGTTCTTCTGCATGAAGGCCTGCTGCCCGGGACGCACCCGGATCACCGACAGCGGCCGATCCCGAAGCTCGGGCAGGAACCGGTCCCGGACCACGTCGAGGTAGTCCACCAAGTCACGCTTGGTGGCATCCGCGCCGTCGAACAACGGCTGGTCGAGGTTGGTCAGCGGTACCCCGTCACGCGTCTCGTCCGGCTTGCTCGCCATGACAGGACACTAGTGCACTAGCCGCCGGAGATGCCGAGTTCGGCTTCGGTGAGGTCTGTGGTGAGGCCGTCGGTGTCGTCCAGCCAGCCCTGCGGGAGGACGACGTGGTCGCGCGGGCTGCCCTGCCGGCCACGCGGCGACCCGAGCTCCTGCACTGGGAAGGGCGCGTTCGGGTCGAGCTGACTGAGCAGATTTTCCAAGGAAACAAGGGAATCGACCATGCCAAGCGCTGCCCGCAACTCGCCGCCGGCCGGGAAACCCTTCAGATACCACGGCACGTGCTTGCGGAAGTCGCGCAGGCCGCGCTGCTCCCCCATCAGCTCGGCCAGGAGTTCGCCGTGTCGCCGCATCACTGTGGCAACCTCGCCCAGCGACGGCAGGTTCAGCGCCTCGCCCCCGGCGAATGCCACCGCCAGATCGCGGAACAACCAGGGCCGACCGAGGCAGCCGCGCCCCACGATGACGCCCGCGCACCCGGTAGCATCGACCATCCTGAGCGCATCTGAAGCCTCCCAGATGTCGCCGTTGCCCAGCACCGGGATACCGACGTGCTCGACCAGTTCGGCGATCTTCGTCCAGTCGGCCTGGCCTGAGTAGGCCTGCGCAGCGGTCCGCCCGTGCAACCCGATGGCCGCGGCTCCAGACTCCTCAGCGATCTTCCCGGCGTCGAGGTAGGTCTCGTGCTCGCTGTCGATCCCGATTCGCGTCTTCATCGTCACCGGTACGTCGTACGGGGTGGCGGCCTTGACGGCGGACTGGAGGATCGCGCCGAGCAGGTTGCGCTTCCAGGGCAGGGCCGCGCCGCCGCCCTTGCGGGTCACCTTGGGGACCGGGCAACCGAAGTTCAGGTCGATGTGCGCGACGCCGTACTGGTCGCACAACAGCTCGACCGCGCGGCCGATGTAGACCGGGTCGACGCCGTACAGCTGGACCGAGCGAACCGCCTCGCGCTCGTCGAACGTGAGCATGTCCAGGCTCTTCTGGTCGCCCTCGACGATGCCGCGCGACGTGATCATCTCGCACACATACAGCCCGGCGCCCTGCTCCGCGCACAACCGCCGGTACGCCGCGTTGGTGATGCCCGCCATCGGGGCGAGCACCACCGGGGTGTCGATAGTGAGGTTCCCCAGCCGGAGCATTGGGCTCAGGCCTTGGCGACGAGGACCCGGCCGTCGCCGGAAACCTGTGCGTGGTAGGGCTGGACCGCATTCGCGACGGTGGTCACGCCGCAGGCGATGCCTTGCGGATCCGTGTGCTTGATCACCGCGACTGCGTCCATCGTGCAAGTGACCTTCGCGGCGCCCGGCACGGTCCGTTGCACCGCGTCGACGACCTTGTCCTTCACGATCGCGACCGAGTCCGAGGTGAACCTGTACGTCGCCGAGTACTCCTTGGCGTCCACCGTCAGCGCGCCCGAGTAGGACTTACCCGAGTAGGTGACCGTGCAGGTCAGCTCGTGCTGCCCGGCCTTCTCCACGTTGTCGATGCCCGGGCAGTTCACCGTCGTCGTCGCGGCTCTGCCCGCGGCGATCTGGGCCTGCTTCGAGATCGCGAACCGGATCCGCTGCGCCAGTGGCGCCTCCGGATCGGGTGCGCCGGTGACCTTGGGCGTCGGCCACGGTTCGGACGGCGTCGGCAGGGGCGTCATCGTCAGACTCGAGGTCGTCGGGATCGACGCCGACGTGCTCGGTGCCGGCAGCGTGGAGGATGGTCCTGGCGAGCCGCTCGCTTTGTCCGGCGGCGTATCCGAGCACCCGGCGGCGACAGCCAGCCCGAGTACCGCCACCAGCAACGGCGCCGTACGAAGCATCAGTGGCCCGCGTCGGACCGGAGATACGTGCCAACGTCCGACGCGGGCCACTCAGCAACCCACCAGACGTTGGGCGAGGTAGCCGGTGACCTCGGTGAGGGCGACGCGCTCCTGCTTCATCGAGTCGCGCTCGCGGATCGTCACAGCCTGGTCCTCCAGGGTGTCGAAGTCCACCGTGATGCAGAACGGCGTACCGATCTCGTCCTGGCGGCGGTAGCGACGGCCGATCGCGCCGGCGTCGTCGAAGTCGACGTTCCAGTTCTTCCGCAGCCCGGCGGCCAGCTCCTTCGCCTTCGGCGACAGGTCCGCGTTCCGGGACAGCGGCAGTACGGCGGCCTTCACCGGTGCGAGCCGCGGGTCGAACCGCAGCACGACGCGCTTGTCCACGCCGCCCTTGGCATTCGGCGCCTCGTCCTCGGTGTAGGCGTCGAGCAGGAACGCCAGCACGTTGCGGGTCAGACCGGCTGCCGGCTCGATCACGTACGGCGTCCAGCGCTCGCCCTTCTCCTGGTCGAAGTAGGACAGGTCGACACCTGAGTGCTTGGAGTGGGTGGACAGGTCGAAGTCGGTCCGGTTCGCGATGCCTTCGAGCTCGTCGAACTCCTTGCCGCCGAAGCGGAACTTGTACTCGATGTCGACGGTGCGCTTCGAGTAGTGGCTGAGCTTGTCCTGCGGGTGCTCGAAGAGGCGCATGTTGTCCGGGTTCAGGCCGAGGTCGAGGTACCAGTCCCAGCGCGCCTTCAGCCAGTACTCGTGCCACTCCTCGTCGCTGCCGGGCGCGACGAAGAATTCCATCTCCATCTGCTCGAACTCACGGGTCCGGAAGATGAAGTTGCCGGGGGTGATCTCGTTGCGGAAGCTCTTGCCCACCTGGGCGATGCCGAAGGGCGGCTTCTTCCGGGCCGTGCCCATCACGTTCGCGAAGTTGATGAAGATGCCCTGCGCGGTCTCGGGCCGCAGGTAGTGCAGGCCCTCCTCGGACTCGACCGGGCCGAGGTAGGTCTTCAGCAGGCCGTTGAACATCCGCGGCTCGGTGAAGGTGCCCTTGTTGCCGCAGTTCGGGCAGGGGATCTCGGCCAGCTTCACCTCGTCGGCATCGCGGCCCTTCCGCGCGGCGAACTCCTCGCGCAGGTGGTCGTCACGGAACCGCTTGTGGCACGACTGGCACTCGGTCAGCGGGTCCACGAACTCCTGCAGGTGGCCCGACGCCTCCCACACCTGGGTCGGCAGGATGACCGAGGAGTCCAGACCGACGATGTCGTCGCGGCTCGTCACCATCGACCGCCACCACTGGTTGCGGATGTTGTTCTTCAGCTCGACACCGAGGGGGCCGTAGTCCCACGCTGACTTGGTACCACCGTAGATCTCGCCGCACGGGTAAACGAAGCCTCTCCGCTTGCTGAGGCTGACGACGGCATCGACGGTATCCACGGGCACTTTTCGACTCCAGTAATTAACACAGGTTGTGGTACGGGAAGGGTCCAGGCTATCGGGCAGGGGCACGTCGCGCCGCATCTGCCGGCGCGAAGGTATTAGCGCAGCGGCGCGGGTTCGAGCGGGTCGTAGGCGGTCGGCTCGTCGATCGCCTGCGAGAGCAGCGGGACCGCAACCACCTTCACCTCGTACGGCGACAGGGCCCGGCGGTAACTCCCGATGTTCACCCACTCCATCGAGAGCGCGAGCAACTCCGGATCGTCCGCGTTCCGCCCGGTCCGAGCCGCCACGAATCCCTTCTGCCGGGACAGCACCTCGACAGCGGTCTCGAGCCGGCCCACGAACTCCGGCTGCGCGGTCTCCTCGACCCGGAACCTGATCACCACGAACACGCTCGCAAGCGTACGGCGTCACCCTCCGCTGTCCGCACACCACACCCGGTACGACGTACAGCCGGCGGCGTCAGATGCCCTTCTGCCGAGTTTTCCACAGGGCCTGGAACAATGGCGCAATGAGCACCGGATCCAGCCCGTCGAGCAGCCAACCGATCAGTCCGCTCCGGGCGCGGATCACCAAGGCCAGTTACCCGTACGTGCGCAGGCTGCATGAGATGCCCAAGCTGACCCTGCCCGGGATCACGCTCGTACTCGCTCTGATCGGCGTATTCGCCCCGGTCGGCGCCGCCGTACCGGCACTGATTCTGCTGGCGCTCCTGCTCGCCTGGCTCGGGTTCCTGTCCTGGCCAGTGGTCAGTACAGGCAGCCGGGCCATGCGCATCTTCGCCGTACTGGTCATCTTGCTCTTCGCGGTTTCCCGGATCGCCGGGAGCTGACAGCCTTACCGAGGTCGTCGTCCGCGAAATCGGTTTAGGTCTGCATCGGTTCCGGATCGAGCTTCTCCGCCCCAGCGACGAGGTCGCGTGAGCGATCGGCGACGGCCATCGCGGCGAGGACGGTGGTCAGCGGGACAGCCAGGATGATGCCGAGGCTGCCCACCAACCCCCGGATGATCTCCATCGCGATCGGCTCGGTAGAGATGCCATACAAGACACCCACGTTGCCGACGGAGTACATGATCAGGAGTGGGAGTGCCGCACCCGCGTAAGCCAGCACCAGCGTGTTCACGACCGAGGCGACATGCGCGCGGCCGATCCGCAGGCCGGCCGACACCAGCGACGCCCTGCTTGCGGCCGGATTGGCGGCGGACAACTCCCACACCGCACTCGCCTGAGTGATCGTCACGTCGTCCAGCACACCGAGGGCACCGATCACCATCCCGGCGACCAGCAATGCGGAGAGGTCAAGATTCGGGAAGAAGCCCTTGACGTTCGAAGCATTGTCAGCCGCCAGCCCGCTCAACTGGCCGATCTTCACCCATGCCCAGCCGAGACCGACCGTGAGACCGAGGGCAGCGATGGTGCCGGCGAGCGCCACCGCAGTCTCCGCGTTCACGCCGTGGGTCAGGAAGAGCGCGACCACCATGATCACCGAGCCACCGGCGACGGCCACCAGCAGCGGATTCGAGCCTTCCAGGATGGCCGGCATGATGAATTGGGTCAGCATCACCGCCGTGAGGCCGAGCGCGACGAGAGCAGCCAGTCCGCGCCAGCGGGACAAGGCGACCACCGCGATGGCGAAGATGCCGGCCAGCAGGGCGAGCGGCCGGGTGCGGTCGTGATCGATGTACGAGTAGCGCTGATCGACCGAAGCACCCTTCACTTCAGAGAGCATGACCACGTCTCCGACATGCACTGGCAGCGATCCTTGATTGACGGTCGGCACCTGGACCTGGAACTCTTTGCCCTTGTCGCCGGCGGGACCGTCGGTCAGCTTGACCGTGGCGAAATCGCATTTCTCCGACGCGTTGGCACACGGCTTGAGTGCGGTCACGGTGCCGCGGGCGGGGTTCACGTCCGGTGCCGATGACTTCACGGGGCCGTTCGGCCAGAGCAGCACCATCGCGACCACCGCAGCCAGGATCAGCGGCGCCAGGATGCAGGCCACCACGATCCGGACCCGCTTGGCCACCACGGCATCGGCGTTGACCACCGAGGTGTCCACCACCTCGTCACCGTGGCCGTGTCCGTGGCCATGCCCGTGGCCGCGCGGAATCTCGATCCGGCGCCTGCGGTTGCCCTTGGGTTCGGCTCGTCTGCGCCCGACATTCCGCCTGGCCATCCACCACTCCCTACTTTGACAATCAGTTTTGTTTAAATGAAAATGATTGTCATGAGATCTAGAGCTTGTGCGGTCATAGCCGGCTGCGCTGCCCTCGCCGTCGTCGCTCTGACAGGCTGTAGCGGCACGGACGCAAGCGGCTCCGACGGCAAGCTTGCCGTCGTCGCATCGTTCTACCCGCTTGAGTTCATCGCCACGACAGTGGGGGGTGATGCGGTGCATGTCACGCCGCTGACCGCCCCCGGCGTGGAGCCGCACGACCTGGAGCTCACCCCCAAGCAGGTCGGCGCGATCACCCAGGCCAAGGTGGTCTTCTTCGAGAAGGCCCTGCAGCCGGCGGTCGACGAGGCTGTCAAGCAGAACGCGCCGGACACCGCCATCGACATCGCGCCCGCCGCCAACCTGGAGGCGACCGGCGCGAACTTCGAGCAGAAAGGCGGCGCCGCCCCGTCGGCCGGCGGGAGCCCCGCCACCTCGGCCTCCTTCACCCAGGGCGCGGTCGACCCGCACTTCTGGCTCGACCCGGTCCGGTACGGCGACGTGATCACGTACGTGGCCGACCGGCTGGCCGAGGCGGACAGCGCGCACGCCGACGGCTACAAGCAACGGGCCGAAGCCCTGAAGGCCGAGGTGTCCAAGCTCGACAGCGAGTACAAGAGCGGCCTGCGGACCTGCAAACTGAAGACCTTCGTGACCAGTCATGAGGCGTTCGCTTACCTGGCGAAGCGATACGGTCTGCAGATGGTCGGCATCGCGGGCTTTACCCCGGACGCCGAGCCGACCCCGGCACGGATCAAGGAGGTCCAGGACATCGTCCACAGGGAGCAGGTGACGACCATCTTCTATGAGGAACTGGTCAGTCCTAAGGTGGCCGAGTCGATCGCGCGCGACGTCAAGGTCAAGACCGCCGTGCTGAGCCCCGTCGAGGGCCTCTCGGACGCGAACTCCAAGGAGAACTACCTCTCCCTGATGCGGGCGAACCTGCAGGAACTCCGGAAGGCGAACGGCTGCACGTGACAGCTCTCGACGACGACTCCGCCGTCCAGGTCAACGATCTCTCGGTCAACCTGGGCGGTCGTCTCGTGCTCCGGGGAGCCGATCTGCGGATCCGCTCGGGCGAGGTGGTCGCCGTACTGGGTACCAACGGCTCCGGCAAGTCCACCCTGATCCGGACCGTTGTCGGCCTACTACCGGCTGCCCGCGGTCAGGTCTCGCTCTTCGGTACGCCGGTGCCGCGGTTCAAGCAGTGGTACCGGATCGGCTATGTGCCGCAGCGGATCACCGCGGCAGGCGGCGTACCGGCGACCGTGCAGGAGGTGGTCTCGTCCGGGCTGCTTTCTCGGCGCCGGCTGTTCCGGCCGATAACCGCTGCGAACCGTACGGCGGTCGACGACGCGCTCGAGATCGTAGGAATGGCCGACCGGCGCAAGGACGGGGTGGCCGAACTGTCCGGCGGGCAGCAGCAGCGCGTGCTGATCGCCCGGGCTCTCGTGTCCAACCCCGACTTGCTGATCCTGGACGAGCCGACGGCCGGGGTCGACCTGGCCAGCCAGGGTGTCTTCACCGGCGCGATCCGGGAGCGCGTCGCCCGCGGCACCACGGTGGTGATGGTCAGCCATGACCTCGGTCCGATGGACGCGCTGATCGACCGTTCCGTGGTGCTCCGCCGCGGCCGCATCGTGTACGACGGACCGCCGCACGCGTCGCAGACGCATGCCCACGTCCACCCGCACGAATCCGGAGCCGACGAGCCGAGGTGGCTGTCGTGACGATGTTCCAGCTGGAATTCATGCAGCGGGCCCTGATCGCGGGTCTGCTGACCGGCCTGTCCGCACCGGCGATCGGCACCTACCTGGTGCAGCGCCGGCTGTCCCTGATGGGCGACGGCATCGGCCATATCGCCATTACCGGAGTCGCGCTTGGACTGCTCACCGGGACCGCTCCCGTACTCACCGCCGTACTGGTGGCTATAGCCGGGGCGACGTCGATCGAGCTGGTCCGGGCCCGCGGCAAGGCCAGTGGTGATGTCGCACTGGCCTTGCTCTTCTACGGCGGTATCGCGGGTGGTGTGCTGCTGATCGGCCTGGCCGGGCAGGGTGCCGCGACCCTCAACACCTATCTGTTCGGTTCGCTGACCACGGTCTCCCCCAGCGATCTGTGGGTGGTCGCAGGGCTTGCAGTCACCGTGCTGGTTGTAGCGATCGGCCTTGGGCCACAGCTGTTCGCCGTATGCCAGGACGAGGAGTTCGCGCGGGTCACCGGGCTGCGGGTCCAGCTGCTGAACCTGGTGATCGCGGTGATGGCCGCAGTGACCGTGACGGTCGCGATGCGTACGGTCGGGCTGCTGCTGGTCAGCGCACTGATGGTGGTGCCGGTGGCGACCGCGCAGCAGCTCACCCGCTCGTTCCGGAGCACGTTCATGACTGCCTGCGCGATCGGGGTGACCGCTTGCCTGGCCGGCATCGTCACGTCGTACAACGCCAATGTCGCGCCAGGGGCCACCATCGTCGTACTGGCTTTGGCAGGCTTCGTAGTCGCGGCGACCGCGGGAACCCTGGTACGTCGGCGCCGAGGTCTGGTGGCGCCGCTCTCGGACGAGGAACCTGAGGTGGGGGTGCCGGAGCCGGAGCCGCACGTGGTCAGCTCCGAACACCAGCACGCGCACGCCCCAGAATGCGGCCATGCGGTCGTCGAGCACGGGGATCACGTCGACTACGTGCACGACGGTCATTTGCACGCGGCACACGGCGATCATTGGGATGAGCACTGAGCTGATGACTTCTGACAGACTTAGCGGGTCACCGGGGAATTTCGGGGACGAAGTGACAGGAGGAATGGTGGCCATCGGAACACGCTCGACTCGTCAGCGCGCAGCGGTCGCTTCCGCGCTCGAGACCCTCGACGATTTCCGGACCGCGCAGGAGATCCACCAGCAACTCCGGACCGCCGGCGAGAACGTCGGCCTGACCACCGTGTACCGGACCCTGCAGGCATTGGCCGATTCGCACGAGGTCGATGTGCTGCGCACAGCCGACGGAGAGTCGGCGTACAGGCGGTGCTCGAAGGGGCATCACCACCACTTGGTCTGCCGCAACTGCGGCCGTACCGTCGAGGTGGAGGGCCCGGCCGTCGAGCGCTGGGCCGACAAGGTCGCCGCCGAGAACGGCTACGCCGACATCAGCCACACCCTGGAGATCTTCGGCACCTGCTCAGAGTGCCAGCAGCCCAACTGAGTGGTCCATGAACTGGCTGGACCGGAACTTGCTGGACTGAAATCGCGCACGTTGACCCGATAGCAGGTTGTCGCACCGACAGCGTGTTAGAACCTGCTATCGGTGCGACAAGCCGCTATCGGCGAGCGAAGTTCTCCAGCGGGGTCGCGCATGGCGAGGGCAGCTTGGGACCGATGAATGGCGACACGCCGTGGAACTACGGACCGATGAACGGGAGGATGCCGGGGGTTTCGGCGGCGATCGTGGTGCTGTCGCCGTGGCCGGTGTGGACCACCGTGTCCGGGGGGAGGGTCAGCAGGCGCTCGCGGATGGAGGCGAGGATGGTCGGCTTGTCGCTGTAGGACCGGCCGGTCGCGCCCGGGCCGCCCTGGAACAACGTGTCGCCGGTGAAGACCGCGCCCAGTTCCTCGGCGTACAGGCTGGTGCTGCCCGGACTGTGTCCGGGCGTGTGGATCGCGCGCAGGGTCGTACCGGCGACCTCGAAGGTCGTCCCGTCCGCCAGATCGTAGTCCGGCGGGTCGTCGTAGAGCGCGTCCCACAGCATGCGATCTGCCGGATTCAGCCAGATGGCGCACTTCAGCACATCCCGTACTCCGCCAGCGGCGTTGATGTGGTCGTTGTGCGCGTGCGTGCACACCAGGGCAATCAGCCGACGCTCGCCCACGGCTCCCAGAATCGCCTCGGCATTGTGCGCAGCGTCGATCACCAGCACCTCTTGATCGTCACCGACGAGCCAGATGTTGTTGTCGACGTCCCAGGTTCCGCCGTCGAGGCTGAAGGTCCCTGACGTCACCACTCGTTCGATCCGCGCTGTCATCAGAGCAGCACCACCGAGCGGAGCACGTCGCCGCGGTGCATCTTGTCGAAGGCGGCCTCGACTTCGTCCAGGGCGATCGTCTCCGTCACGAACCGGTCCAGCGGCAATCGTCCCTGCAGATGCAGGTCGACCAGCATCGGAAAGTCCCGGCTCGGCAGGCAGTCGCCGTACCAGCTTGACTTGAGCGAACCACCCCGGCCGAAGAAGTCCAGCAACGGCATTTCCAGCTTCATCTCCGGCGTCGGGACCCCGACCAGTACGACGGTCCCGGCCAGATCGCGCGCGTAGAACGCTTGCTTCCAGGTCTCGGGACGGCCGACCGCGTCGATCACCACATCCGCGCCGAAGCCGCCGGTCAGTTCCTGGATCGCCGCGACGACCCCTTCCTGGTCCAGCCCGGCGGCATGCACAGTGTGGGTCGCGCCGAGCTCGCTGGCGACCTGCAGTTTGCGCTCGTCCAGGTCGACAGCGATCACCCGCGCCGCACCGGCGAGACGCGCGCCTACAACGGCCGCCGTACCGACTCCACCGCAGCCGATGACCGCGACGGTGTCGCCGCGGCCGACGTTGCCGGTGTTCACGGCGGCACCGAGGCCGGCCATCACGCCGCAGCCGAGGAGGCCTGCCACCTCGGGTTTGACCGCCGGGTCGACCTTGGTGCACTGGCCGGCCGCGACCAGGGTCTTGTCGGCGAAGGCGCCGATGCCCAGCGCGGGCGAGAGTTCGGTGCCGTCGGCAAGGGTCATCTTCTGCTTCGCGTTGTGTGTGTTGAAGCAGTACCAGGGCCTCCCGCGCAGACAGGCGCGGCAGTTGCCGCAGACCGCCCGCCAGTTCAGCACCACGAAATCACCCGGCTCGAGGTTGGTCACCCCCTCGCCGACCTCCTCGACGATCCCGGCCGCCTCATGGCCGAGGAGGAAGGGAAACTCGTCGTTGATGCCGCCCTCGCGATAGTGCAGATCGGTATGGCAGACCCCGCAGGCCTGGACTCTCACCACTGCTTCCCCCGGACCTGGATCCGGGATCGTGATCTGCTCGATCGACACCTCGGCCCCCTTGTTGAGGGCCACCACGCCACGCACTGTCTGACTCATGCCCCGACGCTAACCGGCCGCGTCAACCCACGCCGCCTTTCGCGCGTCGCGCCGCCGATTTTCCGGTACGCCGAACGGCCGGTCGCAGCACGGCGTACTGGCGAGGGGACGCTCGGTGTCCACCAGTCGGGGGACAGCCGGTACGTAATCCGATGCTCACGCGGACGGGGGCCACCAGGCGAAGGTTGAGCCATGACCGACAACGACAACGCCGTACGGGTCCGCGGACTCGTCAAGCGCTACCCCGACAAGGTCGCCGTCGCGGGCGTCGACCTCGACATCCACTACGGCGAGGTATTCGCCCTGCTCGGCCCCAACGGCGCCGGCAAGACCACCACCACGGAGGTGCTGGAGGGGTACCGCCGTGCGGACGATGGCGAGGTCAGCGTGCTCGGGGTCGACCCGCGGAAGGCGGACCGGCACTGGCGGAGCCGGATCGGTATCGTCGCGCAGTCGTCCCGGGACGAGGCCGAGGCCTCCGTGGCCGAACTCGTCCACCACTACGCCGGTTACTACCCGGAGCCGCGTGACCCGGACGAGGTGATTGCCGCCGTCGGGCTGGAGGAGAAGCGCAAGACGCGGACCCGGAAGCTGTCCGGCGGTCAGCGCCGCCGGCTCGATGTCGCGCTCGGCGTGATCGGGAACCCGGAACTGCTGTTCCTGGACGAGCCGACCACCGGCTTCGACCCCGAGGCCCGTCGGCAGTTCTGGACCCTGATCGAGAACCTCCGCACCGGCGGCACGACGATCCTGCTGACCACGCACTACCTGGACGAGGCCGAACACCTCGCCGACCGGGTCGGTGTAATCGCCGACGGCCGGATGATCGAGATCGGTACGCCGGAGACGCTCGGCGGCCGCGGTGCCCGGACCGCCCGGATCAGCTGGGTCGACACCGACGGGCCACACGAACTGCGCACCGACCGGCCGACCGCGGAGGTGGCCGCCCTGATGCAGCGCTTCGAAGGCGAGGTACCGGAGCTCGAGGTCCGCCGGCCGAGCCTGGAAGACATCTACCTAGAACTGATCGGCAAGGCCACTACCACTGCGGAACTTGAAGCGGCAGTCGCGATCGAAGCTGGAGCACTCTGATGACCACGATGACCACCACCACGAAGCCGTTGCCATCGGCAATGGCCGTCGGGTTGTCGCGGACGAAGCTGGAGGTGAAGCAGTTCTTCCGGGAGCGAGAGCAGCTGATCTTCACCTTCTTCTTCCCGATCATATTTCTGGGCATCTTCTCGGCTGTCTTCAGCGGTGGCGTCGACGACGGCATGGACGCGGCGACCTACTTCACCCCCGGCATGATTGCCTCCGGCATCTTTCTGACCAGCTTCCAGTCGCTGGCGATCACTATTGCGCTGGAGCGAGACGAGAACCTGCTCAAGCGCCTCCGCGGTACGCCGATGTCGCCGCAGTCCTACTTCATCGGCAAGATCGGGCTGGTCCTGACCACGTCGATCCTGCAGATAGTGCTGTTGCTCGCGATCTCCGGCCTGCTGCTCGGGGTCGACATTCCGACCGACCCGGCGAAGTGGCTGAACTTCCTGTGGATCTTCGTGCTCGGTACGGCGTCCGGGTCCGTGCTCGGCGTCGCTTTCTCCGTCGTACCGAAGTCCGGCAAGGCTGCGTCTGCAGTCGTCACGCCGGTGGTTCTGCTGCTGCAGTTCATGTCCGGCGTCTACTTCGTCTACAGCAGCCTGCCGGCTTGGATGCGGAGTATTGCCGAGGTCTTCCCGCTGAAGTGGCTGGCCCAGGGCATGCGATCGGTGTTTCTGCCAGACAGCTTCGAGCAGAACGAGCCGGGTGGGTCCTGGCAACTCGGTATCGGCGCGATCGTGCTGACGGCCTGGCTCGTGGTCGGGTTGTTGCTCGCCCAGCGGTTCTTCCGCTGGACCCGCAGGGATGCAGGCTGACCCACTCGACGACACACCGCCGTACGGCGTGTTGCCAGGCCGAGCCCCGGCCAGAGACAGGGGAAGATGACGGACATGGAACTAAGCAGCGATCGGAGTGGCCGGGACGACAATCGGCCGGTCTGGAGTCGCACGCTCGGCTTCTGGCACGTCATCTTCTATGCGGTACTGTCCCTGATCCTGGTCACCTCGTGGTTCGCCGACCTGACCACGGTGCGGCGGACCGCCCTCGTCGCGCTGCTGGTAACGATTGCGCTCGGCTACAGGTTCATCGGCCAGTCGGCCGCCACGAGCCGGCGCCGGCTGCCGGCGCACGTGTACCGGGTCCTGTTGATCGCATGCTGCGGCGGGGCGGTCGTCATCCACCCGCAGTCGATCTTCATGCTGTTCATCGTCTGCCCGCAGATCTGGCTGCTCAGCAAGCAGACCCTGGAGGGCATCTTCTTCAGCGTGCTGCTGCTGACCGTCGTCGGCGCGGGTGAGGTCTACGCCGCTGGTTGGACCTGGGACACCTTCTGGGAGAACTTGCCGTGGCTGCTGGTCAGCCTGGGGATCACCATCATGCTTGGCGTCTGGATCGAGCGGGTGATCAAGCAGAGCGAGCAGCGCGGCGAATTGATCGCCCAGTTGGAGACCACCCGCGACGAACTGGCCGAGGCCCACCACGCGGCCGGTGCGATGGCCGAGCGGGAGCGAATGGCCCGGGAGATCCACGACACGCTGGCCCAGGGTATGACCAGCATTGTGATGCTCGCCCAGGCCGCGCAGGTCGAGCTGCAGCGTGGCCGGTCCGAACCGGCCGGCACAAAACTGGCCGCCATCGAGGACACCGCGCGGGAGAACCTCGCGGAGGCCCGTGCGCTGGTGGCGGCATTCACTCCGGTGGCACTGTCCGGCGCGACCCTGACCGAGGTACTCCGCCGGCAGGCTGAGCGATTCGCGGCGGAAACCGGAGTCGACGTACAGGTGTCTCTGGACATGGCGGACGAAGAGGTGGCCGTGCTGCCGCAGGGCCAGCAGGTCGTGGTACTGCGGGCAGCGCAGGAGTCGCTCGCCAACGTGCGGAAGCACGCGGGCGCCACGCAGGTCCGGATCACCCTCGGCATCGCCGCGGGCGGCATCTGCATCGAGATCCGCGACGACGGGCTGGGGTTCGAGCCCCAAGCGCCCGCGTCCGGCTTCGGCCTGGCCGCGATGCGCGGGAGGGTGGAAGAATCCGGCGGCACAGTCCAGGTCGACAGCGCACCCGGCCGCGGAACCCGCGTCCAGGTGCTCATTCCCGCATCAGGTCAGGAGGCTTCGTGACGGACACCGTGCGGGTTCTGGTGGTGGACGATCACCCGGTAGTGCGCTCCGGCCTGGTCGGCATGCTCGCAGTGACCGACGACATCGAAGTGGTCGGCGAGGCCGGGGACGGCGAGGAGGCACTCGCCCTGGTCGAGTCCACCCGGCCTGACGTGGTGTTGATGGACCTACGGATGCCTCGCCGCGACGGCGTGTCCGCGACCGGCGCGATCGTCTCAGGCTATCCGGCTACGAAGGTGCTGGTCCTGACTACGTATGACACGGATACGGACATCCTTCATGCGGTCGAAGCCGGCGCGACCGGCTATCTGCTGAAGGACACCCCGCGTGCGGAGCTGCTGGAGGGCATCCGTGCTGCTTCTCGTGGCGAGACGGTGCTGGCTCCTCCTGTGGCCGCCCGGTTGATGTCCCGGTTGCGGACTCCGGCGCCAAGGCCCGCCCAACCGTCGCCTCGCGAGCTAGAGGTGCTGGCGGCTGTTGCACGCGGGCTGAGCAACGCCGAGATCGGCAAGGAGCTGTTCATCGGCGAGGCGACGGTGAAGACGCACTTGCAGCGGCTGTTCACCAAGCTCAACGTGGACGACCGTACCCACGCCGTCACAGTGGCTATCGAGCGCGGCCTGCTGCCGTCTCCCCGGCGCTGAGCACTGCTACGACGTCTTCAGCCGCGCGGCTTACCGTCGTACTAGCAGGTCAGGACCGCCGGACGTGGTGCGCGTAGCCTTCCTGCTTCTCGCGTTCGTGGATCAAGCGCTCGCGCAACCACTCGACGGCGAGTGCATCGACATCCTTACCTCGAGACGACGCCGCGGAGGCGAGATCGTCCAGCATCGACCCCGGCAGGCGGAGCTCCAGGCTTCCAGACGGTTGTGCGGAATCTGACATGGTCAAACCTCCGAACGGGTTATGGTGCCGAGTTTAGTGCCCTAGTGTCGTGTGCGCGGTACGTCGTCTGGGCTGGACACTGCCACCGGGTCTGGGCGCCGCATCAGGGTTTGGCGCGACACCCCATCGGGTCTGGGCGAGACACCGCATCAGGACTGGGCGCCGCCATAGCGGCGGTCGCGCTGGGCGTAGATCTCGATGGCCCGCCACAGGTCGCGGCGGTCGAAGTCAGGCCAGAGCGTGTCCAGGAAGACCATCTCGGCGTAGGCGAGCTGCCAGACCAGGAAGTTCGAGGTCCGCTGCTCCCCCGATGGTCGGACGAAGAGGTCAACCTCGGGGATGTCCGGCGCATACAGGTGACGAGCGATGGTCTGCTCGGTGATCCGGTTCGGGTTGAGCTTGCCGGCGGCAACATCCGCGGCGATTTCCTTGACCGCATCGGCGATCTCGGCCCGGCCGCCGTAGTTCACGCAGAACTGCAACGTGATCACGTCGTTGTCCTTGGTCCGTTCCTGGGCGTACTCCAGCTCCGAGATGACGCTCTTCCACAGCCGGGGCCGACGCCCGGACCAGACAACGCGGACTCCCATCGCGTCCAACTCGTCACGGCGCCGGTGGATCACTTCCCGGTTGAAGCCCATCAGGAAGCGGACCTCCTCGGGTGACCGGGCCCAGTTCTCTGTCGAGAACGCGTAGGCAGAGATGTGCTTGACGCCGATCTCGATACCGCCCTTGATCACGTCCAGCAGGGACGCCTCGCCCATCTTGTGGCCCTCGGTCCGCGGCAGGCCTCTCGCCTTCGCCCAGCGCCCGTTGCCGTCCATCACGATCGCTACGTGCTGCGGGACCAGCTCAGGCGGGATCTCCGGCGGCCGAGCTCCCGACGGATGCGGAGGGGGCGGCACAGGTGCCGGACGAGCGACGGAAACCGCTGAAGCACGACGACGGGACAGACGCGACATGCGCCCGAGTTTGCCGCATGAAGCTGGCCG
>JAWWPC010000172.1:0-14180 GCA_033851055.1 Kribbellaceae bacterium | reverse complement strand
ACGGTCGCCAACGTCGCGTACGTCGTACGGCTGGGGTTGTCCATAAGTACGACGAGCACGAGAGTGTGTGACGTCTCGCCATTGCACCGCACCCGGGACCGCGTTGGTCGCGCAGTCGCAGGGGGACACCTTGGCAAGTGCAGCGTGTGCGTCAGGATGGCCCGGCTCCACTCGACAGGCGGCCGCACGCAACGGGTGGACGTACCCGCCGGGGCGGGCCAGTTGTCCCATCTGTCGCTCCGACAGGCCGTCGGAACTCCCGCTTCGACACGCCGTACGTCGGGCAGCCAACCGGCCGGTCGAAACGGGAAGTCACACAGGGTGAGTCCGTCCGCCGCGCGGTGCATACGCCATTCGGCTGGCAGGTCCGACGGCGAGCCCGGCTGGCGCTGGCATCAAGGGACCGACGAAGGGCGACACGCCGGGGAACAAGGGACCGACGATCTCGGGCAGGGCTTGACCTTGCGCGGTGGCGGGTTGGTTGCTGCCAGTGCGGTCTGAGGTCTTGACGGCGAGGGTTTGTACCGGTTTAGTAACTGCCTAAACCGGTTTAATCACTCATCGGGGTGGTCCATGAGCAAAGAGCGACCGACGATCGCGGATGTGGCGAGCCGCGCCGGGGTGTCCAAAGGTGCGGTCTCATTCGCGCTGAACGGACGGCCCGGGCTGGCGCAGGCGACGGTCGATCGGATCCTCGCCGCGGCCGACGAGCTCGGTTGGCGGCCGAGCAACCGGGCCAGGTCACTGTCGGTCTCGAAGGCGTTCGCGCTCGGGCTCGTGATCACCAGGGATCCGGCCGTACTGTCTTCGGATCCGTTCTTCCCGGCCTTCATCGCCGGGGTGGAGAGCGTCCTTGCCTCCCGGGGGCAGGCACTGGTGCTGCAGGTCGTCACCCCTGGCGAGGACGAGGCGGCCGGATACCGGCGGCTCGCACAGGACGGCCGGGTGGACGGGGTATTCCTGTCCGACCTCCGGCACGACGACCCGCGGATCGGGCTACTGACCGAGCTCGGCCTGCCCGCGGTGACACTGAACCGGCCCGAGGGCTCATCGCCGTTCCCCGCGGTCTGTCTCGACGACCGGCCCGGCACGATCGCCGTGGTCGAGCATCTGCTCGAGCTGGGGCATCGCCGGATCGCGCACGTGGCCGGGCCGCCGGCCTTCGTGCACGCCACGGCGCGCGAGCAGGCTTTCGTCGCCGCACTTGCCGAGGCCGGGCTGGAGCCGGTGGCGATCGAGGTCAGCGACTTCACCGCTGCCGGTGGCACCGAGGCGACCAAGCGGCTGCTCGCCTTGGCGGCGCCGCCCACAGCCATCGTCTATGCGAACGACCGGATGGCGATCGCCGGGATCGGCGCCGCGCACGAGGCCGGCCTGGCTGTACCCGGGCAGCTGAGCGTCGCCGGGTACGACGACAGCGAGCTGGCCGAGTTCGTCCACCCGAGCCTGACCACGGTGCGGGCCGATCCGTTCGGCTTCGGCGAAGCGGCTGCCCGCACCCTCAACCTGCTCATCGATGAGGGCGGGGAGGTGGCCGACGTTGAACTTCCCCCGGCCCGCCTCGTCGTCCGGCGGTCCACCGCTACCCCCGCTGATCCGTTGGAGGAGTCATGAAACGCAAGGTCACATCCGCACTGGTCGCCATCACCCTGGCCGGCGCCGCAGCCGCCTGCGGAGGTGGTAGCGGCGGCGGCAGCGCCGACGCAGCGGCTCAGGCCCGCGGCCCGATCACCGTCTGGCTCTCGAACAACGCCGAAGAGGTTGCCTGGGGCAAGCAGATGGTGGCGGCCTGGAACACGGCCCACCCGGACCAGAAGGTCACCGCCCAGGAGATCCCGGCCGGCAAGAGCTCCGAAGAGGTCATCGGCGCCGCCATCACCGCCGGCAACGCACCCTGCCTGATCTACAACACCTCGCCCGCGTCGGTGTCGCAGTTCCAGAAGCAGGGTGGGCTGGTCGCGCTGGACAGCTTCGCGGATGGCAAGTCCTACATCGAGAGCCGGTCGGGCAAGACCGCCGAGCAGTACAAGTCGACCGACGGCAAGTACTACCAGCTCCCGTGGAAAGACAACCCGGTGATGATCTTCTACAACAAGAAAGCCTTCGCCAAAGCAGGGATCGACACTGCCAAGCCGCCGCTGGCGACGTACGACCAGTTCCTGGCAACCTCGCGCAAGGTGGTCGCCGCCGGTGGCGCGAAGTACGCGATCTGGCCGGCGCCGAGCAACGAGTTCTACCAGTCCTGGTTCGACTTCTACCCGCTGTTCGCGGCGGAGACCGGTGGCAAGCAACTGATTGCCGACGGCAAGTCCCAGTTCGCGTCGGAGGAGGGCAAGAAGGTTGCTGCCTTCTGGCGCACCCTGTACGCAGACAAGCTTGCCTCGCAGGAGAAGTACAACGGTGACGCGTTCGTCGACGGCAAGGCGGCGATGGCGATCGTCGGGCCCTGGGCGGTCGCGGTGTACAAGAACAAGGTGCAGTGGGGCGCCGTGCCGGTGCCGACCTCGGCCGGCAAGCCCGCGGCGGAGACCTACACCTTCAGCGACGCCAAGAACGTGGCGATGTACTCGGCCTGCAAGAACCGCGGCACCGCCTGGGACCTGCTGAAGTTCTCCACCAGCAAGGAGCAGGACGGCAAGCTGCTGGAGGGGACGGGCCAGATGCCGCTGCGTGACGGCGTGGCCGGCGTCTACCCGGAGTACTTCGCGAAGAACGCCGACTACAAGCAGTTCGCGGATCAGGCGGCGCGGACCGTCGAGGTGCCGAACGTGCCGAACTCCATCGCCATCTGGCAGGCCTTCCGGGACGCGTACTCCAAGTCGGTCATCTTCGGCCAGCAGGACCCGGGCGCGGCCCTCGACGGAGCCGTCCAGAAGGTCGACCAGCTCGCCTCGCAGTCATGAGTCTTAGGCGAGGCAGGCTCGCCACCGTACTGGGGAAGCACCCGATCGGCACCGCGTTCGTCACGCCGTACGTCGTGTTCATCGCGGCGGTGTTCGCCTACCCGCTGGGGTTCGCCGTCTACATGTCTTTCCACGACTACTTCTTCGCGGCGCCGGGCGCGATCGTGGACCGGCCGTTCGTCGGGTTCGCGAACTACGTGACCGTGTTGTCGGACCCGGCGATCCGGCGGTCGTTCGCCAATGTCGGCATCTTCCTGCTGATCAACGTGCCGCTGACGGTGGTGCTGTCGTTGCTGCTCGCCAACGCTCTCAATGCGGCGATCCGGTGGCGGGCGTTCTTCCGGGTCAGCTACTACGTGCCTTACGTGACGGCGAGTGTGGCCGTGGTCGGGGTCTGGCTGTTCCTGTTCAACTCCGATGGCCTGGTCAACTCGGTGCTCGGACCGCTCGCGCCGGACCCGTCCTGGCTGGTGAACTCGCACCTGGCGATGCCGACTGTCGCGATCTACGTGACCTGGAAGCAACTCGGGTTCTTCATCCTGCTCTACCTGGCTGCGCTGCAGAACGTGTCGAAGGATCTCTACGAGGCGGCCGCGGTGGACGGGGCCGGCCGGTGGAAGTCGTTCCGTAACGTCACCCTACCGGGGGTGCGGCCGGCCACCACCCTGGTGGTGCTGCTGGCTACGGTGACCGGCGCGAACCTGTTCACCGAGCCGTATCTGCTCACTGGCGGCGGTGGTCCCGACGGGGCCTCGGCGTCACCGGTGCTGATCATGTACCAGCGCGGCATCGAGCAGGGCAACCCCGACGTCGGCTCGGCGATCGGCGTACTGCTGGTGATCGGCGTGCTGATCCTCGCCCTGATCCAGCGCCGACTGCTGGGCCGGGAGAACTGATGAAGAGTCCGTGGCGCTTCTTGGCTTTGCTGGTCGGGGCCTTCGTCTTCCTGTTCCCCTTCTACTACATGCTGGTCGGCAGCCTGCAGACCGAGCCGGACTCGTCGGTGAAGGGTGCGTTCCCCTCGGTGGGCAATCTGACCGGTCACAACTATGTCGAGATCAATGCCGCGATCGACCTCGGCCGGTCGTTACTCAACTCCGGCATCTTCACCGGCGGGGTGATCCTCGGCACGCTCGTGTTCGGCGTACTGGCGGGGTATGCGCTGGCACGGCTGCAGTTCCGCGGCCGGGGGGCGGTGTTCAGCCTGATGCTGCTCGTGCAGGTGGTCCCGTTCCAGTTGCTGACGATCCCGCTGTATGTGCTGATCGTGCGCAGTTACGGCTTGGCCGACTCCTACCTGGGCATGATCGCGCCGTTCGCGATCAACTCGACCGCGGTGTTCGTGTTCCGGCAGTACTTCCTGCAGTTGCCGCAGGAGTTGTTCGACGCTGCCAGGATCGATGGCGCGAACGAGTTGGCGATCCTGTGGCGGGTCGCCGTGCCGCTGGTGAAACCCGCACTGCTGACCGGCGTACTGCTGACGTTCATCGGGCCCTGGAACGAGTTCCTCTGGCCTTTCCTGATCACCAAGCAGCACGATCTGCAGCCGCTTGCGGTGTCTCTGTCGAACTACATCACCACCGTGTCGGCGCGGGCCGCCAACCCGTTCGGCGCCGTGCTGGCTGGTGCCTGCGTGCTGGCCGCGCCCGCGGTAACGCTCTTCCTCATCTTCCAGCGCCGCTTCATCTCCTCCAGCCTCGAATCCGGGGTCAAGGGATGAATCGCGTTCTATTGAAAGGCTTCTGGCTGTGACCTTTCCCTACACATTGACCCGCCTCGGTGTCGTGATGACGCCGGAACCCGGCAACGAACTGGAGTCCGAGGGGGTGCTGAACCCGGCCAGCGGGCACACGCCGGACGGACGGCTGTACCTGCTCCCCAGGCTTGTTGCGCCCGGCAACGTCTCGCGCGTCGGCCTGGCCGAGGTCCAGCTCACCGACGGCGTCCCCACCGGGGTCACCCGCGACGGCATCGTGCTTGCACCCGACGAGGGCTGGGAGCGCGGCACCAACAATGCCGGGGTCGAGGATCCGCGCGTCACCTGGGTCCCGAGCCTCGACAAGCATGTGATGACGTACGTCGCCTACGGGCCGCTCGGCCCCCGGCTGGCTCTTGCAGTGTCGGATGACCTGAGGAACTGGACGCGGCTCGGCCCGCTGCATTTCGAGTACCAGCCTGATCTGGACACCGACCTGAACCTGTTCCCGAACAAGGACGCGGTCTTCTTCCCCGAGGCCGTGCCCGGCCCGGACGGCGAGCCGGCGTACGCAATGGTCCACCGGCCGATGTGGGACCTCGGCTGGTTCCGCGACGGGGAGGGGGTGCATCTGCCTGCCGGGATCAAGGACGACCGGCCCGGCATCTGGGTGTCCTTCGTGCCCGTGGCCGAGGTGGAGCGCGGGTTAGGGAATCTCGTGTATCTGCGGCAGCACCGGCTGGTAGCGATGTCGGAGTACCCGTTCGAGGAGCTCAAGATCGGGGCCGGGCCGGCGCCGATCCGGGTGCCCGAGGGATGGCTGCTGATCCACCACGGCGTGACCGGTGAGCAGCCGGCCGGCTTCGATCCGACCACCCAGAAGGTGAACTACAGCGCCGGTGCCCTGTTGCTTGACCCGGCCGATGTCACTCGTGTCATCGCAAGGACCCCCGAGCCGATCCTGAGCCCGGAGACCGAAGAAGAACGTATCGGCACGGTCGGGAACGTGGTGTTCCCGACGGCGATCGAGGAGGTCGACGGATTGCGGTACGTGTTCTACGGAATGGCGGACGCCAAGATCGGCGTAGCCAGGCTGGACCGGGTCTCATGACCGCGTCCCGGCGCACAGTCCTCGGCGGTGCTCTGGCCGCTACCGCTACCACTCTGACCGTTGGCCCTGCCTCTGCTGCTGCCGCCGGCTCGGCTGGTTCGGTTGGTGTGGTTGGTGTGTCTGGCTTGGCTGCGCCGATGGCCAACCTGGCGCATCTGGACTTCCTCGGTGATGTCGTCAGTCCACCCGCGCAGAGCGCCCATACGACGTACCGGTTGGCTGCGGAGCCGTCGGTTGGTGTGCTCTGGACGTACGCCGACCGGCGCGACGATGGCAGCTATGCCCGGATCGGTGGCGGTACCTACCACTCAGCGACCAATACCTACGGTCAAGGCGCTTACAACGCGGACGACTTGGCCCGAGCCGCCGTGGTCTACCTACGGCACTATCGGCAGCACCACGACTCCCACAGCAAGCAGACGGCGTACGGGCTGCTGCGGAGCTTGACCTACCTGCAGACCGCTACTGGACCCAATGCGGGCAACGTGGTGCTCTGGATGCAGCCGGACGGCACCCTGAACCCCAGCGCCGATCCTGTGGAGCTACCGGATCCGTCGGATTCCGGACCGGCGTACTGGTTGGCCAGGACGGTCTGGGCACTCGGCGAGGGGTACGCGGTCTTCCAGACGGTAGACCCTGGGTTTGCCACCTTCCTACGTCAGCGGCTCGACCTCGCCATCGCTGCGCTGGAACGTCAGGTGCTGGTTCGCTATGGCCAGTGGAACGTGGTCGATGGCCGACGGGTACCTGCCTGGCTGATCGTTGCTGGTGCCGACTCAACGTCTGAGGCCGTGCTGGGTTTAGCTGCCTATGTGCACGCTGGCGGCCCGGTAGCTGCACGGCGAGCTCTAAGCCGGTTCGCTGAAGCAGTGGCCGCTATGGCTGCGGGGGATAGCCGCACCTGGCCGTTCCGAGCAATCCTGCCCTGGGGCGAGTCGATCTCCGACTGGCATGCCTGGGGTGCGCAGATGCCGAGCGCGCTCGCTGCTGCTTCGACAACTTTGGGCGATCCCGAACTGCTTGGGCCGGCGATCGGCGATACGGCTGGGTTCACGCCGCTCTTGATGACGGCGGGCGGTCCGGACAACGGCTGGCTCCCCATGCCGATCGACCGCAGCCAGATCGCGTACGGCGTCGACGCGCGGCTGCAGGCTCTACTCGGAGTCGCGGACGCGGCTGGACGGCCCGGGCTTCGGCAGGTCGCCGCCTTCGTTGCCGCCTGGTACTTCGGCTCCAACAACGCGGGTGTTGCTATCTACGATCCGCAGACCGGCCGCACGTTCGACGGAGTGTCCGGCGACGGGGTGGTGAACCGGAACTCTGGTGCCGAGTCCACTATCCACGGCTTGCTCTCCATGCTTGCACTGGATCAACAGCCGGCTGTAGCGGCTCTAGCGCGACAGATCTCCGGCAACCGTTCAAAGGCGGGCCTGGAGGTTGTCGAGGCTGAAGCCGCGGCTCTCTCCGACGGGGCCGCGGTGGTGACTCCACCGTCGGCCTGGACAGGAGAATCGCTGTGGAGTGGATCGTATCTGGAGCTGCCCGCTGGCGGTCGGGGCTCGTGGACGCTGACACCGTCGGATCAGCCAAGGCTTGTTGCGCCAGTGGTTGACGTAGTTGCCGATGGCAAGGCAGGACGGACTACATGGAGTTCCGGCAGCCAGCGGCTCGGCACTGTCGACCACGGCGCCGGTGGTGCGCAGGGCATCTCGGCGGCACCGGGCGCACTCCTGCCAGTCACCGTCGCCAGCCTGCTTCCTGCCGGCGAAACTCGGCTCACCGTCGTGGCCGGTTCAACTGACCAGACCCTGCGAGTGGATGGGGTACTGCTGATTCCCGTGGTCTCGCGTCTACAACTGTCCGGCCCGTCCAGTACGGCAGTACTGCTGACCAGCGTCGACCAACATCCACGAGCAGTGCCAGTACACCTACCAACGGCCGGCAAGTCAGTAGCCAACACCTACGACCGCTCCGGCGCCCTACAAGCCCAGCACCCCTTGAAGGGCTCAACAGTCACCGCCACCGTCCTACCTGGCGGCTTCACCACCATCACCCAAACCTGACCCCCACACTCCGGGGTCGCCCCCTCTCCCGTTCGTCGGTCCGTAGTTCCCCGGCGTGTCACCACTTATCGGTCCCAAGTTGCCACGTATCGGCGACCGGGTCCGGCGTTCCCCATGTCGGCGACCGTCGGTCCTGACAAATGCCCATCAGGGGGTCAGGTTGCTCTACGGTTCGAGAAGATCTGCCGGTGATTCTGCAGCATCTTGCCGCCGCCAGGCCGGCGGAGGTGGTCCGCGTTCTCCCCGCGTTCTCCCACCGCTCGACTGCGCGGACGGGCCGGTCCGTGCGACGACGGGCCACCCGCGCGTGTGGGTCGGCGTACGGACCGACAGATCGTAGTGGCCAGCTGGCAGTGCAGTTGAGCGTGAACCCAGGTCCGGCGTAGGGCGTACGGGGGTGCACCACCTGTCCCTCTGTACGGCGACCGGCTCGTACGCCGAGCCCGGGCTACCCGCCGAGGATCCCGGATGACTGCGCGCCCCGATAGCGGGTTGTTGCACCGATAGCGGTCCGTTGACGCCGATCGCAAGTTGTAACCCGCTAGCGGCGGCGCAACCTGCTATCGGGCTCCGCAAGGTCGATTTGAGCGCAGGACGCGCGGCGGGGTTGCCCAAATCCAGCGCGTACCCGGGCGGCAAGGCGCGGGCGATCGGTCGCGAACGACCGCGCCGCCGACGATTGCGCTGCCTGGTGGTGCGGTGTGGGCTGCGTGCCACACCAAGCCGTGTCACACCAAGCCGTGCCAGCGCGAGCCGTGCCAGGGCGAGCCGTGCCAGGGGAGTTGGGTCAGGGCCTGGTCGCACCAGTCGACCAGCAAGGCGAAGGCGAGGCCGCGTTTCTGGAACAACCGCTGGGCGTCGACTTGCTGGTGGTAGGCGCGTTGGGTCGGGTCGGAGGCTCTGCTCAGGTTGCCTG
The DNA here is from genome assembly GCA_033851055.1 of Kribbellaceae bacterium. Lineage (GTDB taxonomy): Bacteria > Actinomycetota > Actinomycetes > Propionibacteriales > Kribbellaceae > Kribbella. The sequence goes on along the minus strand of JAWWPC010000172.1, from coordinate 5,491 downwards.
GCAGCAGCCAGGCGTACTTCACACAGGAGGCGGCGATGGCGAGGCGGACCAGGTCCGGATCGCCTTGCCAGCCGGCTTCGGCGAGCCCCTCGAGGTAGTTCTCTATGCAAACATCGACGAGTTCTGGCAGTTGCTCGGCCGGCCAGAAGAGGTCGAAGACGGCATCCGGGATGTGGTTGCCAATGTCCTCGCCGAGTGCTCCGTCACCGGTGAACGCCCAGTCCAGCAAGGCGATCTCGCCGGTGGGCCGCCGGATGACGTTGCTGACCCACAGGTCCAGATGACACCGAGCGCGAGGTAGTCGCTCCATCAGGTCCAGCAGCTTGTTGCGGTGGGCAACCAAGCGAAGCCAGCCCGCTCGCAGACCTGCCGGCCAGTTCTCGGCGACCAATGGTTGCTGCCAGGCTGTGTCATCATCGAGAAGGTCCCAAGGCGCTGCCCGGGAGGACGAGTAAGTGCGGAGGAAGCCTGTCGAGGTCCAGGGCACCTCGGGCGCCGGCCTGGCCTGCCAACGACCGCAGGCTCGAGCCAGCGCCGCGTGGTCGGACAGGTTGAAGTCAAGACCAGGGCGCCCCGCGATGTCCTCGAGATACATGCTCGCGCCCCCGTCCGGCTGCTCCACAACCTCGGCTTCCGGCAGCGCCAGCCCCGTGCCTTGCAGTTGTTGACGGAGGCTCGCGTCCTGGTAGACCTCGAGCTCACGCCGCCAATAGTTCCAGTGCCGCGGGTCAGCAGATGCAGCCCAAGCGTCGTCCATCCCGGTCGGCTGCCTGAGCTCTTTGTAGATTACCGTCCGGCCGGTCGCGTCCGCCAAGCGCTCGACGGTTGCCGTAACGGCATTCAGCGGATTGTGGCGAAGCGTCGTCGTACTGACTGCATCTTCGCGGCGGAACAGGCTCATGAGGGTCATGCTGTCCGATTCGTTCAAGACCGTTGCGCAAGGGCGCTTAGTCTGTGGGCATGACTCCTCGCTTCGATCTGATCGGCCTCGTTGTGAAGGACCTGGCCGCCACCCTCGCCTTCTATCGTCGCCTCGGCCTGGACATCCCAGTCAGCGCCGAGAGCGAGCCCCACGTCGAGGCCGTGCTGCCGGGCGGGCTGCGGATCGCCTTCGACACCGAGGAAGTGATCCGTTCCTTCAACCCCGACTGGTCGCCGATACCGGGGCCCGGCCGGATCGGTCTGGCCTTCCGCTGCGACAGCCCGCAGCAGGTCGACACCGTATACGCCGAGCTGGTGGACGCCGGCTACCAGGGCCATCTGAAGCCCTGGGACGCGGTGTGGGGTCAGCGCTATGCCTCGGTGTTCGACCCCGACGGCAACGGCGTCGACCTCTTCGCGCCACTGTCCTGATCAAACTCAGTACAACCTGTCTTGATCAGCTCAGCAGAACGCTAGGCGTTACGCCGGCCAGCGCCTTCACCTCACGGGTGAGATGTGCCTGGTCGGCGTACCCGCTCTCGGCGGCGACCTCGGCCAGCGCGAGCCCGGCGCGGGCGCGATCGAGGGCCGCGTTCATCCGGAGCACCCGGGCGAGCATCTTCGGTCCGTAGCCGAACGCGTCCAGGCATCGCCGGTGCAACTGGCGCTCGCTCAGCCCCGCACTCCCGGCAAGATCCCGTACGCCGACACCGCGGCGCACCCCGCTGAGGACTTGCGCCGCGAGCCGGTCAGGTGGTCGGTCGAACAACTCGACGGCAGCCTGCTCCAGCGCAAGGCCGGCGTCCGGCGCTGTGCTGATCCGGTCGGCCAGGCGACGGCTGCGCCCGATGGACCACAGGTCGGCCAACGGCACCCGCGTATCGCGAACCTCCCGCGCTGGAACGCCGAGGAAGCCCGGGCCGGTGCCTGGTGCGAAGCGGAGCGCCGCATACCGGATGCCCGGCTCGGAATTGTCGACGTAGGCGCTGGTATCCGGGCCTGCGACGACCAGTTCGCCCTCGATCCAGAGCAGGTCCATGCAGCCGTCCGGCAGTACCCGCTGTCCCGTGCCATCCGTCGTACGGGTCCAAAGGATGGCTCCGGGCAGCCGGGCCGCGCGCTCGCGGTAGGGCTCGGGAACCTGGCTCACACCACCAGTCTGCCGGGCAGCACCGACACAACTGCGACCACCTCAGAGGGCGTCGGTGAACGCGGTCAGCCGGAAGCTCGGCAGGTCTGGCGACCTGTGGTGTCAGTCAGGGTGGGCACGTCGACCACCTCGACACCGACCGGGACGTACTTGACCAGAGCAACGTTCGCTCGGACCAGTTCCTCGCGCAGCGGCGTACCGGTGCGACGGTCGATCACGGTCCGCCAGATCTCGTTGCGGCGGAAGTGGTCCCCGCCGGCCCGGAAGAACCGCTCGCTGCGCGCGAACACTTGGTACGACGACATGGTCGCCGCGTCCGCCAGGATCTCGCCCTCCAGATAGCGCTCGCCGACTCCGACCCGGAGCTGGAACGTACGGTCGGTGTCGTTGCGGAACTGCAGGTCCACGTAGTTGTAGACGATGCTGCAGCCGACGCCCCAGGGCAGCACCCGGCCATTGTCCGGGAACGGGTCGAAGCTGTGCGTGGATCGCTCGGTCACGGTCAACGGCGAGTGCAACACCATCCAGTGCAGCAGGTTCGCCAGCTGGCAGATGCCGCCGCCGATGCCGGGCTTGGCCTCGCCGTTGGACAGCCGCATGCCCTTCACATAGCCCTTGCGGCGGGTCGCGTTCCCGACCAGCTTGTTGAACGAGAAGGTCTCGCCCGGCCGGATCAGCAGGCCGTCCACCTGGGCGCAGGCCAGCTTAAGGTTGGTGACCTTGTTGTACTGCATCCACATCTCGGTCTCGCCGAGTTGGCGCAGCAGCAGCGACTTGTGCCGCTTCACCCGGACGGGCAGGCCGGACGGCTGGCGGGTCCGTGCGAAGGCTGTGCCGGAGCGCATCCATTGCAGCCGCCTGCGGCCGCGGTGGTACCGGACCGCGACCGGGTAGAGCGCCGGGATCCGCTGGGACCAGCGGCGCGCGCCCAACCGCGGAAGCAACGCGGCCAGCTCGGCAGGTGTGAGGTCAGCAGGTGCCGGCGTCTGGTCGGCTGAGGGACCGGCCGGCGCAGGCAGCGTCGTCGTACTGGTGGTGCTGTTTGGCATTCTGTTCTCCGAACGAGTTGTAACTGAGCCGGCCGAGGTTCGCAGTTCGTGCGGCGGATCCGCCTCAATCCCTGCACGTTGCGCCACATACGACGCCGCGAAGCTCAACCGAGTTCGAGAGCAGTGCAGACCCAGCGGCCGCGGTGTACCTCGAGCCGCAGCGCGACGGCCCGGGAACGCTCGCCGTGCCGGACGTGCGCGGCCACCTCCGCGACCTCCGGAGCAGGCGTCGACACGTGCACCGAACGCACCGCGCAACGCTCCTTGGCCCCGCGAGCCGTCGCCGTGGTGGTCAGCCCCAGCACCCGGACCCGCCGGTTCAGATCGGTGAAGACCACCGAGTCCGTCCAGCGGACCAACTGGCCGATCGGACGGTCGCCGGCCAGCACCTCGGTGACGGCCTGAACCAGCCGGATCGCCCAGGCGTGTGGATCCGGCAGGTACGGAATCACCCTGTCGTCGGCTGGGACGAGCCGCAGCATCGGCGGCGCCGGTACGGTCTGCTGGTCGGGCGCGACCTCGTAGTGAAGGGCCAATGAGCCCTGCGTCATTGGCACCGGCTGGGCGGTCCGCGAGCGCTCGCGGATGGGGCGGACGGCAACAAGCTTGGGCTTCGGACTCATGTCACTTCTCCTGATGGGTAGGCGGCACGGGCTGGCCGGCGATGTGACCCGGGATGCGGAGCACCTGGCCGGGGAGAATCAGATCGGGATCGGGGCCGATCACCCCTCGGTTGGCGGCGTACCACTGCGGCCAGCGAGCGGCGACGGCTGAATCGGTGGCGTCGGTACCGAGTTCGGCCGCGACCAGCGCCCAGAGCGAGTCGCCGGGGCGGACCACGCGCCGGCCGGTCTTCGTAGTCTTGATCTCCCGCCCCGACCGCAGCTGGGTGTAGCGGGTCGGTGCACCTTCGGTGGGCCGGTCCGGCACCCCGAGCCGCGCGGGCGCGACATCCTGCGACCCCTTCCCCGGTACGACGCTCTGCCTACTGCGCCCGGCTGCAACGTCCTGTCTCGGTCGAACGGCCCGGAGGTCCTGCGGCTGGCCGGTGAGGTGCACGGTCGACGCCCTTTCCGTCGCCCGCCACAGGTCCGGCGTGTTGGCGAGCTGGATGGACGAGGCCTTCTCCACCGCGGTCCAGGTGCGCTGGACCGACTGCTCCGGCGCGCCGTCTCCTGGCGCGGCGTGCGCGACCCCGATCGTCAGCGGAGTCGCCGCTGCGACCCCCAGCGCGGACCGGAGCAACGCCCGCGAACCCTGCGAGGTGGTCCAGCAGATGACGACCGACGCGGATCGGCCGACCGCGCCGGGCGCCTGCTCGAGCACCGTCGCGAGCACGGCGATCAGCAACCAGCCGTACGCGACCCAGCCCACCGCACCGATGGCCAGCAAGGCCATCGACGTCAGGTCTTGGATCGTCGCCGCGCCGACGGCTCCGGCGGTCATCCAGCGCAAACCCAGGCCGAGTCCGGCCAGCGCGCCGAGCGCGGCCAGGCCCTTCAGGCACCGGATCATCGCGTTCATCTGGTTTCGCCTCTGATCTATGAGTTTGCGTTAGTTTGCTTTGGCTTGATCAATATAGACCCAGCTAGGCGGGCCTTGGCAAGCCTTTAGCGCAGAACAGCGCTACGCAGCGTCAGCGACAACCACCGAGCGGAGCCGGATCGAGGCGGAAGTGACCACTCGGCGGAGTAAGTTCGCGGCATGCGCCTGGATGCCCTGTTCGAGGACCTCGAGTCCCAGTTCGACGCGCTACAGGACAGCGGCCTGTACGGCGAGGTAGCGGACCGGATCCGCACCGAGGTCGGCAAAATCACCGTGCTGGACCGCCTCCGCGGTGCCGTCGGCACCGACGTACGAGTCGAGCTCGGGACTGTCCAGCCGGTTCAGGGCACGCTCAGCCGGGTCGGCAAGGACTGCCTGCTGCTGGAGGCTGAGCGGTACGAGGAGTGGTTGATCCCGGTCACCGCGCTGACCTCGGTGCACCGACTGGGCCCCTGGGCGGAGCCGGCGGTCGGCGCCGTCGCTGCGAAGCTTGGCCTGGCCCATCTGCTCCGCGGGATCGCTCGGGACCGCTCACCCGTCACCTTGTTCTGCACGGGCGCGGACAGTCATCCGGTCACCGGCACCATCGACCGGGTTGGTGCCGACTTCCTCGAGATCGCCGAGCACGCGCTGGATGCCCCGCGCCGTCGCGGCGAGGTCTACAACGTCCGCTTGGTCCCCACCGCGGCCCTGGTAGCCGTCCGCCGCCGCTAGTGGTGTGTCTGGCAAATAGCTTGGCACTGGCGGCGCCCAGGCGGGCACCTCGCAGCGTTGGAGAAGAAGCCACGATGGAAAAGCATCGAGGCTCCTTCTCCGCCTTGCGATG
>JAWWPC010000153.1:0-22363 GCA_033851055.1 Kribbellaceae bacterium | reverse complement strand
GCTGCCGCTGGGGAATGGGCGGCAGAAAGTGCCCGTACCGGGGGTGACCGTCATCTCCGAGATCGTGCTGCGGCGGCCACTGAAGGAAGTAGAACCAGTGCCACAGTGGCGGCAGCAGATCGCTAGCGGGTGCGGGCTGGTCCAGCAGCGCCGCCATAGCCGCGGCCGGTGCGGTGGGCAGGTCGTCCGTCTCGGTCACCGCCCGGGGAGCCCACGACTCGACGAAGCGGCCGAGTTGGCTCTGCGCGACCTCCATGGTTTCTCCTCTCAGGCGGCGAACCCTGGTGGACATCATGAATCTTGATTGAGCACCTTGAACAATAGAAAGCGCTGATGTTGACATGCCTGCCGGGCATGAGCGCGGCGACCCTGGGGCGGAAGCACCCGCGGTTATGCCTCCTTCGGCTCGGTGTCGGACAGCTGTGCGGAGGGCCATCGCCCCTGGTGCGCTGCGGCGCGAATCTGGCGGGTCAGCTCCTTGGCAACAAGAACGGCGGCGGCGGGCATACGCCCTGCCCTCGATGTGCCGAGCACGATCGAGCGCCAGATGTCGGGTTCGCACAGCGGCGCGGCGCTCAGGACGCCCTTGCCGACGTCTTCGGCGATCCCGACGCCAGGCAGGATGGTCCAACCATGACCGGCCCGCACCAGCTGCTTCTGAACGTGCATGGAGTTGGTCTGGACGGCCACGTTCAGCTCGACTTCGGCGCGGACAGCGGCCGCCTCGACCAGCGTGCGCAGGCCGTGGCCCACTGCGGGCATCACCATCGGTCGCGTCGCGATCTCCCGGAAGGGTACGGGCTGCTCGGCCCGGAGTCCGACCGACGGTGGCGCGACCACCCAGAGTCTCTCCGACACAAGCGGCTCGACGTTAAGTGACGGTGTGCTCGCCAGGTTGTAGAGCAGGGTCAGGTCCAGGTCTCCGTCGTCGAGCCACTGCTGCAGGTGTCCGGAGTACGCGGTGAGCAGACGCAGCTCGATGCCCGGATGGTCCCTGGCGAGGGCCGACACGAGCGGTTCGGCCAGCAGATCGCTCGCACTGTCGAGCAGCCCGACGGTGACGATGCCGGTGACAACGCCCGGGGTCGGCTGGATCTCCGCGCGGGCGCGCTCCAGTTCGTTGAGGGCGCGCCGGGCGCGCTCGACCAGGGTCGCGCCGGCATCCGTGAGCTGCATCCCGTGCCGGGTCCGTTCGAAGAGGGCGATGCCCATCTCGTGCTCCAGTGAGCGGATCTGGCGGGTGACGGCCGGTTGAACCAGGTGCAGCAGCTCCGCTGCCCGGGTCACGCTTCCCACCTCTGCCACCGTCACGAGTGCCTTGAGCTGCTTGACATCCACGGGATCCTCCGCGCATCCACACTCGGCATGGAGATATCAAGAATCGGTATTTCACTACGCCATGCATGAGTGTTCATGATGGTACCGCTGCAGGACGAGAAAGGTTCGGCGAGGGGACGCGGCACCGGCGGATCTCCGGGCCACCCCGCCGGGGGATCCGTCACCGACCTGCTGCGCAGCATGTCCCTGCCAGGCCCCTGGAGGTGCCAGCATGACCGGACTTCCGCTTTCCGGCGTCACCGTCGTAAGCGTCGAGCAGGCGGTGGCCGCGCCCTTCGCCACCCGTCAGCTCGCGGATCTCGGCGCGCGCGTGATCAAGGTCGAGCGGCCTGGGGTAGGGGACTTCGCGCGCCGGTACGACACGACGGTGCACGGCCAGTCCAGCTACTTCGTCTGGCTCAACCGGTCCAAGGAGTCCGTGACGCTCGACCTCAAATCCCCGCGCGGCCAGGACATCCTCCATGCCCTGCTCGCCGGAGCCGATGTCTTCGTACAGAACCTGGCCCCGGGTGCGGCCGCCCGGCTGGGCCTGGATGCCGCGTCCCTGTCCGAGCGGTACGCGTCGTTGATCCCGTGCACCATCTCCGGATACGGCACGTCAGGCCCCTGGGCGGGCCGGAAGGCCTACGACCTGATGGTGCAGTGCCAGACCGGCCTGGTGTCGCTGACCGGTACCGGGGAGGAGACGGCCCGGGTCGGGGTGTCGGTCGCCGACATCGCCGCAGGCATGTATGCCTACTCCGGGATCCTCGCCGCGCTCTACGTCCGGGCCACTACGGGTGTCGCGCGGGCGGTGGAGGTCTCGCTGTTCGAGGCGCTGGCGGCGTGGATGGGCCAGCCCGCGTATTACACCCGCTACGGGGGCACGCAGCCGCCTCGGATGGGCACGCAGCATGCCACCATCGCGCCCTACGGCGCCTACGCCGCCGCGGACGGCAAGCAGGTGCTGTTCTCCATCCAGAACGAGCGTGAGTGGGTCGCACTGTGCCGGCGATTCCTGCAGCGCCCGGAGCTGGTGGACGACCCGCGGTTCACCACCGGGTCGGACCGGGTGGTCCACCGGGGCGAGCTCAACGAGATAGTCGCCGAGCGGTTCCGGCACTCCGACAGCGCCGAGGCGATGAAGCTGCTGAGCGAGGCGGGGATCGCCAACGCAGGGGTCAACGACGTGCGGGAGTTCCTCGAGCACCCGGTGCTCGCCGAGCGTGGCCGCTGGCACGAGGTGGGTATCCCGGGCGCTGTCGTGCAGGCCCTGCGCCCTCCGGTGGACCTGGTCGGGATCGGCCCGCGGATGGATCCCGTGCCCGCGGTCGGCGAGCACACCGAGCGGATCCTGTCCGAACTGGGAACCAACGCGGCCGAGCTCGAGGCCCTGCGGGCCAACGGCGTGATCTGACAACCCCCATCGGCATTCGTCATCGAGCGAGGAGAAACACGCCATGAGCACTCTGGACATCCTGTCTCCCGACGAGCGGTTCGTCGTCGAGACAGTGCACGACTTCGTCAACAAGGAGGTGAAGCCGGTCGTCCAGGAGCTCGAGCACTCCAACACCTACCCCGAGGGGCTGATCGAGCAGATGAAGAAGCTCGGGATCTACGGGCTGGCCATCCCCGAGGAGTACGACGGCAACGCCGTCTCCGTGCCCTGCTACGTCCTGATCACCGAGGAGCTCTCGCGCGGCTGGATGAGCCTCGCAGGTGCGATGGGCAGCCACACCGTGGTCGCCAACCTGCTGCTGAACTTCGGCACCGAGGAGCAGAAGCGCCGCTATCTGCCGAAGATGGCCACCGGCGAGATCCGGGCCACCATGGCCCTGACCGAACCCGACGGTGGCTCCGACCTCCAGGCCATACGCACCACCGCCCGTAAGGACGAAGACGGCTACCTCGTCAACGGGTCCAAGACATGGATCACCAACTCCCGGCGGGCCCGACTGATCGCCCTGCTGTGCAAGACCGACCCCAAGGCCACCCCCGCCCACCGGGGCATCTCCATCCTCCTGGTGGAGCACGGGCCCGGCCTGACCGTCTCGCGCGACCTGCCCAAGCTCGGCTACAAGGGCGTCGAGACCTGCGAGCTGGCCTTCGACGACTACCGCGCGCCGGCCGACGCCGTGCTCGGCGGCGTCGAGGGCAAGGGATTCGCCCAGATGATGAAGGGATTGGAGACCGGCAGGCTCCAGGTGGCCGCCCGCGCGCTCGGCGTCGGCCGGGCGGCGCTGGAGGACGCGCTCGCCTACGCCCAGCAGCGCGAGTCCTTCGGCAAGCCCATCTGGCAGCACCAGGCGATCGGCAACTACCTCGCCGACATGGCGACCTCCTTGACCGCGGCGCGCCAGCTCACCCTCTACGCGGCCCGGCAGGCCGAGGCCGGCCGGCGCGTGGACATGGAGGCGGGCATGGCCAAGCTGTTCGCCTCCGAGACCGCCATGCAGATCGCCCTCAACGCCGTCCGCATCCACGGCGGATACGGGTACTCGACCGAGTTCGACGTCGAGCGGTACTTCCGCGACGCGCCGCTGATGATCGTAGGCGAGGGCACCAACGAGATCCAGCGCAACGTGATCGCCAATCAGTTGGTCAAGCGCGGGGGACTCGACGCGTGACTGGGTGGCATGAGGAACAAGGAGTGACTCGCATCGTGACGTCGAGCAGGCGTCGTCCGCAAGCTCGAACCCCGCGGCAGGCGTCCGGCAACGTCGCTTGGCGACGGTGTGGGTTCAGATACCGCGGGCCCAGTCCGAGACTTTCAGGCCGAGGTGCTGGAGCAGCGCCTCCTGGTGCACGATGGCGGCCTGTTCGAACTCTCGGAGCTCCCGACGGGCAAGGGCGTTGGCCATGGGTTCGTGCAGCGCGATCTGCTGTTGGAACGCGGCTCCGGTAAGCCAGCGGGGGGCCTTCTTCGCCGTCACCCACGGTTCATAGGCCCTCGCCACGAGAGCGGTGTGGATGCTGGTGAACATGCTCGTGAGGAAGCGGTTTCCGGCCAGCCGGACCACCTCGACATGGAACACCGTGTCCAGCGCGATCCACTCCGACACGCTGCCACGAGCATCGACGAGGTCGGCGAGCGCTTGGTGCAACGGTTCAAGATCGTGTTGCTCGCGGGCCACGGCCTGCCGGCCCGCGGTGATCTCAAGCAGGAACCGCAGTTGGGCCGCTTCGGCCAGTGACTCCGGCTCCAGTTGCAGCATCAGGTTGACGCTCGTGTCGACCATGCTGGAGGGGTTGCGGAGCACGAAGGCTCCGGCGCCTGGGCGGATCTTGACCAGGCCCTGCAGCGAGAGGGTCCGCAGAGCCTGGCTGACGGTCGGTCGAGAGCTGCCCACGAGTTCGGCCAGCCGTCGTTCGCTGGGCAGTCGTTCGCCCTCGTTCAGCCGCTGATCGACGATGTAATTGCGGATCTGCTCCGCGACGCGATCGGAGATCCGATTGATCGACTCGATTCGGAACGGCAAGTCCGCGTCCGCGCCGCCAGCAGATCGGTGACCCGGAGTGGTTGCCATGTGCAGTGTGCTCCTGCCGCTTTGTCAATGGTGGACCGACGCCCCGAACAAGCCACCTCGGGGCGTCGCCGTCCGCCTTGTGGTAGGTGGTGTCCGCGGCAAGATTCACTGCAGTGTAACGAGTCGCGGTTCGGTCATCTCAGACATCGCGTAGCGGGGTCCTTCGCGGGTGTTGCCGGAGTCTTTGACGCCACCGTAGGGCTGCTGGTCGGCACGAACGGTGGGTACGTCGTTGATGAAGACGCTGCCGAACTCCAGCCGGCGCGTCGCTCGCATCGCCTTCGCGATGTCGCGGGTGTAGACGCCGGCGTTGAGGCCGAAGATGGAGTCGTTCGCCATGTCCAGCGCCTGGTCGAAGTCGTCGAACTCAGTGAGGGTGACGACCGGACCGAAGATCTCGTCGCGCTGCACCTTCATCGACGGCGTCACCCCACTCAGCACGGTGGGCGGGACGACATTGTCGATCCGCTCACCGCCGATCTCGGACCGCGCACCGCCGGCGAGAGCCTCCCGCACCCACGTCTCGACTCGACGCGCGTCACTGGCGCTGATCAGAGCCGACACGTCGACGTTTTCGTCGAGTGGTGCGCCGATCTTCAGCTTGGCGACGCCGTCAACGAGTATGTCGCGAAAGCAGGAAGCGATGTCCTTGTGGACGAAATGCGCTGGATCGAGACGCAGGACTGGCCCGCCTGCACGAATCCGGCCGCAGCCGCCTTGACCGCTGCGGTGTCCCACTCGCTGTCGGCGTCGACCACGAGCGGCGCGTTCGAGCCGAGCTCCAGCCGTACCTTCTTCTTCGGTGCCCGCCGGGCAATGCCCCAGCCGACCTCGGGCGAGCCTGTGAAGGTGATGTAGCTGACGTCGTCGTGCTGGACCAGCGGATCCCCGACCGTAACGCCGCCGCCGGTGATGACGTTGAGCCATCCCGGGGGCAGGCCGACCTCCGTGAGCATCTCGGCCAGCAACAGCGACGACAGGGGCGTCTGCGAGGCCGGCTTGAGCACGACCGGACAGCCGACGGCGATGGCCGGGGCCACCTTGTGTGCGACCAGGTTGAGGGGGAAGTTGAACGGCGCGATCGCGGCGACCACCCCGACCGGCAGACGGAGCGTGTACGCGATCTTCCCTCGGCCGGAGGCGACGGCGTCGACCGGGACCATGTCGCCCGTGTACGTCCGGGCCTCCGCGGCCGCGAACGCGAAGGTGTCGATCGTGCGAGCGACCTCGATGCCAGCAGTCCTGATCGGTTTCGCGCACTCCACCGCGATTGTTCGGGCAAACTGTTCGTGGCGTTCCCGGAGTTCACGAACCGCCGCCTCGAGGACCGCGATGCGCGCGACGCGGTCGAACTCGTCGGCGCGCAATGCAGTCTTCGCCGCGGCCACCGCACGGTCCACCGTCGCGGAGTCGCCGCTGGGCACCTCGGCGAGGGCCTCTCCGTCGTAGGGCGAGCGCAAGGTGATCGACTTCCCGGTGTCGATCCACTCGCCGTTGATCAGGATGCCCCGCGGGCTATAGGTATCGATGGTCATGCTCTGCCTACCCCTCGTGAGACGGTCACGGTCGTCGATGCGTCGGCCGGAGGCGTGGTCATGTCCACCGCCGGGTGGGGATGAGCGCTGCCGCGGCCTCGGAGTCCTGACAGACCTTCCTGGCCTCCTCGATGACCTCCGGCGTGAGTTTCAGGAAGTGTCCGTCCGCCTCGACGGGAAGCACGCTGGCCAGCCCCGACAACGTCCAGGTCGAGCCGACGAGCACACCGGGGCGCGGGTCCTTCCCCAGGGACCTCAACGCCTCGCCGATCGCGACGACGTCGTGTCCGTCGACTTCGGCGGCGGCCCAGCCGAAGGCCCGCCACTTGTCCACCACCGGCTCCAGCGTCGTGACCGTATCGGTCGGTCCGTCGACCTGGCTGTTGTTGCGGTCGAGAACGACGGTGAGGTTGCCGAGGCGGTGGTGGGCGCAGAACATCGCCGCTTCCCATACCTGGCCTTCCTCCATCTCGCCGTCGCTCATCAGGACGTACACGTGGCGGTCCGACGTGGCGAGTTGTTGGGCCAGCGCAATCCCGGCGGCTACCGACAATCCCTGACCGAGTGAGCCACAGGTGGCCGCTAGACCGGGCGTGTCTTCCGTGCCGATCGCTTCCAGCCGGCTGCCGTCCTTGCCGTAGGTGCTCAATTCGGCTTCGTCAATGAGCCCTACCTCGACGCCCGCCGCGAAGTGCACGATCGAGTAGTGGCCAGGTGACACGACGAGCCGGTCATAGCCGGCCCGCAGGGCGGCCAGGTAGAGCACTGACGCCAATTCGGCACTGGACAGGGCCTGTCCGAGGTACCCGAACCCCTCCAACGCGACCATGTCAATTGCCCTCCGCCGAATGCGCCACGCAGCTCGGCGAAGGGCCTGCTCGTCAATGAGGCCCGCTCCTGCCGTGGCGTCCCTCTCTGCCGCGACCGGACCCGGCCAGTCACTCGACGCGGCCGCACTGCTGCTCGTCATGTCGCTCCCACAGGTTGGTTGCGGTCGTATTCCGCGGAACAGCGCCGCGTCATCGACACCACGCACGCCACACTGCCGGTCAGGTGGCTAAGCCAATTGAGCAGCGCCGACGCGCTCGATGTCAAGGGGGATTGCCACTTGCCGAAACTTTCCCGACCCCCTTGACGGCGACGCCCGGCACTCCGCACTCTGAAAAGAATTGGTAAAGCCACCTAGCCGATTTGTCCCGCAGGGTGTGCCAGCAGGCACCCATCAGTGACCTCGCCAAACACCTCTCATCCCGAGAACCTGAAAGAGCCGCCGATGCCCCTGTCCCCTCCGTACGACACGGTTCTCAAGCCCTACGGTCAGGCCCTTGTCCGCTACGCGGCCAGTCACCCGGAAGTGATCTGTCTCGGTGCGGACCTGACGCGCCAGACCGAGACCGATCTGTTTCGTGACGACCCACGGCTGGCCTCGCGCTTCTTCAACGCTGGAATGGCCGAGCAGAACCTGATCGGCGTCGCGGCGGGACTGGCGCGCGAGGGCCGCACCGTCTTCGTCAACACGTTCGGTGTGTTCACCACCCGACGGCCGTTCGAGCAGATCGCCATGCAGATCTCCTACGCCAACCTGGGCGTCAAGCTTGTCGGCCTCATGCCCGGCCTTTCCTCGCCTGGCGGGCCCAGCCACCAAGCCATCGACGATGTCGCGCTGATGAGGGTGTTGCCGAACTTCACCGTCGTGGAGGTGGCGGACGCGAGCGAAGTCAGCCAGGCGGTCGCCGCCGTGGCCGAACGCCCGGGGCCGGTCTACCTCCGCCTCAAGCGTGGCGAGATCCCGGTGATCTTCGACGAGGGACACCGGCTCGATCTGGACCGTGCGGCCTTGGTGGACCCCGATCCCCGCCGTGATGACGCGGACGTCGACACGGTGATCTTCGCGTCGGGCATGCTGGTCGCGACCGCGCTACGCGCAGCACAGCGGCTCCGCGCCGCCGGCCTGGTCATCGACGTCGTCAACGTCACCACGATCAAACCGCTCGACGCCGAGACCGTCCGCACGCTGTCCGAGCGGGCGCGTTCCGTCGTCACGGCGGAGAACCACTCGGTGATTGGCGGGCTCGGCAGCGCCGTCGCTGAAGTGCTGGCCGAGGCCGGGCTCGGAAGAAGCCTGCGCCGAGTGGGAATCCCGGACACCTTCGGCCGCGCGGCCACCGCCCGCTTCCTATTCGCGCGGTACGGGCTCACCGCGCAGCAGATCGTCGACACGACCTGGCAGCTGGCCGGCAGGGCCGAACCGGCACCGGTCGTCACCGAAATCGAGACATCACCAGGAGCCTACTCACCGGTCTGAGGCGGACATCCGCCCGAACCGATAGGTAGCCCGTAATCCCCATGGAGAGGAACCGCATGTCCACGATCAAGGCGCAACCGTGGCAGCCGAGCGATGTCGCCCGCGACACGACTCCGGTGGCGTCGCTCGGCACCTTTATGTCGAGCGACTGGGAGAACCGGGTCTCGTTCCCGCGACTGCGTGAGCAGCGGCTGGCGAAGGCCATGGCCGAACTAGAGAACAGCGACCTGGGCGCTGTACTTCTCTACGACATGAACAACATCCGGTACACGACCGGAACCCACATCGGCAACTGGGCGCGCGACAAGCTGTTCCGCGCGGTCCTGCTCGTGCGCGGACATGCACCCATCCTGTGGGACATCGGTTCGGCCGCGAGGCTGCACCAGCAATACCTCACCTGGCTGCCCGAGGAGAGCTGGCGGGCGGGTCTGTCGACGTGGCGTGGCGCCATCGACTCCGAGGTCGGCATCGAGGCGGGCAACGCCCGTAAGATCGCCGACGTGCTACGCGAGCACGGGCTAGCAGGTGAGCCGCTCGGCATCGACGTCGTCGAGATCCCGCAGTTGCGCGCGCTCGAGGCCGAAGGGCTCTACGTTGTCGACGCGCAGAGTCTGATGATGCGCGCCCGGCAGATCAAGACCATCGACGAGATTGCGTTGCTGGACCAGTCCGCGGGCCTGGTCGACGCCGCGTACGAGAAGCTCTACCAGTTCCTGCAGGTCGGCGTGAAAGAGAACGAGACCGTCGCGCTGGTCAACAAGACGCTCTACGACCTCGGCAGCGAGGAAGTCGAGGCGGTCAACGCGATCTCCGGCGGCCGCTGCAGCCCGCACCCGCACGTCTTCAGCGACAGGATGATCCGGCCGGGCGACACCGCCTACTTCGACATCGTCCACTCCTTCCATGGATACCGCACCTGTTACTACCGCACGATGAACGTTGGCAGCGCCAAGCCGGCTGAACGGGACGCCTACCGGCGGGCCCGCGAAGCGATCGATCGGGCCATCGCCGTGGTCCGCCCGGGCGCGTCGAGCGCCGATGTTGTCGCGTCGTTCCCGTCCGCGCAGGACATCGGATTCGCCTCTGAGGAAGAGGCCTTCGGCCTGCAGTACTGCCACGGTGTCGGACTGTCGGTGTGGGAGAAGCCGCTGATGAGTCGCTACCACTCCTTCGACCACCCGATCGAGATCAAGGAAGGCATGGTCTTCGCGCTCGAAACGTACTGGCCGACTCCCGATGGCAGTTCCGCCGCGCGCATCGAGGAGGAGGTCGTCGTGGAGAAGGACGGCGCCCGGGTCATCACCCGGTTCCCGGCCGACGAACTGCTGGTCACCGGCGTGCGGTACTGGAGCGGCATCGATTTCCCCGCCTCCGGCCGCACCGTGAGCACGAACGGCAACCAGCCGAGCGCAACGCAGACGGAGGTAATCTCGTGACCGGACACGGTGCCGAGAGGCCAGGACGAGGAGACGTGAACTCCACATCCTCCGCCGCGGCAGGCGGCGCGCAGCCGAGCCGGATCGGATTCGTCGGCCTCGGCCAGATGGGACGGCCGATGGCCCAGCGCCTGCTCGACGCCGGGTGGGACATCACCGTCTACAACCGGACACCGAGCAAGGCGGCGTCCCTCGTCGCGGCGGGCGCCCATAATGCGGACTCTCTTCAGACGCTGCGCGACTGCGACCTCGTCATCAGCATGATCGGCACCGATGACGATCTGCGAGCCGTCACCATCGGGCCGGGTGGCCTGCTCGATGTCGACGGTCCGGCGCCGCTGCTGGTCGACTGCTCCACCGTGTCCGCCGAAGTCACCGCCGAAGTCGCCTCCGTTGCCAAGGCGAAGGGCAGCCACCTGCTCGCCGCGCCCGTTGCCGGAGGTCCGTCGATCATCGGCAGCGGAGGGCTCGCGGTCGTCTGCAGCGGGACCTGGCAGGCGTACGACTACGCGCTCCCCGTGCTGGAGGCGCTGGCCGGCAAGGTCATCTACGCAGGTGAGGGCGGCACCAGCCGCACGGTGAAGATCCTGCACAACCTCGTCGCGGCGGTGCTGGTCCACTCGCTCGCCGAAGTCTGCGTGCTCGCCGAATCATCGGGTATCCGCCGCCAGGACCTGCTCGAATTCATCTGCGCAGGCGCGGTCGGCAGTCCGTTTATCGGCTACAAGTCGGCACTGATGAACAGTCTGGACTTCGCGCCCGCGTTCACCTCGACTCTGATGCTCAAGGACGTCGACCTCGGCCTTGACCTGGCTCGATCCACCGGCGTGCAAATCCCCCTCATCGACGACACGCGAACCGCGATCGCCGATCTCATCGCGGCCGGCCGCGGCGAGCTGGACATCGCCGCCCTGCTCGCGCACCTCGCCGACACCAACGGCGTGATGCTGAAATGAAGGCACCCTTTCGTCAGTCGCCGTCCCCAGGCCCCGAGCGCAGTGTCAATCTGAGCTTCTTGACAATGAGCTGCGTCAGGCGCAGACTCAAAATTGGCTAAGCCACCTATCCAATAGACTGGGGCTTCCCGGCTCTTCCAACAGCACGACTGTTGCGACTCGGGCTGGAGCCCGGCCGCTCGCCCTGTTGTGCCGCCCCGATCTGCGGCCACCATCACAATGCGAAATGGGGATTCCGTGGGCATCATCGCGAAGCAGGACTGGTCCCAAGCAGAGGTACCTGCAATCTGGGAAGCCCAGTCCGCCAACTTCCAGACACTTGCCCTGCTCGGTCCACACGTCGGCACGGTCCACACCGACCTCGGTGTGTCGCGACTCGGCTCCGGGGGACGATTGAACCCGCACGTGCACTCCTACGAGGAGGCCATTTACCTGCTCGAGGGAGAGCTCGCCCTCCAGATTGCCGATGCCGCCTACCGTCTCGTGCCAGGGGACTTCGCCTTCTTCCCCATCGGCACCGTGCACGCCATGACGAACCCCGGACGGTCGGAGGCCCGCTGGATGTACGTCAACAGCCCCGTCGCCCTGCGGTCGGAGTCTGGACGAACGGACACCTTTTTTCCCGTCGACGCGGCCAATGACCTGGGCAAAGCGACAGTCCCCAACTTCGCCGACCCGACACTTCGACTGGTCGGACACTACGGGGGGACCTCGCCCGACCACGTCAGTGAGGCAGTCAAAGGCTCCGCGCAGGGACGCGCGTCGGCCGGCATGGATACCGGGGTCATCGCCTACAGCGGTATATCGGTCAAGATGCTGGTCGATCAGACCCGCGGGGCGAATCTGCTCACCCTGTTCATGGTCGACTACGCGGTGAACGGAGCCGCACAAGTGCACGACCATCCCTTTGAAGAAGCCTACTTCTTCCTCGAAGGCGACACCGCCTTCGAGTTGGGTGGCGAGCAATACCAGTTCGGACCCGGCGACGTCGCGTGGGCGGCGGTCGGGGAAATGCACGCCTGCTTCAACACCGACGGTGGGCCGGTGAGGTGGCTGGAGACCCAAGCCCCTGTGCCGCCGCGCCAGCACTCCTACCGGTGGCCCGCCGATTGGGACCGGTACCAGGAAGAAAATTGCTGAAAGGGCGGACGGCATGCTCGACCAGGGATACAGCCACGGCTGCTTCATCCGCGAGGCGTGACGTCCGAGCTCATGTCGGCGACGCAGCAGGGACTCAATTCAGGGAGAAGTGGCCGTGATGAAAGCGATTGACGTCGGTATGGGGCTACCCAACGCCCTCGAGGGAGTTACCCGCAAGCAACTGATCTCGTGGTCGCGTGAGGCCGAGGACATAGGAGCGAGCTCCCTCGTCTGTACCGACCGGGTCATGTACCCGAGTCTCGAAACGATGCTTACCCTCGCCGCCGTATCGTCGGTCACCGAACGGGTCAAGCTCATGACCAGCGTGCTGGTAGCGCCGCTCCGATCCAACGGCGCACTGTTCAGGAAGCAGATCGACACACTCGAGCGCCTCACTGACCATCGACTGGTCCTCGGCCTGGGAGTCGGCCGCCGGAAGGACGACTATGAAGCCTGCGGCGTCGAGTTCACCGACCGAGGCAAACTCTTCGACGAACAGCTCAGCGCCCCGGCTGCGCAATCCGACATGGAGAGCGCCTGGCAGGACGCCGTGTCGGTCGGCGACGCGCTGGGATCACGATTGCTGTTCGGCGGCCAAGGGGAAGCGACCCTCCGACGAATTGCGCGTTACGGAGGTGGCTGGCTGGCCGCCGCCGGAATAGGCGGATGGAGCACCACAGCTGCCTTGGCCACCGACGTACGCGAGGCGTGGACGGCAGCTGGCCGGCCCGGCACACCACGTCTTGTGGCGATGATCTACACCTCTGCCGGCCCTGACGCCTGTGGGGAAGCGCTGCGGCATATGCGCAGCTACTACGCCTTTCTCGGCCAAGACCGTGCGGACGAGCTGGCGAAACACGTCGTCACGCGCCCCAGCCAACTCGTGGAAACCAGAGATCAGATTGCCGAAGCCGGGTTTGACGAATTGCTTCTCCTGCCTACCGCCAGCGACCTTGTACAGCTCGAGGCACTGAGAGCCGCCCTTAGCTGAACCGCCCGCTCGACCGGCAAGGCCGGGTATCAATGCGCCGGCGCAATCTCGTCCAGTACGGCGACCAGGCTGGTCGGATCCCGGTCGGCAGGCCCCGCGGGCAACCACTGGTCATCGGTACGCCGATAGGGATGCCAGCGCCCGAGCCGATCGAGCCGCAGTTGCGACACGGTAGCCCCAGCCGTAGTCGTGAGCTGGTTTCCGGCGACCGCGATCTCGAGGTTGTCCGGGTCGTCCCACGCAGCCAGCAGTTCGGTACGGGCTCGCGCCAATTCGCTCGGATCCGGCGTCCAGGTGTGTTCGAGAACGTCCAGCGCGGCCGCACCGCCGTACGACCAGGCTTGAACTGCCACCGCCAGCTCGGCGGGTCGGCCAGTTGCGGCGCATAGGCGGTCGGTCAGGCCTGGGTAGTCGGCAGCCAACCGGACCGCGTCCTGCCACTCGTCGAGAAGCCACGGCTCCGGGGTGCCGGCCAGGAGCGCACTGACCAGAGCCCTGGCCCGCCTGGCTGCGTCGAGCACGAGCAGCGGCAGAGTCGCGGGCTCCATTCCGGGTGGATGTTGCGTGCCATTGATGACGATGTCGTCCAGCTCTGCCTTTGCGGGCACGTCTGGCGGCTCCGGCAAACTTGGAACTGCAGACAGGGCATATGCCTCCGCAGCCAACGTGCCGGCCGAAGCGTCCCGGACGGCAGCGCCAGATTCCGGCCCAGCTCCGACTGCAGCAGACCCAATTGCACCAGCCTCCACTGCCCGGGGGTCAACAGAGCCAGGATGGTCAGAGTTGCCCGAGGCAACGGAAACCGTTGAGGTCATGCGGTGCTGGAGGTCGTCGAGCAAGGTCTCGCGCGACTGTCCGCGCATGTGCAGCAGCACGAACGGATCCTCGTCCAGCAGCCAGCCCAGCTGGTAGCAAAGGGCCGCCGCGTGCTGGCAGGGCAGCTCCCACCCGTCGCAGGTGCACGACGGATCCAGATCGCCAATGCCAGGCAACAGTGGAACGCCGGCGTCTGCGGCCGCATCCACCAGGTCATGCGGCATCTCGCCGTCCAGCAAGGCCGCGATATGTCCCGCTCGCGCGCCGACCTGATCGAGGAATCGCCGCCACTCGTCGTCGCTCAGGCGATCAACCAGCACGGCGGCTTCGTAGCTGTCCTCCGGCCCGTGCACCACTGCGGCAATCCGACCGGGGCTGACGGTGATGGTCCCCACTTGGCCGGAGTTGGCGTACCGCCTGCCTTTGCGTAGCTGGTCCGAATCGAGCGAGGTGTCCTCCAAGGCCTGCACCCAGGCCCGGCCCCACCAGGACTTGCCGCGCGTACTTCGGCGGCCGGGCTGGGCCGGGAAGGCTGGAAAACCGCGCGCTGCATCGCCAGTCATCGCGCACCTCGTAGCTCGACCAGATCGGCCAGTTCGGTATCGGACAACTCGGTCAGCGCAGCCTCACCGGCTGTCAATACCGCATCGGCGAGCTCGCGCTTGGCGCTGAGCATCGCGGCGATCCGGTCCTCGATGGTGCCTTCGGCAATGAGTCGGTGAACCTGCACCGGCCGGGTCTGACCGATCCGGTAGGCCCGGTCGGTGGCCTGATCCTCGACGGCCGGGTTCCACCAGCGGTCGTAGTGCACGACGTGATCCGCGCGGGTCAGGTTCAGCCCCGTGCCCGCCGCCTTGAGCGAGAGCAGAAAGACCGGGACCTCGCCTGCCTGGAAGCGCTCGACCATCTCCTCGCGGCGGCGTACCGGGGTCCCACCGTGCAGCAGCTGACTCGCGATGCCGCGGTCAGCCAGGTGTCGCTCGAGCAACCGGGCCATCGCGACGTACTGGGTGAAGACGAGGACGGCGCCGTCCTCGGCCACGATGGTGCTGAGCAGTTCGTCGAGCAGTTCGAGCTTGCCGGAACGACCGGCGAGACGGGCACCCTCCGGCTCCTTCAAATACTGCACCGGATGGTTGCAAATCTGCTTCAGCCCTGTGAGCAGTTTCACGATCAGGCCGCGGCGCGCCATCCGGTCGCTGGAGCGCACCTCGTCGAGCAGTTCGCGCACGGTCGCTTCGTAGAGGACCGCCTGCTCCCGGGTGAGAGCCACCGGCTGATCGGTCTCGGTCTTGGCTGGGAGTTCAGGCGCGATGCCAGGGTCGGACTTACGCCGGCGCAACAGGAACGGCCGCACCAGCCGCGCAAGCCGCTCAGCGACGGCAGTGTCCTTGTCGGCCTCGATCGGGGTTGCCCACCTGCTGCGGAAACTCCCGAGCCGGCCGAGCAGACCGGGCGTGGTCCAGTCGAGGATCGCCCACAGCTCGGACAGGTTGTTCTCCACCGGCGTTCCGGTCAGTGCCACCCGAGCCAGTGCGGGCACTATGCGGAGCGCCTTGGCCGTACCGGACGACGGGTTCTTGACATGCTGTGCCTCGTCTGCGACCAGCAGGGCCCATCGATGCGCAGCCAGCCGAGCGGCGTCGCGCCGCAAGGTCCCGTACGTCGTGAGCACGAACCCGGCGTCGGCTCCTTCGAGTGAGCGCCCGGGGCCGTGGAATCGTCGGACCGGTGTGCCGGGGGCGAACCGTTGCACCTCTCGCTCCCAGTTACCTAGCAGCGAGGCAGGGCAGACCACCAGGGTCGGGCCCGAGCTACCGGGGGAGAGCTGCCGGTGCAGGTGGAGCGCGATCAGCGTGACGGTCTTGCCGAGACCCATGTCATCGGCGAGGCAACCACCAAGCCCCAGCGAGGTCATCCGCACCAGCCACTGGAGCCCGCGCAACTGATAGTCGCGCAGCGTCGCCTGCAAGTCGGCCGGGGCCTCGACCGGTTCGTCGGAACGGTCAGGATCAGCGATCCGGGCCCGCAGCTCGTCCAGCCAACGAGCCGCCGTGACCGGTACCTGCTGGCCGTCAACCTCGGTGGTTCCCGTGAGTGCGGCACCTAGCGCGTCGATAGCGGTCACCGGCTTGAGCACCCGCTCGCGGGCCTTGCGAGCCAGCTCGGGATCGATCAGCATCCACTGGTCCCGCAACCGGACCACCGGCCTGGTCGCCTCGGCCAGCTTGTCCATCTCGGCCTCGGTCAACGCGTCGTCCCCGAGTGCCAGCTGCCAGCTGAAGTCGAGCGTCGCCCCGCCGCTGAAGAAACCGGGCAGATCGGAAGGCGGCGAGTCCGACGAGGTGATCGCTGCCCGTGCGGTCAGAGCACGACCGAGGCTGCGCGGCCAATGCAGCTCCACCCCTGCGGCTGACAACCGCTGTGCGCCGTTGGCGAGCAGGTCCCCGACCTCCTGGTCGGACAACTCCATCCCATCCGGTACGGCGGCGTCCAGCAGCCGGTTCAGGGGCGACCAGACCCGGGCAGCCCGGCGGATCGCGAGGGTGGCGTCGATCCTTGCCCTGGGCCCGAATCCGCTGACGTCCTGTGCCCAGACTTCAGCCGCATCCCGGACCAGAGTGGGATCGCCGAGGCTGTGCAACTGCACAACGGCCCGGAAGGCGACCGACTCGGGCAGGTCGATCCGCAGGGAGACCCGGACGCCGGTGTCGAGCCCGGCAGAGACCTCGTCGGCCCATGAACGCAGCCGCGGCGCTTGCTGCGGGGCGGCCGCGGCAAAGAGCGGCGTGCCGTGCGCCTTGGCGGCCGCGGGGGAGCGGGGCATCCCGTCCGCCACCGCATCCAGGAAAGACCGCACCAGATCCTCAGCCGGCGGCAGTCGCAGCTCAGAACCAGCAAGCCGAACAGCCCTGGCCTCGGGTGGCATCGCCTCGGCCAGCTTGAGTACGCGGTCGATATCGGCGGCATCCAGCGGGCCGACGCGCCAGGCGTCGTACCCGCCGGGTGAGACGCCCGGGAGCAGCCGTCCGCGGGCGACAAGCTGAAGTCCGACCAGCGCGGCGGCACCCCAGAAGGCGGCAGCGGGGTGCGCCTGCCGGTCGGAGCGGGCCCGGCCGAGGACCGGCACAGCTTCGCTGATCGGCAGCTCCACCACCGGCACCTCGCGAGAGCTGACGCCGGATTCGTCGCCAACCAGCAGCTCCAGCTCGCCCGGTTCACCGAGACCAACCGGGAGTTCACCCCCGGCCGGATGCCAGAAGGCGACCCTGCTCTCCCTGGGTGGATCAGCCGGCCGGAACACCACCGCACAGCTCGCCAACGTGCCCGTCCGCAACCCCGTCACCATCCTCACTCAGACCGCCCGTCGGTCCCAACGTTGCCCTGGGCATCCAATCCGCAGGATGCCGCCTCGTGTGTCGATTCGTCAGACCGTGACCTCCTCCGGTTCGACCTCCGTCGCACCGGTCTGGTCGAACTGGGTCCGGTACAGCTCCTCGTACCGGCCGCCGACGGCCAGCAGTTCAGCGTGGGTGCCTCGCTCGAGCACCTCACCGGCCTCGATCACCAGGATCAGATCGGCCGCCCTGATGGTGGACAGCCGGTGCGCGATCACGACTGCGGTCCGCCCGGCCAGTGCCTCTCCGAGGGCGGCCTGCACAGCAGCCTCGGAGGTCGAATCCAGCGCCGCCGTCGCCTCGTCGAGGATCACGACCCGCGGGTGTGCCAGCAGCAACCGGGCGATGGTCAGCCGCTGCCGCTCGCCACCGGACAGCCGGTACCCACGCTCACCGACCACGGTCTCGAGCTGGTCAGGCAGCGACCGGATCAGCTCGCCGAGCCGGGCCCGGGTGAGTGCGTCCCACAGATCCTCCTCGGTTGCCTCCGGTCGGGCCAGCAGCAGGTTCTCCCGGATGGAGTCGTGGAAGAGGTGCCCGTCCTGGGTCACCATGCCGAGCGTGCCCCGCAGGGCCTCGGCAGACAGGTCCCGCACGTCGACGCCGGCCAGCCGGACCGCGCCCGCATCCACGTCGTACAGGCGGGGGATGAGCTGCGCGATGGTCGACTTACCAGCTCCCGACGAGCCGACCAGCGCGACCATCTGACCCGCCTCGGCCGTGAACGACACGTCGTGCAGCACCTCGACGCCGCCGCGGGTGTCGAGCTTGGCGACCTCCTCCAGGGAGGCCAGCGAAACCTTGTCCGCTGACGGGTAGGCGAACCGGACGTGGTCGAACTCGACCGAGACCGGACCGTCGGGGACCGTGCCGGCGTCGGGCTTGTCCTTGATCAGCGGCTCGAGGTCGAGCACCTCGAAGACCCGCTCGAAGCTCACCAGTGCTGTCATCACCTCGAGTCGTGCGCTCGCCAGCGCGGTGAGCGGGGAGTAGAGCCGGGTGAGCAGCAGGGCCATCGACACCACCGCACCGGCGTCAAGCTGGTCGCGCAGTGCGTAGAAGCCGCCGAGGCCGTAGACGACTGCCAGCGCCAGTGCGGAGACCAGCGTCAAGGCCGTGACGAACACCCACTGGACCATCGCGGTCCGGACGCCGATGTCGCGGACCCGCCGGGCCCGGGTGGCGAACTCCGCAGACTCGCGCACTGGTCGGCCGAACAGCTTCACCAGGGTCGCGCCGGGAGCGGAGAACCGCTCGGTCATCTGCGTGCTCATGGTGGCGTTGTAGTTCGCGGCCTCCCGCTGCAGGCCGGCCAGCCGGTTGCCGAACCGCCGCGCGGGGATCACGAACATCGGCAGGATCACCAATGCCAGCAAGGTGATCTGCCAGGACACCCCGAGCATCACGACCAGCGTCAGCACCAGCATGACCAGGTTGCCGAC
The DNA here is from genome assembly GCA_033851055.1 of Kribbellaceae bacterium. Lineage (GTDB taxonomy): Bacteria > Actinomycetota > Actinomycetes > Propionibacteriales > Kribbellaceae > Kribbella. The sequence continues at coordinate 3,500 of JAWWPC010000153.1, read as the reverse complement.
CACGCCCGACAGCGTGTCGCTGAACGCGCGCTGGGCGCCGATCACGTCGTTGTTCAGCCGACTCACCAGCGCGCCCGTCCTGGTCCGGGTGAAGAAGGCGATCGGCATCCGCTGGATGTGGTCGAACACCGCCGTCCGCAGGTCCAAGATCAAACCCTCGCCGATACCGGCCGACAGCCAGCGAGTGAGTAGCCCGATACCGGCCTCGACGATCGCGATGATGGCGATCAGTACAGCCAGCAGCAACACCCGGCTGAACGCGTCGCCCGCGACGATGGCGTTCACCACCCGCCCGGCCAGCACGGGGGTGGCGACCGCCAGCACGGCCGCCACGGTACTCAGCACCAGGAACCGGATCAGGTGCCGCCGGTGGGGACGCGCGAAGGCCAGGATCCGCCGCAGGGTCGCCCGCGAGAAGGCGCGCTTCTCGTCGTGTGCGTGCATCGCGTGGTACATCGAGTTCCACGCGGTCATTTCCATACTCACAGCGGATCTCCGGCTTCAGAGGTGATGGAGACATCGATGGTCCAGGACGCCACCGACAGTTTTCGAATCAAGCGTCGGGCAAGAGCACGCTAGAACCTCAACCTTGCTGGAGGTCAACCCCCACTCTTTACTGGGTACACTGTACGGCGTAGCGGCATGAGTGTAACCAGTCCGGGAGAATCGCGCACATGACCACGGAACACACCGGAGGCGGGGACCCGGCGAAGAGCCTGGAACTCCTCTGGGGACTGAGGTCCCGGCCCACTCGCGGACCGAAGCCGGCCCTCACCGTCGAGCGGATCGTCGCCGCGGCCGTCGGCATCGCCGACACCGAAGGCCTGGCGGCGATGTCGATGCGGCGGGTCGCCGACGAGCTCGGTGTCGGCGCGATGACGCTCTACCGCTATGTGCCGGGCAAGGCCGAACTCCTCGACGTCATGCTCGACTCCGTGTACGGCGAGAGCTCGCGACGCGAGGTGGACGGCGACTGGCGCGCGAAGCTGGATGCCATCGCGCGGGAGAATCGCGAGCTCTACCTGCGACACCCCTGGCTGGTGCAGGTCGCCACCAGCCGGCCGCCGCTGGGCCCGCACCTGATGGCCAAGTACGAGTACGAACTGAGCGCGGTCGAGGGAATCGGCCTGACCGACGTGGAGATGGATGCGGCCATCGCACTGGTGAATGGCTACGTGCACGGCGCCGTCCGCAGTGCGATCGAGGCGATACAGCTGATCCAGAGTTCCGGGATCACCGATGAGCAATGGTGGCGCGCGCACGAACCCCTACTGGAGAAGATCGGCGACGCGACCAAGTTCCCGCTGGCCTCCCGGGTCGGGACCACCGTCGGCCAGGAGTTCAATGCGGCGTACGACTCCGAGCACGGCTTCGAGTTCGGATTGGCCCGGGTGTTGGACGGGATCGCGGCCCTGCTGGCGGATCGGCGCTGAAATCAAGTTGTGAGTGAGTACTCACTCAGTTAGTCTCCAGGGGTGAGCCCACGAGCAGCCCCACTTCCTCCCGACGAGCGACGCGCAGCGCTCGTCGCCGCGACTCTACCGCTGCTGCGAGTGCACGGGACCGAGGTGAGTACCCGCCAGATCGCCGAAGCGGCCGGTGTGGCGGAGGGCACGATCTTTCGCGCCTTCGGCAGCAAGGATGCGCTGATCGAGGCGGCCGTCGCGACCGCCTTCGACCCGTTCCCGCTGGTCCGCGACCTGGAGAAGATCGATCGCGCGCTGCCGTTGCGGGATCGGACGATCGTCGCCGTCGAGGTCCTCCAAGAGCGGCTCCGCGATGTCTTCGAGCTGCTGCTGGCGATGCGGATGCACCGGCCGCCGCCGGACTGCAAGGCATCGCCCGAAGAACAGGCCCGCCACAAGCACGACTCCGACCTGCCCACTGCGGCATTCATCGCCGTACTGACCCCTGATGCCGCAAGTCTTCGTTACTCGCCCGAGGAGGTCGCCCGCCGGATCTGGCTGGTGACCTTCTCCTCCACCCACCCACTGATTTCGGACGGTCAACCGCTGACCGCCGAGGAGATCGTCGACTTCGCCTTCGACGGTGTCCGCATCCACGATTCTGGGGACCGCTGATGCTATTTCGCCTGTTACGTACGTATTTGCGTCCGTACGCCGGCAACCTGTCCATGGTCGTCGTCCTGCAGTTGATCGGGACGATCGCCTCCCTCTACCTACCCAGCTTGAACGCCAAGATCATCGACAACGGGGTGGCCAAGGGCGACACCGGCTACATCATGGGCGCCGGCGGCTGGATGCTGGGTGTCAGCCTGGTGCAGGTCATCTGCACCATCGCCGCGGTGTACTACGGCGCCAAGACGGCGGCCTGCTTCGGTCGCGACGTCCGGGCCGGGGTGTTCCACCAGGTCGGCAAGTTCTCCGCCCGCGAGGTCGGCAAGTTCGGCGCGCCGACGTTGATCTCGCGCAGCACCAACGACGTGACCCAGGTGCAGATGCTGGTCGTGATGGCCTGCACGATGCTGGTGGCGGCGCCGATCACGATGATCGGTGGGATCGTGATGGCGGTTCGGGAGGACTCCGGCCTGTCCTGGCTGGTCGTGGTCGCCGTGCCGTTGCTGGCGGCGTCCATCGCGCTGATCGCCAGCCGGATGGTGCCGCAGTTCCGCAAGATGCAGGTCAACGTGGACGGCGTGAACCGGGTACTGCGCGAGCAGATCACCGGTATCAGGGTGGTTCGTGCGTTCGTCCGGGAGCCACACGAGGTCGATCGCTTCGGTGAGGCCAACGGCAACCTGACCGACACGTCGATCCGGGCCGGCCGGCTGATGGCCCTGGTGTTCCCGGTCGTGATGCTGATCCTGAACATGTCCAGCATCGGCGTTCTCTGGTTCGGCGCCTCCCGGGTGGAGAACGGAGCCATGCAGGTCGGTGCGCTGACCGCCTTCATGAGCTACCTGATCCAGATCCTGTTCTCGGTGATGATGGCGACCTTCGTGATGATCATGGTGCCGCGCGCCGCGGTCTGTGCGGAGCGGATCACCGAGGTGCTCGACACCGAGACGTCCGTGCGGCCGCCGGCCACCCCGATCACCGACTTCGTCGGCCGGGGCGAGTTGGTCTTCGAACACGCGGAATTCCAGTACCCCGGCGCCGCCGAGCCGGTGCTGCGGGACATCAGCTTCACCGCCTCACCCGGCGGTACGACGGCCATTATCGGCAGCACGGGTGCCGGCAAGACGACGCTGCTCTCACTCGTACCGCGCCTGTTCGACGCCACCGGTGGCGTCGTCCGGGTGGACGGCATCGACGTCCGCGACATCGAGCCGGACGCGTTGTGGAAGCGGATCGGCCTGGTGCCGCAGCGCCCGTACCTGTTCTCCGGGACCGTGGCCAGCAACCTGCGCTATGGCAATCCCGACGCCACCGACGAGGAGTTGTGGGAGGCCCTGCGGATCGCCCAGGGCCGCGACTTCGTCGAGTCGATGCCTGACGGGCTGAACTCACCGATCGCGCAGGGTGGAACCAATGTGTCCG
>JAWWPC010000336.1:0-3164 GCA_033851055.1 Kribbellaceae bacterium | reverse complement strand
ATAGAATACCAGACAGAGAGATGGTGCACCAGATATTAGATTTGCAAGTCCAGGACAATACAGATACGTATCTCTGGTGGCCAAGTGGATATTGCGGTACTGTCTCGATACTATCGCAGCACTGTGGCCGTATTATTGTACGTGGAGTGATGTCTCTAGGACTGAGTGGTGAAAGTTGCGTCGAGAAGTTTACTTTCTTAGGGCCCGAGGAAGTGGTGGTTTTGCATCGCTAGCCGCATTCGGTAAGGCGCATCGACCATTCAACGACAACAACAAAGATCCGAATGCGAGAGATTCACTCTTTGGCAACTCAAATCTCTCACGAGTATATGGCCCTATCTGTCGACATTGCCAAGGTTATTGCTTCTACACGCTGGCAGCTGCCACATCAATAATAGCAGCTCTATTCGCTTGACGAAAGAATGGGACGGTGTGTTCTACAACACTGTCTCAGTAGACAATGTCCTTTCTAGACCCATGTTTCCTACTGTTAGGTGGATAGTTGATTGCCTGGGAGAATGAATACGTGTCTTGCATTTGAAAGTGGTCTCGTCTGCAGACTGTCTAGGGCAGAGAAGAAACATACTCTACATTCCAGTGAGGTTTCTGATTCAGAGCCCCTTTTAATCAGTTGCAATTTAGTTGGTCGCAGTCCTCGCACCTAGTCTCTTTACGTCTACGGTAGATGGAAGCGTTCCCAGTCACGGTCCTGTCAAGCAGACAGGCGGCCCTGTGCTGAAGAGTAGTTCCCTGCAGAGCCATTTCATGTCATGAGCAGCGCACGCGTCCAAGCGTTGCAGTGTATTGAACGGTAACTTAGTAGAACCAAGGCGGAAGTAAACTTGCTGGGTCCTGGATTAACAGGAGCCAAACTATACATCTCAAATGCACGCTCTACGACCATCAGAATTGCCAGCATGCAGTTAGTCATTCAAGGACAGAAGAGAATAGAGCAAAGATACAACCATGGCTTCTAGTATTGCAAGGCTGCGTTTATGTCCTGAATTATTCAAGCTAGATACTCGCAAGTATGGTTGTTCTGTTTGAATATCCAGGATGTTACCATTATCATGCGATACCCTGTCTCCGCAACCTCTACTTGACCCATCTCCCTATGCAATACTGCCAGACTGTGATTTCCAGTTCTCGCCTCATTAGGGCTGTGATATGAAAGCCTCTTCAAGCGTTACCTCGCTTGTAGCCCCATTACCGAGTAACAGTAAACAGACTAAAGACCACTATCGTTATTCTCGTCTGCACATTTTCACGGTTCACCTCTTTTCATCCTCCCACCTCCCCTCCTCATCTGTCTTGCATTCACGTAACATTGCGACCAGCCACGATCTTTGCTGTACGACCAAACCAGCGTGTCAAATCATGGAAGAAGATATGGAGGTAAGCATGCACGCAACCCCCCGTCGTTGCTATGGTGGTCTCGATCACCTCGCCGCCCCCGACTGAGCAAGCGCCGCGACGACAGCTAGCCCTGTCGACTAAGCAGCATTTGTTAAGGCCAGCCAGACAGTGGGGAGGCTAAACTATTTGCATTCGACTGCTACAAGTTGAACATCACCCGTTGATCATCTCTTCCTCTCTGCCTACACTTTGAACTCAACCTTTTGCCTTTCTTCATCGATCTAACAATCATTAGGTCTCCTCAGAGGCCTCGGGGCTCTATTGGGACGCCGAGACTGGCTTGCCACCGCTCGTGGAGGAGCAGCAAGACCTAGCTGGATCCCCATCATCTGCGAAGAGCGGTCCATCTAGTCTGACCCACGCCTGGGAGCTTCGTCAAAGTTCCAGCGAGGCCATTGACTGTTCTAGCCAGCCTCCAGCACCTGAGAGTGACAATCTTATTTCCTTGGATCCTGACGACGCCTCAAACTCCTCTGGAGATCACGATCTTGTTCGGTTCATCGATCGTGAGACTTCCGAGTAAGCCAGCTATTCCTATCATCTATAAAGCTAGTCGAATTTTGGGCTTCTGGTCAACTTGAGAACATGCACACCAAGCAGCTAACTAGTTCCCAGTAATCGTAACGTCGAAGATCGACCTGGTTCACTTATCGCAACGAATCCGGCCTCTGGTAACTGGACACAAATTTGTACAATAATCCAAGACGGAAAAGTTTACGGCTTTGCTACCATTGACCGCAACAACAAGGTTATTAAATCCGTCCCCCTCCCTGAAGGGCCTCGGGAATTGTCACCTCTCGAAACACTCAGACACATTACTACCTTGATCTCTCCTAACACTCCCGAGCCTCCTGACTTCGTCAAGATGGGGATCACATCTGCCTTCTTATTGCAATACCCAGGGGATCAATCTACTCACTCAGAAGAGGAAATAGCCGCCATGCCGAAAGTCTTCAAGGCTGTAAGCTGCTCTCCCCACTCATATTTACTCTACTAACATTTCCAAGGGGTTTAACAATCGCATATTTGGCCGCTCAGCGCGTCTCCGTCCCAACAGCCCTCCGAAACTTGTGAGATATGAGCTTGAGGGCAACTACGTTCAATTCAAGGACTTCCATAGCTGCAACTCGATGGAGCAGAGAGATGCAGCAGCATGGAAAGCACTCGTTGGTAGGTCGATCTCGCTCTAGGATCTATTGTAGTATCCTCTCTTCCGTTTCTAATCTGCTCCAGAAAACGCCCTTCCTCAGCCTAACGAAGTAGTGCCACTGAGCTTTGAAATTCTCGCTACAGATTTCTTTAACGGAGATCTTGTACGTGAGCCGAATTACTACGAAAATCACGTAACACAGCAGGCCTACCTAAACCGTCCTTCTCCCGAGGTCAGAAACCACGTTTACGGCCGTAGTGAGTGCGGATGGAAGAACATTTTACAGAAGAACGTCAGCGAAAATGATATGGTACTTATCAGATTTCTCCAAGACCTCGTCCTTAACTCGCACATTCAAGAGGTTGTCGACTATGGCGGCGATGGCCGGTATCTAGGTCTCAAAGTGCGAGCTCCCGGTACACGTCGGATCGAAACCGGAGCCATCAGGTCAAATGCCACCTCTCTTACTACTTTGGCTCTTGATCTTGCCCACGAGGCTAACGATGCTCTGATCGCCTTCGGCTCTTCTTCTGAAGATGAGCCTACTCCGGCACAAAAGATTACTAGCAAGAATACTAAGAAGAATGCTAGGAGAAGA
>JAWWPC010000119.1:0-30483 GCA_033851055.1 Kribbellaceae bacterium | reverse complement strand
GTCGTCCAGCGCAGGGTCTCGGTGGTCGCCGCACCGGCTTCCGCAGGCACTGTGAAGCTCCTTGGAAACGAATCCGAACCGGGTGCCTACGAGGTCGGCGCGCAGGTCACCGTGACGGCGACGGCCGCATCGGATAACGTTTTCCGAGACTGGACCGTCAATGGCGTGGTGGTGTCGACCGAACCGTCGTACACCTTCACCGTCTCGGCGGACCAGGTACTGACCGCGAACTTCACCGCTGAGTGACCACCCGCTGGTCGGCGGCCCCGTCCGGCCGCCGGCCAGCGCCACAGAAAGGGCGAAATGGCTGACACGACGGACAACCATCAGGTCGCGATCGTGGGCTGCGGCGTCATCGGCCGCACCCATGCAGACACCGTCGCGGCGCGACCCGACGCAACCGTGACCGCTTTGATCGACGCCGACGCGGCCGCCCGGGAATCGCTCGCGGCGTCGCTGGTCGCCACTGGGCAACCCGAGCCGAAGGTGTACGCCGACCTGGGCGAAGCACTATCGGGATCGGACATCTCGCTCGTCGCGATCTGTACGCCAAGTGGCACCCATGCCGCGTTGGCCGAGCAGGCTCTTGACGAGAAGTTGCATGTCGTCATCGAGAAGCCGCTCGACGTCGACTTGCCGCGGGGGCGGCGTCTCGGTGCGGCGGCCACCCGGGCGGCGAAGCACGGCGTCGTCTCTTCGGTGATCAGCCAGCACCGGTTCGACCCTGGCAGCGCACTGGTCGCCGAGGCGATCAAAAGCGGGCGTTTCGGGCAAATGACCTCGGCCGTGGCGACGGTGGCCTGGTGGCGCAGCGATGAGTACTACGCTTCCGCCGGCTGGCGTGGCACCTGGGCCCAGGACGGTGGCGGCGCACTGATGAACCAGGGTGTCCACACGGTCGACCTGTTGCTCTGGTTCATGGGCCGGCCGGTCACCATCCAGGCGCAGGCCATCCGAGCCGCTCACCACGCGATCGAGGTCGAGGACACGGTGGTGGCGACTCTGACCTTCGAGTCCGGCGCAGTGGCGACGCTGCATGCCACCACCGCGGCCTTCCCGGGCAACCGCACCAGGGTCTCCGTGCACGGCACCGAAGGTGGTGCCGAGATCGAGAACGACGTGCTCAGCCGCTTCAACGCGGACGGTTCCACCGACGAGGTGAGCGTCGACGCCGAACCACCCGGCGGCCACGTCGCGCAGTACGACGACATCCTGCGGGCGATCGCCAAGGGCGAGCAGCCCGGGATCACCATCCACGACGCCATCGAGGCGCTCGCAACGGTCCGCGCCGTCTACATCGCCTCGACCCTCCAACGCCCGGTCAAGTTCCTCGACGTTCTCGAAGGCCGCTACGACGACGTCGAGGTCAGCCGCGGCGTAGGCCTCCCACCCCGCTAACCACCCCTTGCGTCCGAAGAAGGTTGCGCTATACCGCAAGGTTCTTCGGACGCAACGGTTAGTGGCCTAGGCGCCGGGCTCGCGCGAGTTGAGGATGCGCTGGAAGAGGTGGCAGTCACGCCAGGCGCCGTCGATGTGGAGGTAGGCGGGCGCAGTGCCGATCTGGGAGAAGCCGCATTTGGCCAGCACACGCTGCGACGCCAGGTTGTTGGTCAGAGTGCTTGCTTCGATCCGGTGCAGGCGAAGCTCCGTGTCGGCGATGTCGGCCACGGCTCGCACCGCCGCTGTGGCTAGTCCCCGACCGACGGCGCCGCCATCGACCCAGTAGCCGAGGCTGGCACTACGGAACGGGCCCGGCACGATGTCGGTGAGTGTCGCCGCACCGATGATCCGATCGCCCTCCACCAGCACCCACGGCACGACCTGGCCGTTCTTGTGGCGCTCCAACTGGGCCAGCAGACGCGTGGCCTGGCCGGCGGCCGTGAACCAGGCGTCTGTCCGGCGTGGATCCCAGGGCCGCAGGTGATCGCGGCTGCGCACCTGCGCCTCAGCGAGCGCTTCGGCGTCTTCCAGTGTTGCCAGCCGGAGCAGGATCCCCGGCATCAACGCGCGGCTGAGATTCACTTCGGCAGTCTACGAGCCTGGCTCGAGCCGCCGACCCGCGGCGTGAAGGCATCGTGGAAGATCATCGAGGCGGCACCGACCGCGGCCGCATCGGCCTGCAGCATCGACTCCTCCACCAGCACCGTCCGGGTGCCCTTGGCGATCGGGTAAGAATTGACCGCCCGGTCGATTTCGAAAAGAAACACCTCGGCGATCTCTTTTTCGAATGCCGGGCCGCCGAGAACAATCCGGTCGATATCCAGCAGATCGACCAGACCGACCGCACCCTGTGCAATCACGCCAGCCACCTGAGTAACCGCCTTGCGGGCCGCCTCGTTCCCTTCGGCGGCCGCTTTACATACGGCTTTGTAACGTTTTGCCTCATCGGTTGCGGTGGTATCGGTCTCGACATATCCGAACCGCTCCGCAATCACCGGCAGCGAGGCGGTCGGATTGCACTCGGCCATCATCCGTGGGCCACCCGCCTCGTCCCATTGCCCCATCCGCAGGGCACAGAGCTGGCCGAACTCGCCGGCGTTCGCCGTACCACCGCGGTAGATCGAGCCGTTCAGGATGAGCCCGCTGCCGACGCCCGTGCCGAGGTACAGGTAAGCGAAGTCCCGGGCGCGGGCCGACCGGCCGATCCAGAGCTCGCCCATGGCCGCGGCGGTGCCGTCCTTCTCCACCAGCACCGGGTGTTTCAGCTTCTGCTGCAACAACTGGCGGATCTCCAGACCGCGCCACGCAGGCTGCAGCGGGAGATCGAGCAGGGTGCCGTCCGCGTTGATCGGACCCGGTACGGCGACACCCACGCCGAGCACAGAGGCGGCGTCCGCCTCGCTGCTGCTGAGCGCCTCGGTCACGGTGGCTGCGGCGAGATCGACCAGCCGGACGGCGTCCAGGTCTGCCGCGAGGTCGACGGTCTCGCGGCGCACGATGGCGCCGTCGAGATCGACAACGGCGACCGTCAGTAGCTCCGGATCGATGTGGATGCCCACTGCGTGGGCCGCGTTGGAGCGGAGCCGGACGGGCGTACGGGGCTTGCCCAGTCGCTCGGCACGCTCCTGCGCCTCCTCGACCAGCAGGCCCTGCTGCAACAGGATGCGCAGGATGCGCGAGACCGACTGCTGGGTCAGCCCGGTGCGACGGGAAATCTCGGTCCGGCTGATGATGCCGGCCAGCCGGATCGTCTCGATGATCACGGCCTCGTTGAAGGAGCCCAGGTCGTACTGGTTCGCACCGGAGCGCGTCGGCTCTTCTAACACCGCCGCCTCGCCATCAGGCGTGACCATTGCCCACCTCCTTCTTCATTACGTTCCCCCCTCAAAAGCGACACCGCACAAAAGGCGGCGGCGCGCAAAGCCCTCGTCGCGATGGGCTAGTCGCGATTAGTGTTTCACGGCGCCTCCAATGCACCGTCGGGGCGTCGAACACCGGCTGCCCATTCGTCATGGCCGGACAACTTGGCCGGGTAACGGCGAGCCGCCTCCAGGTCGAGGTCGATGCCCCAGCCGGGCGCCTCGTTCGGCTTCAGCCAGCCGTCAACGATCCGCAGCGTGCCGGGGAAGACCTCGTGAACCGCCTCCTTGTAGATGTGGCCTTCTTGGATGCCGAAGGCAACGGAGCTGACATCCAGCGCCACGTTCGCGGCGGCCCCGATCGGCGAGGTGTCCCCCGGGCCGTGCCAGGCCGTCCGGACGCCGCACAACTCGGCCAGATCGGCCACCTTGCGCGCCGCAGTCAGTCCGCCGATGTCGGAGATGTGGCTGCGGATGAAGTCGACGCCACCGTCGCGGACCAGCCGAACGGCATCACCCATGGAGGTGGTCAGCTCCCCCACCGCCAGTGGCACTGGCGACGCCGCCCGGACCTCCGGAAGGCGGTCCCAGTGCTCGGGCGGCAGCACGTCCTCCAGGAAGAACAGCCGGTACGGCTCGAGGGACCGGGCCAGCAGCACGGCTTCCTTCGGAGTCAGCCGGGAGTGCACGTCGTGCAACAGCTCGACGTTGTCCGGTAGAGATTGCCGCGCCGCGGCGAACAGCTCAGGCGTCGTACGGAGGTAGTCCCGCGCGCTCCAGCCGTTCCGGTACGGCGCATCCGGGTAGAGCGTGGCCAACCGCGGGGCGCCGTACCCGCCGCCGCCTGGCGTGGAGACCTGTAGACGGACGTGGCGCCAGCCCTGCGCGACGAACTCCTTCGCCTGCTCCAGGGTCTGCTCAATGTTGATGCCGCCCGCGTGGATATAGGTGTCGGCAGCGGCGCGCACCTTGCCGCCGAGCAGTTCATACACCGGCATCCCGGCGCGCTTGCCGGCGATGTCCCACAGCGCCTGGTCGATGCCGGAGATCGCGTTGTTGGTGACCGGCCCGCCCCGCCAGTAGCCGGAGAAGCCGGCCAGCCGGACCAGGTCACCGATGTCGCCGGGATAGCGGCCGATCAACAGCCGGGCCAGGTGCTCTTCGATGAAGGTCTGCACTGCCCGCCAGCGCTGGGTGAAGGTCGCGCAGCCGAGGCCGTAGAGCCCCGGCTCGGTCGTGCCGATCCGCACCACCACCAGCGGGATGCCCTCAGGTGCGGTGACGATCGCCTCCACCGAACGGATCCGGACGTCGTCGCGAGCGGGCCAGGGCTGGGCGAAGGTAGCGGGGGTTTCGTCGGGCATCAGTTCTCCAGAGGAAGAGTTGGCAGGTCAAGCTCGTACTGTGCTTCGAAGCCGAGCACGGTACGAATGGCGGTGAGGTCTATCGGCACTTCGCGCCCGATGAATCGCCGCAGCCGGGGCGCCTGGGGCGCGAAGGCCCGCAGCAGCGCCTCGGTCTCGTACGGCGCGTTGGTGGTGCGGGCGGCGACGAAGAATTTGTGCGCCCCGGTCAACGACGCGGTCAGCCCCAGCTCGATCGCCGCGGCGGAGTCGCGGACGTCCAAGTAGGCCCAGCCTTCCCGTACGCCCCTGGCCGGGTTCTCGATGAACCCGTCGCTCAGGCGCTTGAGGAATTCGGGCGTGTTCACGTGCGGGAATCGTAACGACACCACGTCGATCCCCCAGCGTCGCCATGCCATCACGGCGGTGTTCTCGTCGTTCTGCTTCGACAGCGAGTACCAGTCGGCCACGTCGCAGGGGATGTTCTCGTCCAGCGGGTAGTACGCCGGCAACACCTCGTGCGGGTTGAACGGCACGCCGTACGCGTTGATGCTGCTGGCAACGACCGCCCGGCGGACACCGCGTGCCCCGGCCTGCGCCAGCACGTTGAAGGTGGACACCACATTCGTCGTGTAGACGTCGTACGGCGTCCCGGAGCGGGGGTGAGGCAGCGCGGCCAGGTGGACGACGAGGTCGACGTCCTCCAGGGCGGCGGCCACGTCCGCCTCGGACCGGGTGTCACCGATGATCACCCGGTCCGCCTTCAACGACGGGTCGTCCACGATCGACAGCGCGGTGACCAGCGCACCGTGGTCGGTCAGGTGACGGGTGGTGACCGAACCGATCCGCCCGGCCGCACCCGTCACCAAGACCCGCCGCCCTACTAGTGAAGAACTCACTCCTTGATACCTCCTGCCATCCCGACACCCTTGAGGAACTGCTTCTGGAACACCAAGAACAGCGCCACTGGTATCAGGACCGCAAGGAATAATGCACTCATCTGTAGGGAGATCTCCGTGGTCGTCGCCACTCGGGGCAGCGCCACCGAGATCGGCTGCAGTGTCGGGTCCGGCAGCACCAGCAGCGGCCAGAGGTAATCCTTCCAGGACCCGATCACGGTGAGCAGGGCGACCACCCCGACGATCGGCTTGGACATCGGCAGGATCAGCGAGATGAAGAGCCGAACGTTGCCCGCGCCGTCGATCCGGGCCGCCTCGATCAGCTCCCGCGGGATGGAGTCGAAGTACCGCTTCATCACCAGGATGTTGAACGCACCGGCCGCGTGCGGCAGCCACACCGCCCAGAAGGTGTTCTGCAGGTTCACCCCTAACACCGGCATCTTCAGGATGGTCAGATACAGCGGCACCAGCGAGATCACGCCGGGCAGGAACAGCGTGGCCAGCACCGCCCCGGTGATGATCGGCCCCCACTTCGGCCGGAGCACGCTCAGTACGAACGCGCCCGTCGTACAGACGAAGAGCGTGTTTATCAGCGAGCCGATCGCGATGATCGCGGTGTTGCCCAGGTAGGAGCCGATCTGCACCTTGATCCAGGCGTCCGGCAGGTTGTGCCACTGGATGCCGCTCGGCCACAGCGACATCGGTCCTTTCAGGATGTCCTGGCTGGTGGACAGCCCGGACTTGAGCAGCCATAGCAGCGGGCCGAGGCCGGCGACCACGACGCCGATGAACAGCAGCACCTGGATCAGCGGCAACCCGTACTGGATGAGCGGGCGGCGCCGGTCCTGCGTCGAGATGATGCCACGCTCCTGCGCCTCGACGGCACGACTCCGCTTGCGGGCTCCGGTCGTCTCCTCCGCGGGGGTGGCGACCTGTTCGGTGATCGGAATACTGGTCATACCGTGTTCCACCTCCGAGTGACGAAGTGGTACACCACCGACAGCGCGCACAGCACCAGCGCGAGCAGCACGCTGAGCGCCGTAGCCGCGCCGAAGTCGCCGTTGACGAAGGCGTACCGATAGATCAGCAGCAGGATCGTGGTTGTGGCGTTGTTAGGACCACCACCGGTGAACAAGAACGGCTCGGTGAACACCTGGAACGTGCCGATCAGCTGCAGCAGCATCATGATCAGGATGATGCCGCGGATCTGCGGCAGGGTGACGTGCCAGACCCGCGACCAGATCCCGGCCCCGTCCAGCTCCGCTGCCTCGTACAGTTCGGTCCGTACGCCGGTGAGCGCGGCCAGGTAGATGATCGAGGTGGCCCCGGCACCTGCCCAGGTCGCCTCCAGCACGATCGCCGGCATCGCCAGGTTCTGCGAGTTCAGCCAGGACAACGGCCCGATCCCGAACCAGCCGAGGATGGCGTTGAAGACACCGGAGCCGCTGGGGTCGTAGAAGAACTTCCACAGCAGGATCGCGACGACCGGCGGCACCACCGCCGGCAGGTACGAGAACACGTTGTACAGCCAGCCGGTGGTCCGCAGCTCGCTGATGAACACGGCCAGGAACAACGGCACCGGGAACCCGAACAGCAGCGCGAGCAACGCGAAGTAGAGCGTATTCAGCGTGGCCTGCGGCAACTGCGGGTCGGTCAGCACGTAGCTGAAGTTGGCCATCCCGACCCACTCGGGCGTGGTGACCAGGTTGTTCTTCTGGAAGCTGAGCACGAGCCCGCGCACGATCGGGCCCCAGGAAAAATAGAGGAACGTCAGCACCAGCGGCAGCGCGAAGATGATGCTGCTCAGCCCGCCGGAGCGGTACCAGGAGGTGACACCCCGGCGGGACTGAGTAGACGGGTGACGGTTGAGCAGGGCCATGATGGGTTACCGAGCCAGGCGGGCGTCGATCTTGGAGGCGGCGTCGCTGACTAACTTGTCGATGTTGGCATCCTTCTGCGTCAGCACCTGCTGCACGACCGGATCGAGGAGTGCGTAGACCTCCTGGCCCTTGTTCGACGGCTCCGGCAGCAACTTCAGCGTCTTGGTCGAGTCGATGTAACCCTGGAACTGCTTGATCGGCACGTTGTTGTAGGGCTCACGCCACTTGTTGTACTGGTCGAAGGTCGCTTGGCTCAGCGGCGAGACGCCGGGCCGGCCGACGAAGCCCTTGTCGTGGATCGCGTCCTTGGCGTTCTGGATCGCCGATGCCTGGTTCGTGAACTTGTCGAACTGGTCGAACTTGATCCATTTCAGTGCTGCGACGATCTCGTTCTTGGTCGCCTTCGGGCTGATCATCTTGATCGATCCGCCGGTCAGCGTGCCATACGGGCCGCCGTCCTGTGGCAGCGCGCCTTCGCCGAAGTCGGCGGGCTTCATGCCGAAGTTCTTCACGGACATGTCGTAGGCGTCCGGTGCCTGCAGCACCATGCCGATCTTGCCGGCGGCGAAGTCCTGCCGGACCTCCTCCTGGTTGTAGAGGAACCTGGTGCCCATCGAGTTGTCGGTCCAGCGCATGTCCTTCAGCAGCTGCAGTGCCTTCTTGGTGGGCGCGTCGTTGAAGGTGGTCTTCTTGCCGTCGGCGCTCTCGACCGTGCCCCCCATGCTGTAGGTCATGGTGGTGAGCATCCAGCCGCCGGTGTTCTTCGTGGTCAGCTGTGCATAGCCGGCCTTACCCGTCTTCTCCGTGATCTGCTTCGCGTACTGCCGGACCTCGTCCCACGTCGTCGGCGGCTTGTCCGGGTCCAGACCGGCCTGCTTGAACAGCGCCCGGTTGTAGGCGAGCCCGACGGAGAAGGCGTCGACCGGTACGCCGTAGATCCGGCCTTTGTCGTCCTGGACCATCTTCAGCGTGTCCGGGTTCAGGTCCTTGGTCAGGTCGACCAGCTTCAGCTCATCAGTGATGTCCGGCAGTTGCTTGTTCGGGATCATGTTCAGCGGCTCGGTGAAGCTGATGCTCATCACTGTCGGTAGCGATCCGCCGGCCACCTGGGCCTGGAAGGTTGTTGCGTCCCAGGCGGTTTCGGTGGTCTTCACCGTGATGTTCGGGTGGTCGGCCATGAACTTCTGCACGTTGCGGTTGAACGTGGCGACGTCGGCCGGCTGGTCCGGCTTCGGCTTGTTCCCGACGGTGATAGTGACCGGCGCGTTCTCGTCGATCGCGCCGCCGCTGCTCGTCGCTGGCGTGGAGCCGTTCGCACAGGCCGCCGCCGTCAATAACGCGGCTGTTGCCGTCAGCGCCGCGACACACCTTGCCGTTCTCGTCATCGGAACTCCTCAGGTCTCCGAGCCACCCCGCCATCGGGCGGTCAGGGTGTGGTGTGGGCCACAGTGGCCTCGATTTCGAGTAAGTTAAACCATGCGTGTTACTTTCACAATGGCTCACGTTGTCACGGATTCGAAACAGCCCCGAAACAGACTCCTACGAGACCTCAGTCCGCGACGACGGGGCCAAGCGCGCGGCCTCCATCACAGCGGTCATCGATCACCACCGGTTTTTTTGCAACATTTCGCGACTTCCGTGCATCTCTCGGGTGTACGGAGGTGCCCTCCAGCTGTCACGGTGGGCTAGACCATAAGTTCCGAGAGGTGGAGGTAGGCAGTATGTCTGCGGTGAACAGCGTCGATGTCGACGGGTTCTGGGAGAACGGCTGGACGATCGTTCGAGGTGTCTACTCGCCTGGCGACGTGAAGAGGCTGCGGGAGAGCACCTACTGGTCGCGCAAGAACTTCGGCGGCGATCTGCTTGCCAACCCGCGGCTGCGCGAGGTACTCACTGACGGGAACTTCGTCAAGATCGCGCAGCAGATCCTCGGCGAGGACAAGATCTTGTACACCGGCGACAGTGCCTTCACGGTCAACGGGGTACAGCGTGGGTTCCACAAGGACAACGCCGATCGGGTCGACCCGAACGCGCCGGACTGGAACGGGCGGTACACCGTCCTGCGTTTCGGGATCTACCTGCAGGACCATTACCGGCACACCGGCGGGCTGAACCTGCGGCACCGGTCGCACAACACGCCTGACCTGGGCGTGGGCGACAACGTCTACGTGCGGACCCGCGTCGGCGACGTCGCGGTCTGGAGCCTGCGCACCACCCACAGCGGCAACGGCACGCTGCTGAGGTTCCCGAAGTCCAAGGCGCCGCTGCCGCACGAGCACGACAAGTACCCGAAGTGGCGGATCGCCAGCAAGGACGGCGACCGGATCGCCCTGTTCGCCGCCCTCGGCCTGGACGACGCGCACATGGCCCGGTACGTCGAGTACCTGAAGACGCGCAAGTACATGTGCGACATCTGGCGCAAGAGCCGGTACGACCAGACCGCACTGTCTGCCGCTGAGCAGGCCGGGCTGAGCGTTCGCAACGTACCGGCCGAGATCGAGGGCGACACTTCCGTCGGCAAGAACGTCGATTACGCAGCCCTGCCGTACTAACAGCCCCGGCAGGGGGGCCGGCGGCGCCGGTCGTACTGGCGGAGTACGACCGGCGAAAACCCGTATGAATCCGGCCTAAAAGGACTTCTGTACCAAAACAGGTATGGAGATTGGGGGCGGTCAGTCGGAGCGGCGAACTCGGAGCTCAGTCGGGCCGGCCGCGTCGGTCTTCCACTGAGTCAACAGGTGCAGCTGCGGCGGGGGACTATGCCCGGCCGGTCGCGATCGGGCGGGACGGGTCCGTGATCCACTCTGACCAGGACCCGACGTAGACGTCGGAATCCAGGCCCGCGACCGCCAAGGCGAGTGCCTCGTGAGCCGCAGTGACGCCGGAACCGCAGTACACACCGACCTCGGTGCTGCCGTCGGCTCCCAGCGAGACGAACCGCTCGCGCAAGGCCTCGGGTGTCAGAAACACCCCGGCCGCGTCGACGTTGGCGGCCGTGGGGGCATTTACCGCGCCCGGGATGTGCCCGGCCACCGGATCCATCGGTTCGACCTCACCGGCGTACCGCTCAGGCGCTCGGGCGTCCAGCAGTACGCCGTCGGCAGCACGTACGGCGGCAGTCTGCGCGGAGAGCACGGGCATCCCGCCCGGCGTCGCGATGAAGTCCCCGGCTCCGTCGGCCGGAACCTCCGTGGTCACCTCTCCCCCAGCGGCCTGCCACGCTGCCAGGCCGCCGTCCAGCACCCGTACGCCGGTGAGGCCGAAGTACTGGAAGATCCACCAGGCACGGGCGGCGGCCATCGAGTTCGCCGCGTCGTAGACGACCACCGAAGAATCGGCCAAGACACCGGCCCGTCGCAGCGCCGACTCGACAACACTTGCCGAAGGCAACGGGTGACGCCCACCCGCACCGGGCGGGCCGGCCAGCTCGGTGTCCAGATCGACGAAATGCGCCCCCGGCAGGTGACCGGCGTCGTAGGCGTCGCGACCGGGTGGGCCGGTCAGGTTCCAGGTGACGTCGATCAGCACGGGGGGCTGCGCGGCCGAGCGCAGCTCTTCGGCGGAGATCAGCGGGTTCATACAGCACCTCCGAACGGGAGAACCTCGGGTGACAGGGTGGCGCGGGCGCGCGCCGCGGTCAGGCGGCGCCGGTGGTGGCGACGGCAGAGCACCTCGTACGCCATCTCGGCGGACGGCAGCCCGTCGTCCTTGTTCTCGATGTCGCCGACCGCGAGCTGCTCGCCCTCGGTGACCATTTCGCCACCGACGGTCCGGGCGTTGTGGGTGGCACGCTCGCCGCACCAGCAGAGCGCCTCGACCTGGAGCAGCTCCATCCGGTCGGCCAGTTCGACCAGCCGGGCCGATCCCGGGAACAGGGCGGCACGGAAGTCCGTCAGGATACCGAAGCAGAAAACGTCGATCTGCAGCTCGTCGACCAGCCGGGCCAGCTGCTCGATCTGCTCGGGCTGGTAGAACTGGGCTTCGTCGCAGACCGCGTAGTCGACCCGGCCGCCGTGCGTCAGCTCACTGACCACGTAGTGCCAGAAGTCGAAGTCCGGCCGGACCTCGATCGCGTCCGCCTCCAGGCCGAGCCGCGAGGACAGCGTCGACTCGCCGGCCCGGTCGTTGCTGGTGAAGATCCGCCCCAGCCGTCCGCGCGCCTTGTGGTTGTGATCCATCTGCAGCGCCAGCGTGGACTTGCCGCAGTCCATGGTCCCGGTGAAGTAGAGCAGGTCAGCCACGGGCGCCCATCCTGCCTTGTCGCCGATCCACTTCAGCAGCCGGGGTCAGGGGGCGGGTTTCGTTTTGGGCCTACCGCGGGTTCTACTTGAACGTGCGCAAACCACTGCTCGTCCTGCTCGCGGTCTGCGCTGTGCTCGGACCTGTCGCGGCACCCGCCGCCGCCGCGCCCAGCCAGGTAGCGGCCGGCCTCAGGTCCTATTTCGTGATCACCGCGCCGAAGCAGACGGCCAAGGTCACCAGCGCGGTGACTAGTAACGGCGGCTCCGTCTATGCGGCGTACGACGCGATCGGCGTGCTGGTGGTGCACTCGTCGAATGCGGCGTTCGCGGTCCGGATGCGCACAGTGAGCGGAGTCCAGAAAGTCGGAGCCACCCGCACCTCCGACGTACCGGCGGCTGCTGCCAACCCGCCGATCCCCACTGCACCGAAGGAACAGCCGGCCACGTCCGCAGAGATACCGCGGCCGGACATGACCCAGATCGGTGCCGATAGGGCCTGGGCGGTCAACCCGGGCTCGCCGTCGGTCACTGTCGGAGTGCTGGACACCGGCGTCGATGACCAGCACCCGGATCTGAAGGCGAACTTCGACGCGAGCAAGTCAGCCTCGTGTGCCTATGGCAAGGCGGACACCAGGCCGGGTGCGTGGCGGCCGATCGGCTATCACGGCACCCATGTCGCCGGCACGATCGCCGCGGCCAAGAACGGCAAGGGCATGGTCGGGGTGGCACCGGGCGTCAAGGTGTCGTCGATCCGGATCGCTGAGGCGGGCAGCGAGCTGTTCTTCCCGGAGAACACCGTCTGTGCCTTCGTTTTCGCGGCAGACAAGAAGGTGTCGGTCACCAACAACAGCTACTACGTCGACCCATGGCTGTACGCCTGCCCTTCCGATGCGGACCAGGCCGCCGTCGTCGAGGCGGTCAGGCGTTCGGTCGCCTACGCCGAGTCCAAGGGCGTGGTCAATGTCGCCGCTGCCGGCAACGAGAACAACGACCTGGCGGTCAAGACCCAGGACAGCAGCAGCCCGGACGATTCGAAGCCGGTGCCGCGGCCGATCACCAACGACTGCCTCAGCCTGCCGACCGAGCTCCCCGGGGTGATCGTGGTGGGGTCGGTTGACGCGAACAACAACAAGTCCGCCTTCTCGAACTTCGGCGTCGGCAAGATCACTCTCACCGCGCCGGGCGAAGCGGTCTACTCGACCATGCCAGGTGGCGGGTACGCGAACTTGGACGGGACGTCGATGGCTTCACCGCACGTCGCGGGGGTGGCTGCGCTGATCCGCAGTGCCAGCCCGAATTCCACCCCTGCACAAGTCCGAGCCCGGCTGGCCGCGGAGGCGGACGAGCTGGCGTGCCCGGTGTCGTCGGTTCGCGCGTGCGTGGGAGCCGTCGGCAACAACTCGTACTACGGCGAAGGTCTGGTCGATGCCGCCGACGCTGTCGGCGCTGGGTCCAAGACTCCGACCACTGGAGTCACTATCACGATGCCGTCGGCGCAGCTCGGCATCGGCGGCGTACCGGCAGTTCCGTTGCTGCTGAAGGGACAAAGCCGAGCTGGCGAAATCACCTACTCCGCTGTCGGCCTGCCTCCGGGCTTGAGCATCGACCCGGCGCTCGGCTGGGTGACCGGCGTACTGGCTCCGGGCGTCGGCAAGTACAAGGTGACGGCGACTGCGCGGGATGCGGCGGGCAAGACCGCCCATGCGATCTTCTACTGGGACGTCTGGAGTTTTTGACTCGCGGATCAACCCGCGTCGACAAGCAGCGGGATCGCCATCTCGTCGTCGGTGAGCGATCCGTGCAGGCCGATCAGCCCGGCCTCCTGCGGGAAGCGGCGGCTTGCGACCAGGGCCACGGCGCCAAGCGATGCGACGATCACGTCGCCGAGCCGCGGCAGGACCCGATCCTCGACCGGCCCGAACCAACCGCGCCCGACCGCCTCGTCGCGGCTCAGCACCAACGCCTGGTCGCCCAGCCGGGCACGATAAGCCGCCAGTATGTCGGCGACGGCACCGTCGACGCAGTAGAGATGGCGGAACCGGGACTCGCCACCGATCAGTCGTAGCCCGTCGGTCAGCCCGGGCTCGACGTCCAGGTCGATCCGGCACTCTGGTGCGACATCGATCATGCCGTGATCGGCGACCACCACGAGGACTGCGTCGCGCGGCAAGGCCGAGCGCACCCTCGAGGCGAACGTGTCAGCCGCGGCCAGTTCCTTGCGCCACTGCCAGGATTCACACCCCTGACCGTGGCCGGTGTAGTCCAACTGGGAGTCGTACACGTAGACCAGCGACGACTTGCCCTCACGGCTGGCGAACCTGGTCGCGTCGAGTCGATCGTCAACCGTATCGGCGCCACGGTGAGCACTCCCGCGGAAGGCGGCTACGGTCAGGCCCGAGTTGTCGAAGCGAGCCTTGCTGACGTTGCGGGTGGTGACACCAGCGGCCGCGACGCGTTCGAACACCGTCCTGTGCGGCTGCCAACTCCGCGGGTCCACCGGCGCATCCCAGGCCAATGCGTTCAGCAGCGCGCCGGTCTCCGGCACGATCGAGGTGTAGCCGACGATGCCGTGGGCGCCGGGCGGCAATCCCGTACCAAGACTGGTGAGGCTTACTGCTGTGGTGGACGGTACGCCGGCGGTGACCGTGCGCCCGGTCGGCAGTAACGAGGCCAGGTACGGCGCTAGTTCCGCGTTACGGATCAGCAGATTCCACCCGAGCCCGTCCAGCAGCAGTACGGCGTACCGCGGTGCGGGTGGCAGGCCGAGCGTGTTGGCCTCCCCCGGAACCGAGAGGGCGCCCGCTACGGAAGGCAGCACGTCGGCGAGTGACCCACCGCCATAGGCGGGGAGCACCGGCTGGAACACGACGCGCTACCGGCTGGTCGCGGAGGACAACGCCGACGCGAAATCGAGTACTTGCTGGATCCCTGCCGGGCCGTCGGCTGCCGCACTGATCCGCAGCGAGATGTCGTCCGCCGCGACCGAACCGGTATAGCCGTGGTCCGCCTCGCAGCTCGGGTCGGCACAGACGGCCGGCTCGAGATCGATCCGGTGCACCATGCCCCAGCCGATGGTGAGCACCACCTCGCCACCCGCGACCGCGGGGTCCGACTTGCCGGAGGCGTAACCGGCCGGATTCGGCACGACGCGGTTCACCACCACCGCATTCACCCGCTGGAGCGGGATCGCCTCGGTGGAGGTGGACGCGTACGGCGCTCGGATCAGGTCGTCCGCGGCGTGCTCGTCGGTGTGTCCGACGATCAGCCGGGACGGGGTCAGCGCCAGGATGGTGATGTGGCGCCGGACCTCGTCACGGTCGAAGGTCGGCTCGTGCTGGAGCACGAAGGCCCGGATGGGTTCGCCGGCGACCGCCACTGCGAGCGAGTCCGTCACGACGTCTGGGTAGTAGCCGCACCGGTCGATCGCGTCACGCAAGTCGGACGAGGCGTCCGCAAGGTCGGGGACCGGCGCATTCAGGTCACGCATGACCTCATCCTTGCACGCGCCGGTCCCACAGCCGGATCCCTGCACCAGGGCTGTGGGTATCGGGAAGGTCGTCCGTGCGGGTCTGGTGCATCAGCCTGCGCTGGCTCGCCTTAGCACCGGCGAACCAGCTGCTCCTGCGACGGCGACCAGCACCAGGCCGATGACTACCTGGCCGACCAACAGCAGTACGCCGGAACTTCCCTGCGTGAGAACCTTGCCCCCGCTGAAGGCGAGACCGCAAAGAGCCCCGAACCCGACCACCGGGAGCCCGACGCCGACCACAGGGACCACTGCAGCAAGCCGAGCCGAGCTTTCGATCACCTTCAGTGGTACGCCGGACCGGCGCAGCGCCTTCGCCGGGCCCGACTGGTCCAAGGCGGTACCGACGGCTCCTGCGGCTGTGGAGGCAGCGCCGGTCACGAAGACCAGGCCAAGCAGCAGGGCCACCCCCAGGCGCATGTCGAGGAATATCCCGGCTTCGTGCTGATTCACCTCCGCAGCTGTCAGCGGGACCTGGTCCGGCACCACGTCGTACAGGACCGTCCGGACGCGTTCCCGGTCGGCGGCCGGTACGACGATATCGACGGCCCGGTCCCGGGTCGTAACCTCGCCCTTCAGCCCTGCGGAGGCCAGGCGGTTCTTCGCGTCCTGGGCAACGGCGACTGTCTGCCCTCGGTCGGCGTAGAGCTCGAAGGCCGCATCCGTGCCGTCTTGCGACATCCCGTACGGCATGAACAAGGCAAGGAAGCCGGTTACGAAGCCACTCAAGACAAGCGCCGCCACGGGACGGAATGCGCCCTTCGGGTCATCCGCAAGACGTCGGCCGGCGAGCAGCCCGACCGGGCCGTTCGCGCTGCGGGCCAGGATCTTGCCGATCACCTGGACGGCCCATGGTCCGACTACCCGGACGGCCAACGCGGCCATCGCGACACCCATGACGATCGGCAGCACAGCACCGCGAGTGCCGATCGCCGCAAGCATGATCGGGCCGATGACCAGCAGGACCAGCCTCAGCGCGCTAGTCGCCTTGCGGGTCTGACCGCGCACTACGCCGAGCGGCGTGATGCTGACCCGGCCTAGACCGATCAGCGCGCTGATAACCGATAGGACCGGCACCGCGACAAGTACGACGAGGACGAGCCACCAGCTGACCGTGAGGTCGCGCAGGTACCAGCGACCGCCGCCGAGTGGGATCCGGGCGATCAACGGACTGAGCACGCTGTAGCCGATCAGCCCGGCGACAGCGCCGAAGAAGGCCAGTACGGCTTGCTCGACCGCACTGAGCACGAGCACCTGTCCCCGGGTGGCGCCAGCGAGCCTAAGAGCAGCCAGCCGGCGTTCTCGACGCTTGGCCGCGACACCGGCAGCTTGGCCGACCAGGCTCAGGAGTGGGAACAGCACCAGCGCGAGTCCGAAAGCGACCAGAGCGAGCAGCATCCCCATGCGGTTATCCATTGCGTCGCCGCGCCAGGTGGCCAGGTCGGTCGGGTGATCCGAGGCCCTGACACCTGGTGTATCTCGTGCTACTCCCCTGATCACGATCAGCTCGTCGGGCGAGGAGAGACCGGCTTTGTCGATCACGCCGGTGGGCTGCTGAAGGCCGAACCGCACGCTCAACTGCTTGCCTACCTCACCTTTCCAGCGGTCCGCGAGCTGTGGCGAGACGAAGACCTCACCGGGCTTCGGGGTGTGCGGCAGACCCGGGGGTGGCGGCAGTTCGGCGTTGCGGCCGGCATCTGTGATCGCCAGATCGATACGTGTCACCGGGTCGCCGGACACCACGTCGTGTACCTCTTTGACCGCGCCTACCGACCCCTTCGCCTGGCCGGCATCGGTACTGCGCCAGCCGATCCGGTCCGAGCGGTGCAGCAGACCGAGCGAACCAGCGATGAGGAAGGTGACGAGCATGGCCACCACCGCGGTTGCACCGAACGCGGCCAGATTGGCGGCGCGTCCGCCCGGGCCGGGACGGCGGACGAACCGCAGCCCGAGATCAGCCATCCGGTTCATCGGTCGCTCACCCGGCCGTCGACGATCCGGACCACTCGGTGGCAGCGGGCCGCGACCGCGTCGTCATGCGTCACGACCACCACAGCGGCTCCGCGATGGGTCGCAGCGCCTACCAGCAGATCGATGACGTGCGCTCCGGTCGCCGCGTCGAGGGCGCCGGTCGGCTCATCGGCGAAGACGGCCTGCGGATCGCCGATGAGTGCGCGGGCGATCGCGACTCGTTGCGCTTGGCCGCCGGAGAGTTCGCCCGGGCGGCGACCAGCCTCAGCTGCGAGGCCAATCTGCGCGAGGCCGGCGCGAGCCCGGTCGATCGCTTCGCGGCGGGAGACACCGTCGACCATCAACGGAAGCGCGACGTTCTCATCGGCCGGGAGTTCGGCGAGCAGTTGGTTGTCCTGGAAAACGAACCCGAGCCGGCGGCGGCGCAACTTGGTCCGGGCCGCGTCGCCGAGCTGGTCGACCCGTTCGCCGGAAAGCCAGACCTCACCCTGATCTGGCGAGAGGATGCCCGCGAGTACGTGCAGCAGGGTGGTCTTGCCGTTCCCGCTCGGGCCCATTACGGCCAGGGCCTCGCCGGCCCGCACTGCAACGTCAACCCCGGCGAGTCCCACCACGTCGCCGTAGTACTTGACCAAACCCCGCCCCGCCAGCACCGGTGGCCGCCGCTGACGAGCCGGCTGGGGACTCGACTGCGATAGAAGCGAGGATTGGGGTGACGACTGGGGTGGTGTGGAGTGGGGACTCTGGAGATTCATGCCCTCAGGCTTTCGCGAACCAACTGCCCCGGCGTCGCCCCGCAGTCCGGTCTTCGAGGCTTCTTTGGTCGCCTCCCGACGGCCGTCCGTAGTCCCCCAGTCGTACGCCGCACACCCTCGTCTACGACCCCGGTCCCCCACCGAGCCTGCCGGTTGGGCTGCCGGCGGGGAAGGCGGAGGGGTACGCGGCGCGGTAACTGAGGAGGCGACCTGCCGGTGTCTCGACCGACTCGGCTGCCAGGACGGCGCTGACTATTGCGCGGGTGAGTGTGCTGGCCGCCGCGGCGAATACCGTCTCGAGTTGGACCAGTGCACTGGCATCGGTGACGCTCAGGCGGGGCCGCCCGACCGGGGCCGTGGACAGCGCGAAGATCGTGTCGCCGTCGACCAACGTGTGAACCGGATCGATCGCGCGAGCCAGGCCGTCGTGCGCGATCATCGCCATCCGCTTGGCCGCCGCTTTGTCCAGTGGTACGTCGGTGGCGACTGCCGCGATCACCGTGTTCATGCCAGGCAGCGGCCCGGGCGGCGCTTCCGGAGCCGGCTCGACGGGGGTGGCCAGGCCGGCGAACTCGGCGCCGAGGCCGTGCCGCTCCCCCAGCAGTCGCCCGGAGCTGTCGACGGTCGAGCCGACGGAGTTCACAGCCACCAGCGCGCCGACCGTCGTACCGTCGGGGAGCCGGACGCTGGCAGTGCCGAGGCCGCCCTTCAATCGGCCGGTCCGCGCACCCGCGCCGGCGCCGAAGTTGCCCTCGGCAACTGGTCCATCGGTGGCCGCCTCGATGGCCTCCCGGCCCCAGGCATGGGTCGGACGAGCCTGGAAGCCGCCGCCCCGACCCAGGTCGAACAGGACCGCCGCTGGAACGATTGGTACGACGTCATGGTCGCCCGCGCCGACGCGGATGCCCTGTCCTCGTTCCTCGAGCCAGGCCATCACACCGGTGGCCGCGTCGAGTCCGTACGCGCTGCCGCCGGTGAGCACAATCGCGTTAACGCCCGGGTTGGAGTTCACCGGGTCCAGCAGATCCGTCTCCCGGGTGCCGGGCGCACCTCCCCGCGCGTCGACGCCGACGACCGCCGTACCTGGCAGGTACAGCACCGTCGTACCGGTGAGGTACGGCGGGTCGGTGCGTTGCACTTGTCCAACCAGAACACCCGGTACGTCGGTGATGGCGTTGTGCGGCCCGGTGGTTGGCGCAACCGTGCTCGGCTCGAGGCTCTGATCAGGGGTGGAACCGGTGGGCGAACCGTTCGTCGGCATGGGTTCTGTCTAGCATCAGCACCTTGGGCGCATCACCGGCGGCGTCCGAAATTTGGTTGCAGGCCGGATTACGTTGATAGGCATGAACCCGGACGCAATTTGTGGATTGCTGGCCGAACCGTCGCGACTGCGCACCTACGCGGCTGTCGTCCTGGACGCGACCACCCCGGAGGAGGTCGCGGCAACCAGCGGCCTCGAACTGCCAGTGATCTTCAAAGCATTGCAGCGGCTCAGCAAGGGCGGGTTGCTCACCGCGGACGAGAACGGCATCCGGGCAGAGCCGGGTGTCTTCAAGGACGCGGTCCGCTCGGCGCGCCCGGACAGGGCCCCTCTCGATGACGACCCGTCCCGCGATCTGGTCCTGAAGGCCTTCATCCGCGACGGACGGGTGACGGTGATGCCGACTGTGCCGGCGAAGCTGCGGGTCGTGCTCGAGTACCTGGCCAGGTTGTTCGAGCCTGGCCGTGAGTACCCGGAGAAGGAGGTCAACGAGATCCTGCACGCGTGGTATCCGGACCACGCGGTGCTCCGACGCCATCTGGTCGATGCCGGTCTGTTGACCCGGTCGAGCAGCATCTACCAACGGGCGGACAAGCCGACAGCCTGACAGCTCACCGGCACTGCAAGCTCGCCTGCTCGAGGGCGCGCAGGTCGGGCATCGAGCGCAACAGCGGAACCACCTTCTCCAACGCGTAGGCCCGGTGCTCGTCCTCCAACTCGGAGTCGAGCACCGATGTCGCCTGTCCATGGAGGAAGTTCAGCCAGACGGCGAGCCCGGTGGCGAAACCCTCGGGACCTTCAATTGATGCAGTACCGCCCGCCCCGCGGTAAGCCGACGTGATTTGCCGCAGATTGGTTTCGCTGTCCAGGTGGTGCATCAGCAGATGACCCAATTCGCGCCACGGTGTCATCGGGCCAACGTTGTCCCAGTCCACTAGCCAGTTGGCCTCCAGGCCAACCAGGACGTTGGTGTTCTTCAGATCCCGGTGGCACCAGACCATCGCACCGACGGGAGCACCGTTGACGAGCTCCGACAGCTCCTCCAACTGGGGAACCAATGCACCCAGCGCCGGGGCCCAGTCGACACCGGCCTTCTCCGCGGTAGCAGCCAGTTCGACCCAGTCGACATCCACGCGGTGGTAGAAGGCCTCCGGTCCACTGGATCCGCTGTTTCCGTCACCCGGCGCCCAGCCGAGTGAGTGGATCGCGCCCATTTGCGCAGCCAGCCAGGTCGTGACTGCGACGTCCTTCCGGTCGGGAACAAGGCCGTCGATCCAGTCGTAGACCCGCCACGATCGCGTCCCGTCCGAGACGAGGTACTTGCCGGTGGTTGACGCGATCGGTTCGGGACTCGGTACGCCGCGGCGCGCGCAGGATGCCCTGAAGCCGACCTCACGTAGAACATCCTGCTCGTACGGTTCCTGCCAGTACGGCTCCTTCAGCGCGTAGCTGGCTCCCTCGACCGACAGCTTCCAGACAGCGCCCATGGCTCCCCGCGCAACCTGCTGCATATCCACCGCCCGGCCAAGTCCGAAAAGCCCGGTGAGAATGGCCGCAGTGTCCGGATCCCCAGTCATAGCAGCCGAGTCTTGCACCGAAGCGGAGCAATCGCCCCAGCATTTGTGGCTCTCCTGCTGCATCCGTGGGCTGTCTTCTGCCGTACGCCGGCCCTTCAGTCGGTCGCCACCTTGGAGCACGGTCCGGTCCTTGCTGTGGGAGTGCTCTGCCTGGCAGGTGTAAGGCTGGCCTGAGGCTGGCCGCTTCGGTGGGTCCGGTCAGTTTGGACTGGTAGTACTCGGCTGGCTGCGCCGTCCGGCGAGGTCGCCGCGCCGGGGGTGGATGTCTGGTTGCCCGCGGGTCGGGGTATTGCCAGTCGGGTCTGACATCGACATCTGCCGGGCTGTGTTCTGTGTGCTGACCGGCCGTGGTCCAACCTAGCGACCCGGCCCGCTGTGGCGTACGGCAGAAGACAACCCACGGATGCAGCGGGAGAGCCGGATAACCCGGCTCGCAGTTGGTACGCCGGTCGCTTTGCGGGCGTCGGGGGTGGCGGTCGCAGGTTTCGGTGCCACGGGGGTACTGGCAGTACGGCGATCCGTGAGATGGGCAGAGATCCGTCCCGACGTGAGCGTGGGCGTGGTGTGGTTCTGTGCTTGGATCCGAGTTGTACCAGTCGTCCGTGACCGGCTCTGTTTGAAAGCCGCTCCTCAAACAACATCGCGGAAAACATGTAGAACATGTTTTCCGCGATGTCGAAATCGCGAGCCGCCCTGCACCTCCGCCTTGCGCGCAGCGCCTGATTCGATGCCGTCCCCACCACCGACTAGCGCCCCCCGGCAAGCGTCCCGATTTTGGCCTGGAGCCGCCCGAGGCCTTGGACACCAGACTTTCCCGGGGCAGGGACAGCAGAACGGTCAGAGAGGCAGTGGTCGTCGAGGGTGCGTCGGTGCACGGTCGGCCGAGCGGGATAGGGGCCTCTCCGGCCGACCACTGCCTAGCTGGACATCCGGGCCGGGCGACCAGGCCGGGGTCGGGTTCGCGTCTGTGGATCCCGCCAGGTGCTGATGCCAGCGGCCATGGTCCTGCTGCATCCGTGGGCTGTCGTACGCCGGCCCTCCGGTGGGCCGGGTCGCCACTTTGAAGCGCAGTCCGGTCCTTGCTGTGGGAGTGCCTTGCCCGGCAGGTGTGAGGCTGACCGCTTCAGTGGGGTCCGGTCAGATTGGACTCGCAGTGCTCGGCTGGCTGGGCAGTCCCGCGAGGTCGCCGCGCGGGAGTTGACGTGGACTCACCGCACGCGAGCGACCGGCGTACCAGCTCATCGCGGCCCATTGGAGACGATCTGGCGTGCGAGGTTGCGACCCACGAATGCAGCAGGAGAGCCGCATTTGTTTGCGTGACCGGCTCAGGCGCCGGCGAGGCGGCGTACGGGGGTGTCCTGGCGGGGCTTCTCGTTCGGGGCGATGCGGATGGCGGTGTCCAGCACGGTGGCGCCTTCGGCCGCGACCAGCACCGAGCGGAGGTCGAGGCGGACGACCTCCTCCAGTTCCAAGGTCAGCCGGGAAGCGCGGTGCAGCAGGTTCTCGATCGCGGCGATGTCGACCGGATCCGAACCGCGGTACCCGTACAGCAGTGGAGCGGCCCGCACCTCGCGCACCATCTCCGCCGCATCAAGCGTCGTCAGCGGCGGCATCCGGTACGACCGGTCCCCCAGCAGGTCCGTGGCGACGCCGGAGAGGCCGAAGGAGACGACCGGTCCGTACGAGACGTCCTCCAGCGCGGAGATCACCACAGGCACACCAGGTGGCGCCATCTTCTGTACGACGAACTGGGCGCGGGCCGGGTCCGACGCCACCCCGAAGGTTGATGTCATCTCCGCCCAGGCCTCGCGCATGTCGTCCTCGTTGTGAATGTGCCGCCAGATGTCGGCCAGGTCCGGACGCGCCCGCCACTGTTCCGCGGTCGCCTTCAGGATCACCTCCCACCCCAGGTCCTCGGCCCGAGTGACCGCCTCGTCCGCGGACAGGACTGGGTAGGCGGGCAGCACGCTGATGTCATAGAAGCTCAGGAGTCGCTGCCTGTCCTCGTCGTCCAGGTCGGCGCCGTTCGGATGCCCCTGCAGGAACTCGGCCACGAAGGTCTCGGCGGCGGCGGTGTCGATGCCGGCCGGGTCGGGGATCTTGCTGTCGGCGCGCCGCCGCCACTCGGCGTACTGCGTGGCCTTGGCCAGCGCGCCGACGGCGTACTGCGGGGAGGAGTAGGACGGGATCGAGCCGCGGGCGGCGTCGCCGTTGTCATCGGAGACGCGAAGTTGCTCGGGAACGCTGCGAGAGGCCAGGAAGGTGGAGACGACGGGCTTGTCCGATCCGGCGGCCGCGGCGGCGAGTAGCTGTGCCACTTCGGACCCGTGGGAGTTCACCGGCGGCGTGAAGATGACCACGATGGAGTCCACCCGGTCGTCGGCGAAGACGTCATCGAGCGCCGCCCCGAAGTCCGCGGCAGTCGCCTCCGCGCTGAGTGTCCGCGGCTCTCCCGCGACCTCCAGCCCGCAGACCGCCATGGTGTCGAGCGCGAGCAGGGTGAGCGCGTCGGAGTTGCTGACGATCGCGACCTTGCGGCCCCGCGGCAGCGGCTGGTGAGCCACCAGCTGGGCGACGTCGAACAATTCACCCTGGGTGTCGACACCGATCAACCCGCTCTGCCGGAACATCGAGTCGATTGTGGCCGACGGCAGCTGACTGCGCCGGACCGTTTGGCCGAGCGGCACGCCCTGGGTGGCCCGGCCGGACTTCAGCGCGATCACCGGCTTGCGGCCGGCCAACCTGCGGGCGACACGGCTGAACTTTCGCGGGTTGCCCACCGACTCCAGGTAGAGCAGCACGACCTCGGTCGCCTCGTCGGAGTACCAGTACTGCATCAGGTCGTTGCCGGACACATCCGCCCGGTTGCCCGCGGAGACGAAGGTGGACAGACCGAGTCCACGCCCGACCATGTCCGCCAGGATCGACACGCCGAGTGCTCCGGACTGGCAGAAGAACGCGATCCGGCCTGGGCTCGGCATCAACGGCGAGAGGGTCGCGTTGAGGGAGACGCCGGTAGCCGTGTTGATCACGCCGAGACAGTTCGGGCCGATCACGCGCATCCCGTACGACCGGGCCAGCCCGACCAGGTGGCGCTGACGCTTGCGGCCCTCGTCACCGATCTCGGCAAAGCCGCTGGACACGACAACCAGGCCGCGAACCCCTTTGGCGGCACAATCGAGCACCACGTCGACGACAGCCTCGGCCGGCACCGCGACCACCGCGAGGTCGACCGTGTCCTGCACGTCGCGGATCGTCGAGTACGCCGGTACGCCGTCGATCTCATCCGCCGACGTGTCGGTGTTCACGGCGTACAGCCGGCCGGGGAAGCCAGCGTCGCGCAGGTTGTGCAGCAGCGCGTGGCCGATGGTGCCCTCGCGGCGGCTCGCGCCGATCACGGCCACGCTCGACGGGGTCAGCAGCCGCGCGATCGACAACGCCTCCGAGCGCTGCTCCCGTGCCTGCATCACGCCGAACGAGGTGTCTGTCGGGGCAATGTCGAACTCCACCACGATCACACCGTCCTCGACCTCCCGGGCCACCTTGTAGCCGGCCTCGGTGAAGACGGTGATCATCTTCCGGTTGTCCGGCAGCACCTCTGCCACGAACCGGGCGATGCCCTGCTCCCGGGCGGCCTGGGCCAGGTGCTCGAGCAGCAACTGCCCCAGCCCCCGCCCCTGGTGTGCGTCCTCGATCAGGAAGGCCACCTCGGCCGAGTTCGGAGCGGTCCGCTCGTACCGCCCGACGCCGATCATCGCGTCGCCGACAGTGACGATCAGCGCCAGCCGGTCTCGGTAGTCCACCTGGGTGAAACGCGCGACATCCCGCTCTGACAACTCCGGGTAGGGCGCGAAGAAGCGGTAGTACTTGGACTCCTCGGAGACACGGGCGTAGAAGGACACCAGCAGGTCGGCGTCGGCCGAGGTGATCGGGCGCAGGTGCGCGGTCAAGCCGTCCCGCAGCACCACGTCGGCCTCATACTCCGCGGGGTAGTCCGGGTCATACTGAGCAGGCTGCTCCGGCGGTGTCACCCGGCAAGGGTACTCAAGCCCGTGACCCAGTTCTCGTTCTCACCGGGGCGACCGCGACCTACCACTCAGGTCGTGCTCCGGCTGTCACCGTCGAGGAAGGCGAGGATTTCTGTGTGGTGGCTGAGCGCGCTCGGCGGGTTGGCCGCATTGCTGAGCGGCGAGCTCGAGCCGGCGGCAGCTCTGAGCCTGCTCGAGCGGATCGCCCCGGTGCTCGTGTTCCTGGTCGGAGTGACGGTGATCGCCGAACTGGCCGACGCGGCGCGCGTTTTCGAGGTGGCAGCCCGGGAGGCCGCACACCTGGGCCGGGGCCGGACCTGGCGGCTGTGGCTGCTGGTCGTGGTACTCGCCAGTGCGCTGACGGTGGTCCTGTCGCTGGACACGTGCGCCGTGCTGCTCACGCCGGTGGTCCTGGCGATGGCACGCCAGCTCGACATCCCGCCCAAGCTCTTCGCCTTCACTACGGTCTGGCTGGCGGGGACTGCCTCCCTGTTACTGCCGGTCTCGAATCTCACGAACCTCCTCGCACTGCACCAGCTGGATCAGCTCGGTCTCGGGCTGCGGGGCTACGTCGGCCTCAGCTGGCGGCCCGCGGTGGTGGCGGTCGTCGTCACCGTCGCCGTCCTGGCCTTACTGTTCCGGCGGGACCTCGGGCGCAGATACGTCGTACCGGCCACCCCGGGGATCGACGACAAGGTGCTCTTCTGGGGATGCGCCGGCGTGTGCCTGGCGCTGGGGCCGGCCTTCGTCAGCGGGGTCGACGTGGCCTGGCCCGCGAGCGCCGGGGCAGTCGTACTCGTTGTCCTCTTCGCCGTACGCCGGCCGGCCGGCCTCCGCTGGGCGCACGTTCCCTGGCGACTGGTCCTGACCGTGGTCGGGTTGTTCTTCGTCGTGGCGGCGCTGACGGCTCATGGTCTGGAGGGGCTACTCGGCAAGGTGGCAGGCACCAGCCCAGGTGGAGTGCTGTCAGACCTTCGGCTGACCGGCACGGCGGCAGCCGGTGCCAACACGGTCAACAACCTGCCTGCCTATATAGCGATGGAGCCGCTGGCGGCGACCGACGGACAGCGGATGATGCTGCTGCTGATCGGGGTGAACTGCGGCTGTCTGCTCACCCTCTGGGGCTCCCTGGCGACCTTGCTCTGGCGGGCGCGTTGCGTTGCGGCCGGTATTCACATCTCCTGGTGGTCCTTCCTGTGGCGCGGCCTCATCCTCACCCCTATCGTCCTGGTCGCTACAGTCCTAGCCCTTAACGTATGAGACCGCAGCCGCGCCTGCAGTCAGCCCGCAGCTGCGCCTGCAGTCAGGCCTGCGGTCAGGGTCGTCGTTCCGCCGTCGGTGCGATCAAGGAAACGCGCGAGCCGCATTGCCCGCAGCACGGACCTCGGCAATAGTGCGGGTCATGAGCCAGGAGCAGAGCACGGCCGAGGTCACCCGCACCTTCCGGCAGGCCCGCGACTTCCTGATCGCGCACAGGGAGGACTACGAGACGGCCTACCGCGATTTCGAGTGGCCCGCTTTCGACCGGTTCAACTGGGCCCGGGACTGGTTCGACGCATTGGCGGTCGAGCAGCCGGAGGTCGCAGCGCTGACTATCGTCGAGGAGGACGGCGAGGTGAACTCGCTGACCTATGCACAGCTGGCGGAACGCTCGCGCCAGGTCGCCGGTTGGCTCACCAAGGCCGGTCTGCAGCCGCGAGACCGGGTGCTGATCGTGCTCGGCAACACCGTGCCGCTGTGGGAGGTCATGCTCGGCTGCATCCGGGCCGGCGCCGTGATGATCCCGGCAACCACCTTGCTGACCGACGACGATCTGGCCGACCGCATCTCGCGCGGCGGCGTACGGGTTGTGGTGACTGCCGGCGCCGAGGCGCGCCGCTACGAAGGCATCGCCGACCATTGCATCCGGGTCGGGATCGGTGAGGCCGCCGAGGGGTGGTTGGACTACGAGGACAGCAGAACCTTCGACGGACCGGTTCCTGACGTCGACACCGCGGCCGACGATTCCCTGCTGCTCTACTTCACCTCCGGTACGACGAGTCAGCCGAAGCTGGTCGAGCACACCCAGGTGAGCTATCCCGTCGGGCATCTCTCGACGATGTACTGGATCGGACTGCAGCCCGGCGATGTCCACCTCAACGTATCGTCGCCCGGCTGGGCCAAGCACTCGTGGAGCAACGTGTTCGCGCCTTGGAATGCTGGTGCGACGGTGTTCCTCTACAACTACTCCCGCTTCGACGCGGAGAAGATGCTGCGCGCGCTGTCGACGTACGGCGTGACCACGTTCTGCGCCCCACCGACGGTGTGGCGGATGCTGATCCAGGCCGACCTGTCGGCGGTCGACGTCCATATCCGCGAGTGCATCTCGGCCGGCGAACCACTGAACCCGGAGGTGATCGAGCAGGTCCGCAGCGCCTGGGACGTCACCATCCGGGACGGCTACGGCCAGACCGAGACCACCGCCCAGATCGGCAACCCGCCCGGCCAGCCGGTCAAGCTCGGCTCGATGGGCCGGCCGTTGCCGGGCTACTCGATCGCCCTGGTCGATCCGGTCACCGACGAAGTCGGCGACGACGGCGAGATCTGCATCGAGCTCGCTCCCCCGCCGGTGCCGTTGATGCGTGGCTACCGCGACGCCGACGCCCTCAGTGCCGAGGCGATGCGCGGCGGTTTCTACCACACCGGCGACGTCGCGAGCCGGGATGAGGACGGCTACATCACGTACGTCGGCCGGTCCGACGACGTCTTCAAGGCCAGCGATTACCGGATCTCCCCGTTCGAGTTGGAGTCGGTCCTGATCGAACACCCGGCGGTCGCCGAGGCTGCGGTAGTGCCGTCGCCCGATCCCGTCCGGCTGGCCGTGCCGAAGGCGTACGTCGTACTGGTGGCGGGGCAGGAGCCGTCCCGCGAGCTGGCCGCGGACATCCTCGCCTTCTGCCGGGACCACCTGGCGGCGTACAAGCGGATCCGGCGGATCGAGTTCGCCGAGCTGCCGAAGACGATCTCCGGCAAGATCCGCCGGGTCGAACTGCGGGCCGACGAGGCTGCCAAGGTGGACGGCGACGAACGGCCCGAGCACTCGTATGACGAGGCAGATTTTCGGGAAGGCTGACCGCCGGCAGCAAGTGCTTCGACGGAAATAACCGGCTCGCTGCTGCCCACAGGTTCACGGCATGCTTGGCGGATGACGACAGATCCCTGGCCGTTCCACCAGCTCGTCCTGCGGACCCCGCGGCTCGAACTGCGGCCCGACGACGACGCCGGACTACGGGAGTTGAACGAGGCCGCACTCGCCGGGGTGCATGCGCCGGATGAGATGCCGTTCTACGTGCCGTGGACCCAGGCCCCGCCCGACGTCCTGGGGCGCCAGACGATGCAGTTCTACTGGCGCCACCGAGCCGAGGTCGGCCCTACCGGCTGGACGCTCAACTTCCTGGTCCGACTCGACGGCACCGTGATCGGCACACAGGGGCTGAAGGCAACCAATTTCGCCGTTACGCGCGAGGTGAGCAGCGGCTCCTGGATCACTAGGCGGCTGCAGGGTCAAGGGTTCGGCACCGAGATCCGCGCCGCTGTCCTGCAGTTCGCGTTCGACCACCTCGGCGCCGATGCCGCACGGTCGGGCGCGTTCGCGGACAATCCGGCCTCGCGAGCGGTGTCACGCAAGCTCGGCTACCGCGAGGACGGCACCAACACGCTCGAGCGACTGGGCAGCCGGGCGACTGAGATCCGGCTACTGCTGCGCTCCGAGGACTTCGTCCGGCCAGGCTGGAAACTGAACGTCGAGGCCTGGAACCCTGCCTCCCGTTGCTCGGTATCTGAGCCCGGAGCAACAGGCGGGCACCTGCGCTGAGCCCGGAGAACATGCCGGCGGCCACCTGCCTCGGAACGCATCGGCCTCGAGCCGAGCGATGGCAGGATGCTGCGGAACAGCGGAGTCGGGATCGCCTCGGTGCCGGTCCTGCGGCTGCTGGTAGCAACCGCCGTCGCCGAGCCGCCCTGAAGCTCGTCGCCGGGGATGCCTGCCAGCGATGGACCCTCACTTGCGCGGTGGGCTGGCTCCTTGCAGGGAC
Source organism: Kribbellaceae bacterium (assembly GCA_033851055.1). GTDB lineage: Bacteria > Actinomycetota > Actinomycetes > Propionibacteriales > Kribbellaceae > Kribbella. Next base: position 1,630 of record JAWWPC010000119.1, on the reverse strand, counting down.
CACCACCGAGCGCCGGCCGCCCCCTTGCCCGACGGGCGTACCGTGACCTCATGAGCGATGACAAGCCCATCTTCAACCACATCGACGAACTGGTCGCCGAGGAGCATGAGCTGCGGACCAAGCACGCCGCCGGCAAGGTCACCGAGGCCGACGAGCAAGACCGGCTGCAGCAGCTCGAGACTGAGCTCGACCGGTGCTGGGACCTGCTCCGGCAGCGCCGCGCCAAGCGCGAGTTCGGCGAGGACCCCGAATCCGCCGCCACCCGTTCAGCCGACGTGGTCGAGCGCTACCTTAACTAGTGTCTCTGGCAAATAGCTTGGCACTGGCGACGCGCGGCAGTGCCAGGCGACCGACCGGTCAGAAGCCGCGGAGTTTGGCCGGCGTGATCCGGATCAGCACCGGGTATTCCTGGTGGAACTGCTCGGGCGACATGTTCTGACCTGCCATTTGTTCCACGTACTTCTCGTCGTACTCCGCCCTCTCCGCGTCGGTCGGGCCGCCCTCATCCACCAGCGCCTGTCCGCCGATGACGCCGATGTCGCCGCCGCCGTGGGTCGCGTTGAAGTTCGTCGCGACGGACGGATTGACGGCGATGTTGTGCAGTTTGGCCTTGCCCCGCTGACTGAAGACCAGGATCTCCGAGCCGGTCCACAGGAACCAGACCGGAGTGGGATGCGGCGCAGCGGACTTGCCGACCGTGGTCAACCACAAGATGAGTTCGTCAGCCAACTGCTTCTTCACCCTGCTACCGAAGCTGGTGGACGTGTCGATCGTGAACATGTGAACCCTCCGCTCAGATGATCAGGACGGGCCGAGCCGTGACCACTCGATCGCCGGGCAGCGGTTCATCACCATCGTGAGGCCTGCCGCCGTGGTCCGGGTGTAAGCGTCCGGGTCGACCACACCTAGCTGGAACCAGACCGCTCGGGCATTGACTCCCACTGCTTGGTCCGCGATCGGCCCAGCCAGGTCGGACCGGACGAATACGTCAACACAGTCGACCGGGAAGGGGATCTCACCCAGCGACGCATAGCCCTGCTCGCCATGTACGGTCTCGGCCGCGGGATGCACCGGCACCACCCGCTTGCCGTGACTTTGCAGGAACCGCGCAACGCCGTACGCCGCCCGGCTGGTGTTGTTCGACAGGCCCACCACCGCCCACGTCTCGCAGTCGGCGAGCACCTTGCGAATGTCACTCTCCTCAGCCCCGCTCATACCCCCGATCCTCCCTCACCCTCCAGCCCCCGCCAACCCCCGCCAACCCCGCCAACCCTTCGTCGGTCCCTTGTGACCCGGCGTGTCGGGGTTCATCGGTCCCAAGTTGCCTGCTGGTTGTGGGGAAGGCAGCTCGGCGTGTCGGGGCGATTCGACCTGGTCCGGTCAAGCCGGAGGTGCAGGCAGGCAGAACTACCGGCGGCCGATGGACCTCGCGCTCAACCGCTCGCTGCGTACGGCGTACGCCCGGTGTACCGCCCTGCTGGCCGTCCGCCGATGGGCGCTTGCGGCCCTCGCGCCCAGCGCGCCCACCCGGGCTTACCTCGCCGCGGAACCCGGATGATCTCGGGACCCGGTAGCGGGTTATTGCACCGATAGCAGCCTGCTGGCGCCGATCGCAGGTTCTAACCCGCTA